>JANXRY010000124.1 GCA_025356635.1 Gammaproteobacteria bacterium
TCACTGGCGACCGCGCGCGGGTTATGTTTACCTTGGCGGCAAGTGGTGGTGCAGGCGGCTGGATGCCCGATCGCGCACAGGTCTACGACGTGGATACCGGCTGGCGGCTCGACGGCGATGATTGGAAGCTGATTTCGGCGAGCTGGAAGCCTGAATTGTAGGAGATGCGTAAGCCGCGACCGAGAGGTACCGAAGGGCTCCGTGTCGCGGCTTACGCCGCTCCTGCAGTGCGAGTCCTAAGCAGGCTTCTTGCTCGCCAACTGCCGCAGCACGTAATGCAGGATGCCGCCGTGGCGGAAGTACTCGACTTCTTTCGGGGTCAGCAGCAGCACTTGTGCCTGGAAGCGGATTTCGCTGCCATCGGATTTCTTCGCGATCACCTCCGCGACCTTGCCCGCGCCATCCTGCAGGCCGGTGATCGAATACATCTCGTCGCCTTTGAGGCCCAACGAAACGGCGTTCTGGCCGGCCAGGAACTGTAGCGGCAGCACGCCCATGCCGACCAGGTTGGAGCGATGGATACGCTCGAAGCTTTCGGCGATCACCGCTTTCACGCCCAGCAGGTTGGTGCCCTTGGCGGCCCAATCACGCGAAGAACCAGTGCCGTATTCCTTGCCTGCGACCACCACCAGCGGCACGCCCTCGGCCTTGTACTTCATGGCCGCGTCGTAGATCGCCAGCTTCTCGCCGTCAGGGTAGTGCAGGGTGTTGCCGCCTTCTTCGCCGCCGAGCATCAGGTTCTTGATGCGGATATTGGCGAAGGTGCCGCGCACCATCACGTCGTCGTTGCCGCGCCGCGAGCCATAGGAGTTGAAGTCGGCCGGGGCGACGCCGCGCGCCTGCAGGAACTTGCCGGCCGGTGAGCTGGCCTTGATGTTGCCGGCCGGGGAAATGTGGTCGGTGGTGATCGAATCGCCGAACAGGCCGAGCAGGCGCGCGCCGTGGATGTCGTCGATGGTGCCGACGCGCATCGACATGCCGTCGAAGTAGGGCGGGTTCTTGATGTAGGTCGAGTCGGCACCCCACTGGTAGCTCTCGCCGTCGAGCGAAGCGATCTGGTTCCAGCGCGAATCGCCCTTGAACACGTCGGCATAGTTCTTCTTGAACATGTCCGGACCGATCGAGGCGATGATCGTGTCGCTGATCTCCTTGGTGCTCGGCCAGATGTCGCGCAGGTAGACCGGTTGGCCATCGCTGCCGGTGCCGAGCGAATCCTTGTCGAGGTCGATGTCGACCGTGCCAGCGAGGGCGTAGGCGACCACCAGCGGCGGCGAGGCCAGGTAGTTCATCTTCACTTCCGGATGCACGCGGCCTTCGAAATTACGGTTGCCCGAGAGCACTGAGGCCACGACCAGATCGCCAGCGGCGATTTCCTTCGACACTTCCGCCGGCAGCGGGCCGGAATTGCCGATGCAGGTGGTGCAGCCGTAGCCGACCACGAAAAAGCCGAGCTTCTCGAGGTCGCCGAGGACATCGGCCTTCTTCAAATAATCGGTGACCACCAGCGAGCCTGGGCCGAGCGAGGTCTTCACCCACGGCGCTGCCTTGAGGCCTTTCTTCACCGCATTGCGAGCCAGCAAGCCGGCGCCGAGCATAACTGCCGGGTTCGAGGTGTTGGTGCAGGAAGTGATCGCGGCGATGACCACCGCGCCATCCTTCAAATGGAAATTTTTCACCGCGATCGAGCCTTCGGCGTTGACCGAATCGTCGTGGCCAGCGGCGGTGTCGCCGCCTTCGCCCTCGAACTTGGCGACTTCGCCGTTCTTCTGCTTGCGGTTCGCGGTCAGGCCGCCGACGTTGTCGTTGAAGTTCTGCTGCATGTCCGACAGCAGCACGCGATCCTGCGGGCGCTTCGGGCCGGCCAGCGAGGGCTTCACTAAGCCCATGTCCAACTGCAGGGTCGAGCTGTATTCGGCCTCGGCGTCGGTGCGCCACAGGCCCTGGGCCTTGGCGTAGGCCTCGACCAGGGCGATCAGCGATTCCTCGCGGCCAGACAAGCGCAGATAGTTCAGCGCTTCGCCGTCGATCGGGAAGATGCCGCAAGTGGCGCCGTATTCCGGTGCCATGTTGGCGAGCGTGGCGCGATCGGCCAACGGCAGGTGGTTGAGTCCGTCGCCGTAGAATTCGACGAACTTGCCGACTACGCCGTGCTTGCGCAGCATCTGGGTGACAGTGAGTACGAGATCGGTGGCGGTCGCGCCTTCTGGCAGCTTGCCGGTGAGTTTGAAGCCCACGACCTGCGGAATCAGCATCGAACTCGGCTGGCCAAGCATTGCCGCCTCGGCTTCGATGCCGCCGACGCCCCAGCCGAGCACGCCGAGGCCATTGATCATGGTGGTGTGCGAGTCGGTGCCAAACACGGTGTCCGGGAACGCATAACTCACGCCGTCGATCGTGCGTTCCATCACCACGCGCGCCAGATTTTCAAGATTCACCTGATGAACGATACCGGTGTTGGGCGGCACAACCTTGAAGTTATTAAACGCTTTTTGGCCCCAGCGCAGGAAGCTGTAACGCTCGCCATTGCGCGAAAATTCAATCTCGCCGTTTTCGTCAAGTGACGAGCGCTTGCCGAAAGAATCGACCTGCACCGAATGGTCGATCACCAGTTCCGACGGAATCAGCGGGTTGATGTTCGACGCGGAACCGCCGAGTTTGACCACGGCATCGCGCATCGCAGCCAGATCGACCACGCAGGGCACGCCGGTGAAGTCCTGCAGCACCACGCGCGCCGGCATGAAAGCGATTTCCGTGTCCGGCTCCCGGGCCGCGTCCCAGTTGGCGACGGCCTCGATCGAAGCCTTGGTCACCGAGACGCCATCTTCGCAACGCAACAGGTTCTCGAGCAGGATCTTCATCGAGAACGGCAGGCGGGTGAGGTCGAAGCGCTGGCCGAGCTTGGTGAGGCTGTAGATAGTGTGGGACTTGCCATTGACGACCAGTTGGTCGCGGGTGGCGAAGGTATCGGACATGGAGGGCTCCTGGAGCGAATCGGCAGGGAAATCAGGCGGATAGCACGCGCGCTGAAGTTGCCATTATATCGCATGTCGGCATGGCATAGCCGCGATTCTCGCGCCCTGCGGTACCGTTTCGATCGCGGCTATGCCACGCTTACATCAGTGATTGCGCGGTTTCCACCATTGCACGCCGCGACCAGACGAAATCCCAGTAACTGCCGCCGAGCTGCCGCCAAAGCACCACCGACCGCAGGGCGGCAAGCAGGCAGGCGCGGACCTCGCCAACGAGTGCGGGTTGCGATAAATAGACCGGGTTCCCCTGTATCAGGACTTTCGGCCCGAGTGGGCTGATCTGCGTGGCATACAGATCTCCGAGCCGGGTCAGCAAAGCAGGGTGGGTGGGACCATTGGCGAGGCATTGCGGCGCCAGTACCTCGAGTTCGCTGCGAACGGCTATGGCAATCCCGGGCAACTTCATGAAACGGCGTTCGAGATTCAGCAAACTCATCGCGATCCGGGTTTGCATCGGGTCCCGGCCGCTGCCGTCAAGTTGGGCGACGAGGCGACGCAAGCCAGGTTGCAAATCAGCCGTACTTCCGAAAATGGCAGCCGTGGATTCGGCATCAAAGCGGAACAGGCTTTCGATGCACACGGCCAGGGGGCGCGTTTCAGCCTGGCCGTTGTCGGCCATCTGCTGGACCAGTCGGATCGCCTGCAACATGCCGGCGAGGGCGAGGACGCGGTCGTTCAATGATTCGCTCATGCGGCCCATTGTCGCAGTCTTTCCCCGATCCGGGCATCGGTGCGCTCGATGACGGCACCGCCCAGGCATTCGTCGCCACCGTAGAAAACCACCGACTGCCCCGGCGTCACGGCGCGTTGCGGTTCGGTAAAGGCCACGCGGGTAGTGCCATCGGGGTTCACGGTGACTGCGCAGGGCTGGTCTTGTTGCCGATAGCGGGTCTTGGCCGTGCATTCGAAACGGCCGGCCGGCGGCGCGCCGGCGATCCAGTGCGCGAACTCGCTATCCAGCTGCTGCGAGAGCAGCCATTCGCTGTCCGTGCCCTGGTCCACGACCAACAGATTTCGGCTCACGTCCTTTCCAACCACGAACCAGGGTGCAGCCGCACGCCCCTTCACGCCGCCGATGTTCAGGCCTTCACGCTGGCCGAGCGTGTAATAGAAAACGCCGCTGTGTTCGCCGACCTTGCTGCCATCGACGCTATGGATATCGCCGGGTTTGGCTGGAATGTAGCGCGACAGGAATTCGCGGAAATCGCGTTCGCCGATAAAACAGATTCCCGTGGAGTCTTTTTTCTTTGCCGTCGGCAGCCCGGATTCTGCTGCAAGCCGGCGTACTTCGGTCTTGGGAAGATGGCCTATCGGAAACAAAGTCGCGGCCAGTTGTTCCTGACCCAACTGGTGCAGGAAATAGCTCTGGTCCTTGTCGCCGTCCATGCCCCGCAGCAGGCACCAGGCGCCGTCGCGATGGGCGATTTGTGCGTAGTGCCCGGTAGCAATTTTTTCGGCGCCCAGCGCGCGGGCTTCGTCGAGGAAGGTCTTGAACTTGATCTCGCGATTGCACAGGACATCGGGATTAGGCGTGCGCCCGGCGCGGTATTCGGCCAGGAAATGTTCGAACACGCCGGCCCAGTATTGTTGTGCGAAGTTGCGGGCATGGAAGGGAATGCCCAGCCGCCCGCAAACGGCAACGGCATCGCGGCGATCGTCCTCGGCGCGGCAATCGCCGCTACCATCGTCGTCCCAGTTCTGCATGAACAGCCCGGCGATGTCCTCGCCCTGTTGCTTGAGCAGCAGGGCGGCGACCGAGGAGTCCACGCCGCCGGAAACACCGACGATGACGCGCGGCTGGTTCATGGCAAGTGCGTCATGGCAAGCGCGTCAGCAAATCCAGCGGGAAGCGGCGGCCGGCGAGGAAGTCCGCAGCCGTTCGCCAGACCAGCGGGCTGCGGTGGCGATGGTGTTCGGCCTGCAGTTCCGCCGGCGTTATCCAGAAGGCCCGGACGATCCCGGTATCGAGCGCACGATCAGGATAGTGGCGTACCGGCTCGGCGGCGAAGGCATGGCGAAGGTAGTGGCGACCTGTCTCTGGGGCGCGCCATTGGTAGGCACCGATGAAGCCCGTCAGACGGACTTCCCAACCGGTTTCTTCCAGAGTCTCGCGCAGCGCCGCTTCGACCAACGATTCATTGGGTTCCAGGTGCCCGGCCGGCTGGTTCAGCACGCGCAGGCCCTGCGCTTCTTCCTCCACCACCAGCAAGCGCCCGTCGCGCACCACCACCGTGGCAACGGTGACATCGGGCTGCCAGGGCTGGCTGTTCCGTGGATTCACTCAGAGCTCGTCTTTCTTGCCGGTCAGTTCTTCTTCCACGCCATCGGCGGAATTGACGGCGAGTTCGATGGCATCCAGCAGTTGTTCGGCATTGGCGTCGGCCGGAATCTTGACCACAAAGACAGCGTAGTTGCGTTGCGACTCCCAGGCACCCAGCTTGGTTTCATGATTCTTGTCCAGAAGCGAATTGGCGATCAGCGCCGGCATTTCCTCGCTATCGCTCTTGTAACCAGGCGACCAGATTTCACGAATCCTGAGTGTTCCGTAGTCGCTGATCGCAGTCCGTACGTAGGCCAACTGGGTACGGCCATCATGGACGTTGTAGACGATGTCGAAGTCACCGTCCTTGTCTATGGTGAACTTGATACCCTTGCTCTCGAGCTGCGCCTTGACCACCGGATCGGCGTTGGTGTCGGCGCGCACTGGACCCGGAACAGACAGGGCCAGGGCGATGGTTGCAGTGGTGAGGACGACCTTGAGCATTGCTTTTCCCTGCCCAGTAGGGCGCCGGCTGGATGCGGCGACATTGTGCGGTGAAACCGCCGGAGCCGTCCATGCTTGCATCCAGCCGCTGCGGCGCCATTTATACTGTTGCCATGCCCAAGACTAACCGTCCGGATCGCGAACATGACCATGGCTTGGCGGTGTTGACCGCCAAGCCGGAGGTGGTCCGACCGCCGCTTTACCAGGTCGTCCTGCTCAACGACGACTTTACGCCTATGGATTTCGTGGTCGAAGTGCTGCAGGTCTTCTTCAGCATGAACCGGGAAAAGGCGACCCAGGTCATGCTTCACGTGCATACCCGTGGCAAGGGTGTTTGCGGTGTCTACACGCGCGATGTGGCTGAATCCAAGGTAACCCAGGTCAACGAGTTCTCCCGCTTGCACCAGCACCCGCTGTTGTGCAGCATGGAGAAAGCCTAGGCTGGATTTGTCGATCTGGGCTTTCTGATTTGGAAATGGCGGCAGCGCCCCCATATTCGAGCAAACGTTCCGGAGTACGCCATGTTCAGCAAGGACCTCGAATACAGCATCGGCCAGTGCTACAAGCAGGCCCGCGAAGCCCGCCATGAATTCATGACCGTCGAACACTTGTTGCTGGCCTTGCTGGAAAATCCTGCTGCGGTCGCCGTACTCAAGGCCTGCGGCTGCAACCAGCCGCGGCTCGAACAGGGCCTGCGCCAAGTCATTACCGACAGCGTGCCGGTCCTGCCTGCCGAAGATACCCGCGACACCCAGCCGACGCTCGGCTTCCAGCGCGTGCTGCAGCGCGCTGTCTACCACGTGCAGTCTTCCGGCAAGAAAGAAGTGACTGGCGCCAATGTATTGGTGGCGATCTTTGGCGAAAAAGACTCGCATGCCATTTACCTGCTGCAGCAGCAGGACATCGCCCGGCTCGACGTAGTCAATTACCTCTCGCACGGCATCGCCAAGGTCGGCGACGCCGCCGAATCCAAGCCTGCGGCCGAAGAAAAGCCGGAAGCGGAAAACGCCGACGATACCAAGGCCAATCCGCTGCAGGAATTCGCCAGCAACCTCAATGATCTCGCCCGCGAAGGCAAGATCGACCCGCTGGTCGGACGTGAAGAGGAAGTCGAGCGGACTATCCAGGTGCTCTGCCGTCGGCGCAAGAATAATCCGCTTTACGTCGGCGAATCCGGCGTGGGCAAGACGGCATTGGCCGAAGGCTTGGCCTGGCGTATCGTCGAAGGCCGTGTGCCGGAAGTGCTGGCCGATGCGGTCATCTTCTCGCTCGACCTGGGTTCGTTGGTTGCCGGCACCAAGTATCGCGGCGATTTCGAAAAGCGGCTCAAGGCGGTACTCGCGCAACTGAAGAAAGAGCCGCGGACGATCCTGTTCATCGATGAGATTCATACCATCATCGGCGCCGGTTCGGCGTCGGGGGGCACCATGGATGCCTCCAACCTGATCAAGCCGGCGTTACAGAACGGCGAACTACGTTGCATCGGTTCGACCACGTTCCAGGAATATCGCGGTGTGTTCGAGAAAGATCGTGCATTGGCCCGGCGCTTCCAGAAAATCGATGTTGTCGAACCTTCGATCAGCGAGACGGTGGCGATCCTGCACGGTTTGAAGGCGCGCTATGAGGCGCACCATGAGGTCGAATACAGTTCCGAAGCGATCCAGGCGGCCGTTGACCTTTCGGTCAAGCACATCAACGACCGGCTATTGCCGGATAAAGCGATCGACGTCATTGATGAGGCCGGGGCACGCCAGCGCCTGCGTATCGAATCCGAGCGCAAGCACCTGATTGATGTCGAAGAAGTGGAGCTGATTGTCGCGCGCATGGCGCGGATCCCGCCCAAACAGGTCAGCGCTTCCGACAAGGATGTGCTCAAGAACCTCGAACGCAATCTGAAGATGGTGATTTTCGGCCAAGAGCCGTCGATCGAGACTCTGGTGTCGGCGATCAAGCTGGCGCGCTCAGGCCTCAGCAATCCCGACAAACCGATCGGCAATTTCCTGTTCGCCGGCCCCACTGGCGTCGGCAAGACCGAGCTGACCCGGCAGCTTGCGTTGCAACTCGGCATTGAGCTGGTTCGCTTCGACATGTCCGAGTACATGGAATCGCACTCAGTCAGTCGCTTGATCGGCGCACCACCGGGCTACGTCGGTTTCGACCAGGGCGGCCTGCTGACTGAGAAGATCGTCAAGACACCGCACTGCGTGCTGTTGCTCGACGAAATCGAGAAAGCGCATCCGGACGTGCTCAACATCCTGCTGCAGATCATGGACCGGGGCGTGCTCACCGACACCAATGGCCGCGAGGCCAACTTCAAGAACGTGGTGATCGTGATGACCACCAACGCCGGCGCCGCGCAGGCGGCTCGCCGCACCATTGGTTTCGTCGAGCAAAATCATTCGACTGACGCGATGGAAGTGATCCGCAAGACGTTCTCGCCGGAATTCCGCAATCGTCTCGACGCGGTGATCCAGTTCCAGGGCCTCGGCTTCGAACACATCCTGCGGGTTGTCGACAAGTTCCTGATCGAACTCGAAGCACAGTTGCACGACAAACACGTCAGCCTGACGGCGACGCCGGAAGCGCGGCAGTGGCTGGCCGAGCATGGCTTCGACCCGCAGATGGGCGCGCGGCCAATGGCACGGCTTCTACAGGACCGGATCAAGCGCACCCTGGCCGACGAGCTGCTTTTTGGCAAGCTCGCCAACGGCGGCCGTGTTGACGTCGATGTTCGCGATGGCGAACTGGTGGTGGAGTCTCAGACCGAGCCGGAGAAGCTGTTGCCCGCGACAGTCGACTGAGCCGAGTCAGCCCTGGCCACAACGAACAAGCCGCCCATCGGGCGGCTTGTTTTATTTCATCCGGTAGGTGATCCGGCCCTTGGTCAGGTCGTAGGGCGTCATCTCGACCTTGACCTTGTCGCCGGTCAGGATGCGGATGTAATTCTTGCGCATGCGGCCCGAAATATGGGCGGTGACGACATGGCCGTTCTCGAGTTTCACCCGGAATACGGTGTTCGGCAGGGTTTCGAGGATGGTGCCTTCGAATTCTAGGGAATCGTCTTTTGACATGCGTCGCTTCAGAAGGGTGGGGTGCTGCAAGCCGCGCATCATGCCATGTCCGGGCGTCAGGCGCAAAAACTCAGGCCAGTTCGGCGGACGCCACGCCCCCGAAGCGCGTGCTCCAGGTTCCTATCGACCCAGGTTCCCGGGTCAGGCGCGCCACCCGTTCGCAGAAATCACTCCTCGGTATTTCGATGCAGCCCAGCGAGGCGGTATGGGCATTGCCCACCTGTGCGTCGATACAGGGCCAGCCCCAGGCGTACAGGCGCTGGGCCAACGCGGCCAAGCCAAGCTTGGATGCGCCGGATTCGCTGCTGAACATGCTTTCGCCGAAGAACATCCGCCCGATCGCGACACCGTAGACGCCACCGACGAGGCGAGCGCCGTCGAACACTTCGATGCTGTGGCCATGGCCGAGCCGGTGCAATTCCACGTAGGCGTCGCGCATTTCCCGGGTGATCCAGGTGCCGGACTGGCCGGGTCGTGGCGAACTCGCGCAGGCATCGATTACTTGTTCGAAGGCGGTGTCGGCACGTACCGTCCAATGCGATTTTTGCAGTTGCCGGCGGAATTTCGAAGACAGGCGGACGCCATCGGTCGTGAAGATCGCACGTGGGTCCGGGCTCCACCACAGCAGCGGCTCGCCTTCCGAATACCACGGAAATATTCCGTTCCGATAGGCGTTCAGAAGACGTTGCGGACCGAGGTCACCGCCCATGGCGAGCAGGCCATCCGGTTCGCGCAAAGCCTGCGAGACGGGTGGAAAAGGCGCGTCGGGTTCCGTGCCCAAGAGGGCGATGGTCGGCTGGCGGTTACGGCGGGTCACGATAGGGGCTGTGCAGGAGGACGGCGTCACGATAGCGCAAGCTGCCGGTTCGTTCCTGCTCGCACCAGGGGCGTAGTGCTTCGGCGAAGCGTTGATCGCGAACGTAATGGCGACTGTGCGTGAGTACCGGTAGGAAGCCGCGCGCGATCTTGTGTTCGCCTTGCGCACCGGGTTCGAACCGGGCGAGCCCTTCGCGCAGGCAGTATTCGATACCCTGGTAGTAGCAGGTTTCGAAATGCAACCCGGGCAGGGTTTCGTCCGCGCCCCAGTAGCGACCGTACAGGGTGTCGTTGCCGCGCAGGCAGAGCGCGCCAGCGATGGTATGCCCCTCGCGTTCGGCCAGGATCAGCACGAGTTGCGTTGGCATCGCAGCCGCCAAATGCCGAGCGAAATCGAGCGTCAGGGCAGGATGGTTTCCGTACGCCGATTGGGTGGCGCAATAGAACGCGTGCATGGTCGCCAGATCGTCGGCGCTGGCGTCAAAGCCATGGACGACGCGCATCGTCACGCCGGCGCGGCGCACGCGCTCGCGTTCCTGGCGGATGTTCTTGCGTTTCTTGCCCTCAAGATCGGCAAGGAAATCCTCGAAGTTTTGCCAGTGGCCGGGATTGCGCCATTGAAACTGGACGTCACAGCGCGCCAGCCACTCCGGATTGAACGCGTCGAGCTCGGTTTCGGGCAGGAAATTGACATGCACCGACGACACATCGAGTGACGGCGCCATCTCGTGCAATGCATTCGCGAGTTGTTGGCGATGGGCAGCACTTTTTGCCAGCAGGCGCGGCCCGGTTACTGGCGAGTAGGGCACGGCAACCAGCCATTTCGGGTAATAGTCTAGACCGACGCGTTCGTAGGCGTGGGCCCATGCATGGTCGAACACGAACTCGCCGTGGGAATTCGACTTCAGGTAGGCCGGCGCGGCCGCCAGCAATTCCTCGCCCTCGAACAGGGCGGCATGTTGCGGCGTCCAACCCCAGTACGTGCGCAGGCAGCCGTGTTGTTCCAGCCCGCTCAGGAACGCGTGCGCAAGGAACGGGTTGCCGCCATCATGCAACCCGTCCCATTGTTCGGGTCGCAATTCGTCGAGCGAATCGAGTAGCCGAAGGATCAATGTTCCTGATCGAGAAATTTCTCGGCATCGAGCGCCGCCATGCAACCGAATCCGGCCGAAGTGATCGCCTGCCGATAGACCTGGTCGGCGACATCGCCGGCGGCAAATACACCCGCTACGCTGGTGGCGGTGGCGTTGCCTTCAAGCCCGGTGCGAATGGTCAGATAACCATTGCGCATGTCGAGCTGGCCTTCGAACAGCGAAGTGTTCGGTGTATGCCCGATCGCCACGAAAAAACCCTGCAAATCGATCGTGCGCGTGGACTCGTCCTTGAGGCTGCGGATGCGCATGCCGGTGACACCGGAGTCGTCGCCTAGGACTTCGTCCACGCCGTGATTCCAGATCAATTCGATTTTCCCGGCCTGGGCACGGGCGAATAATTTGTCCTGCAGGATCTTCTCGGCGCGCAGCTTGTCGCGGCGATGCACCAAGTAGACCTTGCGGGCGATATTGGCCAGGTACAGCGCTTCCTCGACAGCAGTATTGCCGCCGCCGATCACCGCCACGTCCTGGTCACGGAAGAAAAAGCCGTCGCAGGTTGCGCAGGCCGAGACGCCCTTGCCCATGAACTTCTGCTCGGACGGTATGCCCAGGTATTTGGCACTGGCACCGGTGGCGATGATCAGCGCATCGCAGGAATATTCGCCGCTGTCGCCTATCACGCGGAATGGCCGGCGCGAGAGATCGGCGGTATGGATGTGGTCGAAGATGATCTCGGTCTCGAAGCGCTCGGCATGCGCCTGCATGCGCGTCATCAGGTCCGGACCCATCAGGCCGTGGGCATCGCCCGGCCAATTGTCCACCTCGGTGGTGGTCATCAGCTGGCCGCCTTGCTGCAGGCCGGTAATCAGCAACGGCCTGAGGTTGGCACGGGCGGCGTAGACCGCCGCGCTGTAGCCGGCAGGGCCGGAACCAAGGATGAGCAAACGGCAATGCCGGGCGGCGGTCATGGGCTGCGGATTTCGTCGTGGCCGGGAAGCGGCCGGGCCTGCATCATTGGGGATGGTGCGGGGCCAAATCAAGCCGGATGGCAAATACGGCATAATTCGGGGCAAGCAGATGATCAAATTCTTCCGAGGGTGATCCAGACGGTGGCTCGAACGACCGAAAAGCCGGCCAATACCGGCGATGAGCGCCGCCAGAAACTCTGGCGCGAATTGGTCCTGGTGGCCATCGCACCCTTGCTGCTCTATCTGTTCTTCAGCCTGTGGAGTTATTCCACCGACGATCCGGGCTGGTCTCGCACTGGCAGTGTGGCTGGCGCGATGCACAATATTGGCGGCCTTGTGGGCGCCTATGTCGCCGATTTGGCGTTCTGGTTGTTCGGATACGCGGCCTACTCGTTGCCCGTCGTCTTGGGTGGCATCGCCTGGATTGCCTTGTTCGGCATGGATTCGGACGGCGACGGCCGGGTCGATTTCGGACCCGCGCTGCGGCTGGTCGGTATCGTCGGCTTCCTGGTCAGTGCCTCCGGCCTGCTGCAGGTGCTCGGCGGCAATGTGCAGCACCTTCCAGCCGGTTCGGGCGGCGTGCTCGGGCAGTTGGTGGGGCGATCGATGCAGAGTGTGTTCGGCGGGATGGGCGGCAACCTGTTCCAGTTCACCGTGCTGCTGTTGTCGGTCACGCTTGCTACCGGGATGAGCTGGTTCGCGTTGATGGATGGCATCGGCGGACTGGTATTGGCGGGTATCGCCAAGTTCTCGCGCAAGCGACTGGAAGCGGTCGAGTGGCAACGTACCCGCGTCCTGCGCGAAGAACGCGAGGAAGTTCGCAAGGTCGATTCGGAGAAGCGCGCCCGCCGCGAACCGGTGAAAATCGAGCCGCCGGCCAAGCCGGTCATCGAGAAGTCCGAACGCGCACAGCGCGAGCAGCAGATTCCCCTGTTCAACGTCGGTGGCGGCGATGCGTTGCCGCCTTTGTCATTACTCGATGATCCCAAACCGCAGCCCAAGGGCTATTCCGAGGAAACGTTAGAGACCCTGTCGCGGCAGATCGAGTTCAAGCTCAAGGATTTCCGCATCGAAGCCAGTGTGGTTGGCGCCTATCCGGGGCCAGTGATCACCCGGTTCGAGATCGAGCCCGCGCCAGGCGTGAAGGGCAGCCAGATTTCCTCGCTGGACAAGGACATCGCGCGCGGCCTGTCGGTGAAGGCAGTGCGCGTGGTCGATGTAATTCCCGGCAAGTCGGTGGTTGGCCTGGAAATTCCGAACAGCCAGCGCGAAATGATCTTCCTCTCGGAATTGTTGCGCTCCAAGGAATACGACAAGTCACCAAGCCCGCTTACACTCGCCCTCGGCAAGGATATCGGCGGCCGGCCAGTGGTCGCGGACCTGGCGCGCATGCCGCACTTGCTGGTCGCCGGCACCACTGGTTCGGGCAAGTCGGTGGCGGTCAACGCGATGGTGCTGAGCCTGCTCTACAAGGCCACACCGCATGACG
The DNA here is from genome assembly GCA_025356635.1 of Gammaproteobacteria bacterium. Classification (GTDB taxonomy): domain Bacteria; phylum Pseudomonadota; class Gammaproteobacteria; order Xanthomonadales; family Xanthomonadaceae; genus Arenimonas. The sequence goes on from JANXRY010000124.1 coordinate 13,232, forward strand.
TACGCATGTTGATGATTGACCCGAAAATGCTTGAACTTTCGGTCTATCAAGGCATACCGCATCTGCTCGCGCCGGTGGTTACCGACATGAAAGAAGCGGCCAACGCGCTGCGTTGGTGCGTGGCCGAAATGGAGCGGCGTTACCGGGTGATGAGCACGGTAGGCGTACGCAACCTGGCAGGCTTCAATCGCAAGGTCCGCGATGCCAAGGATGCCGGCCAGCCGCTGATGGACCCGCTGTTCAAACCCAATCCGGCCTTGAACGAGGCGCCACGGCCGTTGGAGGAACTACCCTACATCGTCGTATACATCGACGAATTCGCCGACATGATGATGATCGTCGGCAAGAAGGTCGAAGAACTCATTGCACGCCTGGCACAGAAGGCGCGCGCCGCCGGCATCCACCTGATCCTGGCGACGCAGCGGCCGTCGGTCGATGTCATCACCGGCCTGATCAAGGCCAATATCCCGACCCGCATCGCATTCCAGGTATCGAGCAAGATCGATTCGCGCACAATTCTTGATCAAAGCGGTGCAGAGACACTGCTCGGCCACGGCGACATGCTCTACCTGCCGCCGGGAACCGCAATGCCCGAGCGCGTGCATGGCGCTTTCGTCAGCGACGAAGAAGTGCATCGGGTGGTGGCGCACCTCAAGCAGCAGGGTGGGGCGGCGCAATATTTCCCGGGCGTGCTTGAAGACGTGCAGTCGCTGGGCGATGGCGTGGTGATCGGCGCGACAGGGCTGCCCGAATCCGGTGGCGGGCTCGGCGATGAATCCGACCCGCTCTATGACGAAGCCGTGCGAATTGTGACCGAAACCCGCCGGGCTTCGATCTCCGGCGTCCAGCGGCGCTTGAAGATCGGCTACAACCGCGCCGCTCGCCTGGTTGAGGCGATGGAAGCGGCCGGCGTGGTCACGCCGCCAGAACATAACGGCGATCGCAGCGTGCTGGCGCCGCCGCCGCGCAATTGACCATGAAAATCCTCCTGAAATCATTGCTGGTCCTGGCCGCATTGTCGGTCTCCACGTTGGCTTTGGCGAACGGGCGCGAGCAGTTGGCCGGCTTCACGAAAAACCTCAAGGGGTTGGATGGCCGTTTCGAACAGCGCGTCTACGATCCCAACGGCCGCCAGACCGAAGTAGCGACTGGGAGCGTTCGCCTGTCGGCGCCGCGCCAGTTCCGCTGGGAATACCAGCCGCCGTCGGCACAACTGATCGTCGCCGATGGCGACCGTATCTGGATTTACGACGCAGACCTCGAACAAGTCACGGTGCGCAATCAGAACTCCGCCGAGCAGGCGAGCCCGCTCGCGCTACTGATCGATCCGGTCGAACTCGATCGTCAATACAAGGTTGTCGAAGCTGGCAAAGCCGATGGCATGGAGTGGTTGGAACTGACGCCGAAGAAACCGGATGATGCGCCTTTCCTCAAGGCCCGCCTGGGCTTCGGGCCGCAAGGCCTGGCGCGCATGGAATTGAACGACACACTGGGCCAGCGAACCGTGCTGGCGTTTTCCGCCTGGACGCGCAATCCCGCATTTGCCAAGAACCTGTTCCGATTCGTGCCGCCGCCGGGCGTGGATGTGGTCGGCGATTGACCGGCTACAATTGGCCGGTGCGCAAACCCAAGACCGCTGCCGATTCCCTGCTTCAGGCGCCCGACGCCCTGAAGCCACTCGCTGAGCGGATGCGTCCGCAGACACTCGACGAGATGGTCGGCCAGCGCCGCCTGCTGGCACCGGACAGTGCCTTGCGCCGTGCGGTCGAATCCGGTCACGTGCATTCGATGATCCTCTGGGGGCCGCCTGGTTGCGGCAAGACCACACTAGCCTTGCTGTTGGCGAAATATTCCGAAGCGAAATTCCACGCGATTTCCGCCGTGCTTTCCGGCTTGCCGGAAGTGCGCGTGGTGCTGGCCGAAGCCGAAGCGCGCTTCGTCGCCGGTGGCCGGACCGTGCTGTTCGTGGACGAAGTGCATCGCTTCAACAAGGCCCAACAGGATGCCTTCCTGCCGCACATCGAGCGCGGCTCGATCCTGTTCGTCGGCGCGACCACGGAGAACCCTTCGTTCGAATTGAACTCGGCACTGCTGTCGCGTTGCCGCGTACACGTGATGGAGGCGGTCGGCAGCGAGGACATCGTCGCCACGCTCAAGCGTGCGCTTTCGGACGACATCCGCGGCCTGGGCGCATTGTCGATTCGCGTGGGCGACGCCGATTTGGCCTTGATCGCGCAAGCCGCCGACGGCGATGTCCGCCGTGGCCTGACCTTGCTCGAAATCGCCGCTGAACTGGCGGCCGACGAAGGCGGCGAAATCACCGCGACCACGTTGGCGCAGGTGCTCGCGGATCGCACCCGTCGCTTTGACAAGCAGGGCGAGCAGTTCTATGACCAGATCTCGGCCCTGCACAAGTCGGTGCGCAGTTCCAATCCTGATGCGGCGCTGTACTGGCTGACGCGCATGCTCGACGGCGGTTGCGATCCGATCTACCTGGCGCGGCGCATGACCCGCATGGCGGTCGAGGATGTCGGGCTCGCCGATCCGCGTGCGCTGCAGATGGCGATCGAAGCCTGGGAAACCTACGATCGGCTCGGCAGCCCTGAAGGCGAGTTGGCATTGGCGCAACTGGTGATTTATCTCGCCAGCTGCGCCAAGTCGAATGCTGGCTACAAGGCCTTCGGCGCTGCCAAACGCGACGTCCGCGAATATGGGACGCAGGAAGTGCCGATGCACCTGCGTAACGCGCCAACCAAGTTGATGAAGGAACTCGGCTACGGCACGGGTTACCAATACGATCACGATGTTGAAGGCGGCGTCGCACTCGACCAGACCGCCTTCCCGGACGCCATGGGCGAGCGGGTTTACTACCAGCCGATGGAGCGGGGCCTGGAAATCAAACTCAAGGAAAAGCTCGACAGCTTGCGCGCCGCGCGAAAAAAAGCGAGAAAGAAGCCATGAACTGGAACCTGCTCGGCTTGGTCATGGCTGGTGGCGCGCTCGGCTCCGCCGGGCGCTACCTGATCGGACACTACGCGCTCATGCACTGGGGCAACCGGCTCCCCTGGGGCACCTTGGCCGCCAACCTCATCGGCGCATTCGTGGCCGGATTCCTCATGGTCTGGCTGGAGGGGCGCGGGCCAAGTGCCCTGTACTGGCGGGCTTTCCTGATGGTCGGCATGCTCGGCGGACTGACAACGTTTTCCGCGCTGATGGTGGAGTCGCTTATCAGCTCACGCTCCAGCCGGCCCGACATCATGCTGGCTTACCTGGCGCTTTCAGTCTTCGGTGGATTGGCTCTGGTCTGGCTGGGCGCACGTCTTGGTGACCTGTTGCGCGCTTGATCGCTCGGGTTGCATAGGCCACGGCCTGGGTCTAGCCTCTGTCCACCATCCGTAAGGGGAGCTAGTTTCATGAGAACCATCATGGCCGGCCTGGTCGGCGGCATCGTGTTTTTCTTCTGGGGCGCGGCTGCGCACATGCTGCTGCCGATTGGCACGATGGGCATGAAAATGCCGGGTGAGCAACAGGCGACACTGGCGGCGATCGCCGCGACTACCCACGGTCCGGGCGTCTACGTGTATCCGAGCATCGCCCCAGAAAAATGGAACGACGACGCCGCCGTCAAGGCGTTCAATGAGGCCAACAAGGACAGCGCCTACGCGTTCGTTGTTTATCAGCCGGGCGGCAACCCGGCCCATGCGGACATGACGCCAAACCTGGAAAAGCAACTCGCCTCGGATCTGTTGTCCGCCTTGATTGTTGCCTTCGTTCTGGCGCTGGGCACGTTTGGGTTCGCCAAACGGGTGTTCATCGCCACCGCACTGGGCGCGTTTTCCGCCTTGACCGTCAGCGTCCCGTACTGGAACTGGTACCTGTTCCCGCTCGATTTCACCATCGGTAGCGTCATGGAGCAGGTGCTTGGCTGGATGCTCGCCGGCATCTTCATCGCCTTGGTGCTTGGTCGCCGACAACGCTGATCCGGAATTCATTGCGACCAGAGGCAGGGCACGGCGATAATGCCGTGCCCAATCTGGTTCCCGGATAGTTCCGATGCTCGATCCTACCCTCCTGCGCGGCCAACTGGCCGAGACTGCCGCCCGCCTGAAGGCGACCCGTGGCTTCGAACTTGATGTCGCGCCGATGGACGGGCTTGAGTCCGAGCGCAAGCAATGGCAGAGCCGCACCCAGGAATTACAGAACTTGCGCAACACGCGCAGCAAGGCGATTGGCCTGGCCAAAGCCAAGGGCGAAGATGTCGCGGCGCTGATGACCGAAGTCGCCGGCTTTGGCGACGAGTTGAAGGCATCGGAAGTGCGGCTTGATGAGATCCGCGCACAGATAGAAACGATCGCGCTGGGCATTCCGAATATTCCGCATGAGTCCGTGCCGGTCGGCGCCGACGAACACGCCAACGTCGAACAGCACCGCTGGGGCACGCCACGCGCGTTCGATTTCCCGGTCAAGGACCACGTCGAACTAGGTGCGCGCAACGGCATGCTTGATGGTGATGTCGCGGCCAAGATCAGCGGTGCTCGCTTCACGGTGCTGCGCGGAGGCATTGCTCGCCTGCACCGGGCGCTGGCGCAGTTCATGCTCGACTTGCACACGATAGAACACGGTTACGAGGAAACCAACGTACCTTTGCTGGTCAACGCCGAGTCGATGCGTGGCACCGGCCAGCTGCCGAAATTCGAGGAAGACTTGTTCAGCACCAGCGTAGGCGACGGCAAGCGCTATCTGATTCCAACTTCCGAAGTTTCGCTGACCAATATCACTCGCGATGAAATCGTTGCCGCCGATGCGCTGCCTATGCGCATGACTGCGCACTCGATGTGTTTCCGGGCCGAGGCTGGATCCGCTGGCCGCGACACCCGCGGCATGATCCGCCAGCACCAGTTCGAAAAAGTCGAACTCGTTTCGATCGCGAAGCCCGAAGACAGCGACGCCGAACACGAGCGCATGACCCGCTGCGCCGAAGTCGTGCTGGAAAAACTCGGCCTGCCCTACCGCAAAGTGCTGCTCTGCACCGGCGACATGGGCTTTTCCGCGATCAAGACCTACGATCTGGAAGTCTGGCTACCCAGCCAGGGCACCTACCGCGAAATCAGCTCCTGCTCGAACTGCGGCGATTTCCAGGCCCGCCGCATGCAGGCGCGCTGGCGCAATCCGGCCACCGGCAAGCCCGAGCTCGTGCATACCCTGAACGGCTCGGGTGTCGCGGTAGGCCGTGCGCTGGTGGCGGTGATGGAGAACTGCCAGAACGCCGATGGCTCGATCACCGTGCCTGAGATCCTGCGTTCTTACATGGCCGGCGCGACGATCGTCTGAAGCCCTGTGATCAGGCGGCTTCCGCCAGAACGACCGGAATCGCCGCGCGCGCCTTCGCCATGCCCTCGGCGCGATGCTCTGGTGAGTAGGCCAGGCCTTCGGCAGTAACGAATTCGATGTCGGTGATGCCAAGGAAGCCGAATACCTGGCGCAGGTAGGGCTCAACGAAATCGCTCGGCGCACCCGAATGGATACCGCCGCGAGTGCTGGCAATGATTACTTTCTTGCCTCCGGCCAGGCCCTGCGGCCCGCTCTCGGTGTAGCGGAAGGTTCGACCGGCGACGGCGATGCGATCGATCCACGCCTTGAGCGTCGACGGCACTGAAAAGTTGTACATCGGCGCACCGATCACGATGACATCGGCAGCCAAAAACTCTTCCATCACGCGTTCGGATTCGACGGCGGCAACGGGGTCGGTCTTTGCCAGTGCCGTGCCATCCAGATGGGGAAGGGGATTGCTGTCCAGATCGCGATGCAGGTATTGCAGGCTTGGCCTGGCGTCCTGCCAGCGTGCGACGATGCTCGCGCTCAGCTCGCGACTGGCTGAATTCTGGCAGAGGATGCTGGAATCAAGGTGGAGAAGTTTCATTTGGAACTCCCAAGGTGCGCCGAGTGGCTCGGCTTGGGGTACACCATAGGCGTTGCAATAATGACATTAAATAGGTATTTTTGTAACTTATCGTTCTAATTATGTCGATTACAAGCAGGAATCCAGGGAATCGCGATGCAGGACCTCAACGATCTTCAATTCTTCGCCATGGTGGTCGAGCATGGCGGCTATGCGGCTGCGGAGCGCGCACTCGGTGTCCCGAAATCGCGGCTCAGCCGCCGCATCAGTCAGTTGGAAAGCGACCTTGGCGTGCGACTGCTGCAAAGATCTACCCGGAAGTTTTCCGTGACCGATGTTGGTCGAAGTGTGTTTCGCCATGCCCAGACGATGCTTGCCGAGGCTCAGGCGGCGCGCGAGGCGGTGGATCGAATGAGTGCGGAACCGCGTGGGCTGATCCGGGTCAGCGCGCCGGTCGCTTTGGCGCAGCAGATGCTGGCCGGCTTGCTGCCGGGGTTCTTGTCGGTCTACGACCAGGTGCAAGTGCAATTACAGGTCGGCAATCGCCGCGTTGACGTGATCGGCGAGGGCATCGACATTGCTTTCAGGGTGCGCACACGCCTTGATGAAGACGGCGAACTGGTGCTGCGCCGATTCGGTGAAATCAACGAACTCCTGGTTGCCAGCCCCGAGTACCTCCAGCGTGTCGGGCCGCCCGTTCATCCGGGCGATTTGGCCGGGCACTGGGCGTTGAGCATGAGTGAGGATGAAGCGCGCCAGCGCTGGGAATTGCATGGCCCGGAAGGTGCGGTCGAGTACGTCCAGATCCGGCCGCGGCTGATGGCGCAGGATTTCCCGGTACTGCTTGCCGCCGCCCGTGCCGGGCTGGGCGTGGCGCTTGTTCCGGAATCGGCCTGTGCCGATGCCGTGCGCCGTGGCGAATTGATCGTGGTATTGCCGCAATGGCGACTGCCGCAAGGCATTTGCCATGCGATCTTCCCGACCCGTCGCGGACTGCTGCCGGCCGTGCGGGTCTTCATCGACTACGTCGCCGAACGGATGCCAGCGCTGATCGAAGCCAATCGCCTGTCCTGTAGCGAGAAGCGCGGTATCGCCATCGCACAAACAACAACGCCGACACGGGGTCGGCGCGGAAATACAGGGAAATCATTGGTCGGGGAGACAGGATTCGAACCTGCGACTTCTACGTCCCGAACGTAGCGCTCTACCAGGCTGAGCTACACCCCGAGGTAGCCTCATATTGTAATGGTCGGGTCGGGGCTCAGGCAAGCTGGATTGGCCAGTCACGACGTTGGCGGCTGCGCCCGGCTAAAATGCCGGCTTACTGAGGAGTTTCGGTCTTGATCAAGCCCCGCACCCCACCTGGCGTCATGGAACTGCTGCCCCGCGACCAGATCGCATTTGCGCGAATGCTCGATGTCGTCCGCCGGAATTTCGAGCGCTTTGGCTTCGTGCCGGTGGAAACACCGGTTTTCGAGTTGTCGGACGTGCTGCTGACCAAGACCGGCGGTGAGACCGAGCGCCAGGTCTATTTCGTGCAATCCACGGGTGCCTTGGAGAAATCCGGCGATGGCTTGCCGGAACTGGCTTTGCGTTTCGATCTCACCGTGCCGCTGGCGCGCTATGTCGCCGAACACGAGCACGAACTCGCATTCCCGTTCCGTCGCTACCAGATCCAGCGCGTCTATCGCGGCGAACGCGCGCAGCGCGGCCGTTTTCGCGAGTTCTACCAATGCGACATCGACGTGATCGGCAAGGACGCGCTCAGTATCCGCTACGACGCCGAAATGCCGGCAGTCATCCATGCCGTTTTCACCGAGCTAGGTATCGGTGAGTTCACCATCCAGTTGAACAACCGCAAGCTGCTGCGCGGATTTTTCGAAGACATCGGCATCGCCGATGGCGAACGCCAGGCGCTGGTATTGCGCGAAATCGACAAGCTCGACAAACGCGGCGCCGATGCGGTGCGCGACACCTTGATGGGCGAAGGATTCGCACTCGATGCCGACGCCGTGTCCAAGATTCTGGCCTTCGTGCAGGTCCGCTCGACCTCTCACGCCAATGCGCTTGCGCACCTCGAGCAATTGCACGGCCGTGACGCCCTCGCGCAGGGCGTGGCCGAGCTGCGCGAAGTGCTCGAATTATTGCGTGCTTACGGCGTTCCGGAAAAGAACTACGCGCTGAATTTTTCCATTGCCCGCGGCTTGGATTACTACACCGGTACCGTTTACGAAACCACGCTTGACGCCTCGCCGCAGATCGGTTCGATCTGTTCGGGCGGACGTTATGAAAATCTCGCCAGCAGCTACACCAAGTCGAAGTTGCCTGGCGTCGGCATCTCGATCGGTGCGACCCGATTGTTCTGGCAGTTGCGCGAAGCGGGCCTGATTTCCGCAGCCGATAGTTCGGTCGAGGTTCTGGTTGGCCTGATGGACGATGCGCGCCTGCCGGATTCGCTGGCGATTGCGTGCCAGTTGCGCGCTGCCGGTATCTGCACCGAAGTGCAGCTTGAAGCGAAGAAGCTCGCCAAACAATTCCAGTACGCAGACCGTGCCGGGATTCGATATATGGTGCTGATCGGCGAAGACGAAGCGGCGCGAATGGTGGTTACGGTGAAAGACCTGCGGCGCCAGGAACAATTCGAAGTGCCGCGTGCCGAGCTTGCCGCGTCCTTGAAGGTAGAACTCGAACAGCAGCGCGCGCTGCAAGGACACTGACATGAAGCCAATCCACCTCGATGGTGTTTCGTTGACTCGCGAGCAAGTGGTCGCCGTGGCCTTCGGTGCTTCCATTGAGCTCGATGTTGGCCAATTGCAGCAAGTCCAGCGCGCGGCCGATTTCCTCGCCGAGCAGGTACGTTTGCAAGAACCTATTTACGGCGTGTCGACTGGTTTTGGTAGCAATGCCGATAAACTCCTTGGCACGTGGCGGCAACGCGATGGCCTGCCTGGCGCCGTGGCCCGCGACGACAGTTTGTTGGATGAGTTGCAGCGCAATTTGATCGTCACGCATGCAGTTTGCGTTGGCGAACCATTTCCTGCGGATGTGGTGCGCGCCATGCTGGTCATCCGCATCAATACCTTGATGCGCGGGCACTCCGGAATCCGTGTGCAGACCTTGCAAGCGCTCACCGCCCTGCTCAATGCCGGCGTTGTGCCAGTGGTTCCGAAGCTCGGCTCGGTCGGTGCCAGCGGCGATCTGGCACCGCTGTCGCACCTGGCCATCGTTTTGCTCGGAGGCGGCGAAGCGTTTTACCAGGGCGAACGCCTGACCGGTGCCGAAGCCTTGCGCCGTGCCGGGTTGACCGCCGTCACGCTCTCGCACAAGGAAGGCCTGGCGCTGAACAACGGCACAGCGCAAATGCTGGCCACCGGCGTTCTGGCGATCGCGCGTCTGGAAGAATTGCTCGACACCGCCGACCTTGCTGCTGCGATGACGCTCGATGCTTTTGCCGGCCGCATGCGCGCCTTCGATGAGCATGTCCACGCGTTACGGCCGCATCCCGGACAAGTGGCGTCAGCGGCGAACTTACGTCGCTTGCTGGCCGGATCGACGTTGTCGAACATCGACTATCACCTGGTGCCGCGCTTCCGTTCCTGGGCGCCCGAGAGCTGGGCGAATTCTGCGCAACAAGCGCTCGCCTTCGATATCGGCTGGGACTGGGTGCCACTAACGCAGCGGCACGGTCGCGAGCGTTTTTACCAGCGCTTCCAGCCTTTTCGCGGCGGCAAGAAGCATCAACCGCAGGACAGTTATTCGTTGCGCTGCATTCCGCAAGTTCACGGCGCGGTACGCGATGCCCTGGACCAGGCGCGGCGGGTGTTCGACATCGAACTGAATTCGGTTACCGACAATCCGCTGTTGTTCCCGGACATGATCGGTGCCCGCCACATCGAGGACCAGGTCGTTTCCGCCGGACACTTCCACGGCATGCCGCTGGCGCTGGCGATGAGCTATCTGAAAGCGGCGATTCCGGTGCTGGCCTCGATCTCGGAACGGCGCTTGAACAAACTAGTTGATCCGGCCACCAGCGATGGCCTACCGCCGTTCCTGATCGGTAATGAAGATGGTACCGAGAGCGGTTTCATGATCGTGCAATACACCGCCGCTGCCATCGTCAACGATCTGGCCAGTCGCGCGCATCCGGCCTCGGTCTATTCGATCCCGACCAGCGCCAATGCCGAGGATCATGTTTCGATGGGCGCCAACGAAGCTCGTCATGTACTCGACATGACCGCCGACCTGGCACGCGTGCTCGGGCTTGAACTGTATACCGCCGCGCAGGCGCTCGATTATCGCCGCGACATGATCAATGCCGCGCGCGAACTGGCGGGTAATGGCGATGCCGAAGACCTGGCGACAAAAATCCATGGTGCACCCGCGCCCGACTCGCGGGATCGTGCCGTGTTCCTGGTCGAGGTCGAGTCATTGCGCGTGGCTCTGGCCCAGTCCGGAGAATTCCAGCCTGGTCATGCAGTACAGGCGGCATGGCAACGTATGCGCGAAGACATCCCGTTCATGGCTAGCGATCGCGCGATGGACGTCGACGTTGGCCGAGCCGTGGCCTTGGTCGAACAAGGCGAGTTGCTCAGCGCGGCGCGCGCCGCGCTCTGATCACGAAGCAGTCAGGGAAGCGACGCAGACACGGTCGCGGCCGGCATCCTTCGCACTGTAGAGGGCATCGTCGGCCAGGTGCAGCACTTCATCCGGGCTGATGCCATGGCCAGCAGGGAGGGTAAACGCGCCGATGCTGGCAGTCATGGTGATCTTGCGGCTGGAGAAATGCACTGGAATGGCGCCGATCTGTCGCCGTATCCGCTCGGCAACTTCAAGGGCGCGGTCTTCGCCCGCGCCGGGTAGCACGACCACGAATTCTTCGCCACCGAAGCGGGCAATCAGCGCGCTTTCGGGGGCAAGGCAATCGTTGAGACTGCGCGCAAGCGCACGCAGGCACTCGTCGCCGGCCAGGTGCCCGAAGGTATCGTTGACCTTCTTGAAGTGGTCCAGGTCGATCAACAACAGGCTGAGCGGCTGCCTTGTCTCGTGCGCGTGCGCCAGCATCTGTTCGAACATTTCCCGGAAATGCCGGCGGTTGAACAGGCCTGTCAACACGTCTCGGCGACTGGATTCTCGCAGCCGCGAATTGGCCTCGGCCAATTGTTCCAACGCCGAACTGAGTTCGGATGTGCGCCGGGAAACGCTACGCTCCAACTGTTCGTTAGCTTCGCGAACCTGCAGCTCGGTCAAGACGCGCTGGTCGGCGTGCCGGTAGGCGAGGGCGTAGGACAACAGCACCATTTCCACTGCGGAACCGATCTGGATGCCGAATTCGGTCAGGAAGTTCTTGTCCAGCAATCCGAACGAGACCGAGGCGTACATCGCCGTGCCGACCAGCAACATCGTCCAGGCTGCCAGGAATAATCGTGCTGGAAGGTAGCCAAGCCGGATGCAATGGAATGACTGCAGCAACACCGCGAGTACGCTGGGGAACACGGCATAGGTAGCGAGCATGACCGGCATGCGGTAACCCGACCACAGCGAGACCAGCCCGACCAGCGCATAGAACAGGATGAATCCGCGCGCGATTTTGTCGCCGAGTGGCCAGCTCTCGCGCAGTTGCAGGAACACCCGGGTGAATTGATGCATCGCCATCTGCGCCAGACACATGGTCAGCGGGATTGCGTGGTTGGCCAACCATGGCGATTGTGGCCACAGGTATTCAAAGGCCAACCCATTCAGGCAAAACAGCACGAGACCGAAACCCGCCAGGTGGCACAAGTACCAGAAATGGCTGCTGTCGCGCAGCGATAGCCATAGCACCAGGTTATAGAAGAACAGCGCCAGCAAGATGCCGTTGTATAGGCCGATTCCGATCTGGACGTCGCGTTCCATCTCGGCGAATGCGCCAAACGTATAGATGGACAACGGTACCTGCATCGAGCTTTCGCTTTGCACCCGAACCAGCAGTTCGACTTCGGTGCTCTGCGGTAGGTCGAGCCAGAAGTTGGGCTGGCGATAGCGGATCGCGCGCGCGGAGAACGGTAGTTTGTCACCCGACGCCAAGTGGTCAATGCGCCCGTCCGGGTAGCGCATGTAGACGTCAATGTTGTCCAACAGCGAGTATTCGAGCAGCAGCAACCAGCGCTGTTCGCTGTTGCCCTGATTGAACAGGCGGGTATGCAGCCAGAACGCACCGGTTCGAAAACCAAAGGTGGCGGCAGCGCGTGGCAAGGGGCGGAATTGGCCGGAATTGGCCAATTCGAACATGCTGGTTGCGTCGGCGGCGCCGTCGGCATCCACGTGATAGCTGACGCGCGGCGACAGGTCGAGATGCGAGGTTCCCGTGCCGATAGTGACCCGGGAATGCTGGGCCCACGCTGTGCCCTGGCCAAAGCAAGCCATGACAAAAAGAGTCAGGAGCAGACCCCGGGTTAGCTTCATTGCGACGTGCAGCATCCCCTCACCTCTGTGCCCACCTTAACGGTGCCGCCCCGGCTTGGCTATCTTGCCTGTTCATGAAAATTAATAACTTGCCATCGTAATAATACGCTGTTACATTGGCGCAATGAAACGACGTGAATCTGAAGCCACTGACGGCGCACAGGCGGGCCTGGCCGAATTGCTGGCTGCCATACTTGCCCTGCGAACGCCCGCTGAATTGCAGGCCTTCCTCGAAGATCTGTGCACTCCTGCCGAGCTGGAGGCCTTCGCCGATCGCTGGCGGGTGGTGCCGTTGCTGATCGAGCACATTCCCTACCGGGAAATTCACGACCGCACCAGCGTGAGCGTAACCACGATCGGCCGGATTGCGCGCTGTCTGGGGCTGGGTGCCGGTGGCTACCGGATCGCTGCCGAACGTGTGCTGGCGGCCAAGCCATGAGAACGCATGACCGGCTGCGCGTCGCCATCCAGAAATCGGGACGATTATCCGATCCGGCCCGCGATCTGTTGAGTCGAGCAGGCCTGAGCTTTCGCGAAAGCCGAGACCGACTGTTCTGTTACGGGGAGTCATTGCCCATCGATCTGCTACTGGTCCGTGACGACGATATTCCCGGCCTGATCGCCGAAGGCGTCTGTGATCTGGGCGTGGTGGGACGCAACGTGGTCGATGAACAGGCCGCCGAACGCGAAGTGCTTGGCTTGGACACCGCCTATGCAGTGCTCAATTCCTTGGGATTCGGTCGATGCCGCTTGTCTATCGCCGTTCCCGCCGAATGGGATTGGACCGGCACTGATCGCCTTGCCGGGACCCGAATCGCTACCAGTTATCCGCATCTTCTGAATCGCTGGTTGCGCGACCGGAACCTGTCTGCCGAGGCCGTGGTGTTATCGGGATCGGTCGAAATCGCACCGCGCCTGGGTAAGGCCGAATCCATCTGCGACCTGGTCTCCAGTGGCGCGACCTTGCAGGCCAATCAGCTGAAGGAAGTTGCCGTCGTACTCGAAAGCGAGGCTGTGCTGATCGGGCCGTTGAAGCCATTCACGGACGCGCGCGCCGAACTGGCAGCCTTGTTGCTGCGCCGCCTCGATGGCGTACTCAGCGTCCGTGCCAGCAAGTTGTTGTTGTTTCAGGCGCATCGGAGCGCCTTGCCTGAAATCATGAAGTTGCTGCCCGATGCGGAGCCGCCAACGGTGACCACCATTGAAGGCCATCAGGACAATGTTTCGCTACAGGCATTGTGCCGAAGCACGATGACCTGGCAACGGCTGGAGGACATCAAACGCGCAGGTGCCAGCGGCTTGCTGGTCTTGCCCGTGGAGCAGATGCTGGCATGAAGCGCATTGACTGGGCCTTGGCCGGCGAGGACGAAAAGACGCTGGCTTTGCAGCGACCACTTCGCGCTCTTCAACCCGAAATCCAAGCGCTGGTGCGCCGGATTGTGGAGCAGGTGCGCGCCGATGGCGATGCCTGCTTGCGCGCACTGAGCCGGCGTTTCGACAAGGTTGAGCTGGACGCGTTCGCGGTGAGTCCGGGTGAATTCGAGCAGGCAGCGCGCGAGGTTCCGGAAGCGCTGCAGGCGGCGATGCGCGAGGCGCACGGCCGGATTTCCCGCTGGCATGGCGCCGGCATGACGGCAGATTTCGAACTTGAAACGGCGCCTGGCGTTCTCTGTGGCCGGGTGCAGCGCGGTATTGGCAGAGTAGGTCTGTATGTACCAGCCGGTTCTGCGCCGCTGCCCTCGACTGCGCTGATGTTGGGCGTGCCCGCGGCAATGGCGGGTTGTCGCGAGATTGTCCTGTGCACACCGCCGCGTACGGATGGACGCGGCGATCCCTCGGTGCTGTTTGCGGCACAGTTATGCGGTATCCAGCGTGTCTTCAAACTGGGCGGTGCCCAGGCGATCGCCGCGATGGCGTTCGGTACCGAGTCGGTGCCAGCCTGCGACAAATTGTTCGGCCCTGGCAATGCCTATGTCGCGCTGGCAAAACAATGGGTGTCGGCAATGCCCGATGGCCCGGCGATCGATTTGCCGGCGGGGCCGTCGGAGTTACTGGTGATCGCCGATGCCGGCGCGAATGCGCAATTCATTGCTGCCGATCTGCTCTCGCAAGCGGAACACGGCGTTGATTCGCAGGTACTGCTGCTGACTGATTGCGAGCCGCTGATCGAACGCGTACAAGCGGAAATAGAACGCCAGCTCACCGGGTTGGCGCGTGCGCAGATTTGCCGGGCCTCGCTCGAACATGCCCGCCTGCTAGTTGTGGCCGATCTCGGGCAAGCGTTCGAGATCAGTAACCGTTACGCACCCGAGCACTTGATCCTCGCCCTGCGTGAACCGCTGCGCTGGTTTGAATGCGTACACGCCGCCGGATCGGTTTTTCTCGGCGATCATACGCCCGAATCCTTGGGCGATTATTGTTCCGGCACCAATCACGTCCTGCCGACCGATGGCGCCGCGCACGCCTGGAGCGGTTTGTCGGTGGCCAGTTTCCAGACCAGCATCAGCCTGCAGTCAGTGACGCCTGCCGGTCTGGCGGAAATCGGGCCGTGTGCCGTTGCCTTGGCGCGCGCGGAAGGGCTGGAAGCGCATGCGCAAGCCGTACTCAGGCGACTCGCGGTGGCGCCATGAGCGACGCGCTGGATTTCCTGCGCCCCGACTTGCGCGACTTTGCCGGCTACAACTCGGCGCGGCGTACGAAAACAAACGGAACGGTGTGGTTGAACGCCAATGAATCACCACTGCCATCATTGGCAGACCAGGGCCAGCAATGGCATCGCTACCCGGAGCCGCAACCAGCGCAACTTCGTGCGCGAATGGCCGAACTCTATGGCGTCCACCCGGAGCAACTGCTGGTAACACGCGGCAGCGACGAAGGCATCGATTTGCTGGTGCGTGCCTTCTGCCGGGCCGGGCGTGACGGTGTCTTGGTCGCACCGCCGTGTTTCGGCATGTATGCGGTGGCGGCCCGAATCCAGAATACGCCGCTGCTGGAAGCAGCATTGCGTGATTGCGATGGCGAATGGCAGCTCGATCCGCCGGCCTTGTTGGAGACAGTCGTTGGCCATGCTGCTCGGGTCGTGTTCCTGTGTTCGCCCGCCAATCCCACTGGACAGGCTTTGTCGCTGGAACAGATCAGATCCCTGGCGCAGGCGCTGGATGGCCGTGCGTTGCTGGTCATTGACGAGGCGTATATCGAATTCAGCGCTATCGCCAGCGCCGCATGTTTGTTGCCGGAGTTTTCGCAGCTGGTAGTGTTGCGCACCTTGTCGAAGGCGCATGCGCTGGCGGGCGCACGCATCGGCGCGGTGCTCGCTGCACCGGAATTGATCGCCATGCTCGGCAACATCAGTGCACCGTATCCAATCGCCGCTCCTTCCGCTGCCTTGGCACTGGCCGCGTTGTCGCAACCCGTGCTTGAGCTTTCCCGGCAACGGGTAGTGGCGACAATCCGCGAACGCAACGCGATGGCATCGGCACTGGCGAAGCTTGCCGGTGTGCGACGGGTTTATGGCTCCGAAGGAAATTTCCTGCTTGTCCGTTTCAACGACAGAGCCTTGGCCTATCAGCAACTGCTTTCGGCAGGAGTGGTGGTGCGCGATGTTAGCGCCATGCCCGGCCTTGCCGACGCACTGCGCATCACCATTGGTACGCCCGGGGATAATCTCGCCGTGCTCAAGGCCCTGCAGGCGGAGCGCGTTGTATGAGTAAGATCCTGTTCATCGACCGCGATGGCGTGCTCGTTGCGTCGGCCAACGACGAGCCCATCGAACTGACGGCGGGAGTGATCCCGGGACTGTTGAAGCTGCGCGATGCCGGCTTCGAGTTCGTGCTGATGCCGACCAGGGATGGCGCCGGCCCGTCCGGTGCGAACCGGCAACACGTGCTGCGTCTGCTGGCGAGTCAGGGCATCCAGTTCCGGCCTGGAAATGCGGCGTTTACCGACTACCTGCGTGATCGCAACATCGACCTGTCGGGCAGCGCCATGATTGGCGATCGTGAAGCCGACATGCAGTTTGCCGACAACCTCGGCGTTCGTGGCTTCCGGTTTTGCGCCGAACACTACGACTGGCCGGCTATAGCGCACACTCTGGTTGATGCGCCACGCACCGCCCGCATCGAACGGACGACCCGGGAAACCCGCGTCCGCGTCGAGCTTGATCTGGATCGTTCGGCCGACCCGGTCATCGCCACCGGCTTGGGCTTCTTCGATCACATGCTCGAGCAGTTGGCAAAGCACGCCGGTGTCGCTTTGTCGGTCACCTGCGCCGGCGACTTGCAGATCGACGAGCACCACACGGTTGAAGACTGCGCCTTGGCGCTGGGCTCAGCCTTGCGCGAGGCATTGGGCGACAAGCGCGGTCTGTCCCGGTATGGCTTCACCTTGCCGATGGACGAGAGTCTTGCCAGAGCCGCAGTCGATTTTTCCGGGCGCGCCTGTTTTATTTTCGAAGGGCGCTTCCCGCGCGAGCGGGTGGGCGATCTGCCCACCGAACTGGTCGCGCATTTTTTTCGTTCGCTATGCGACACGGCGGGATTGAACCTGCATCTGACCGTACAGGGCGACAACGCCCACCATATGGTCGAGGCCTGTTTCAAGGTAGTGGCGCGTGCACTTCGTCAGGCGATGCGTCGCGAAGGCATCGAATTGCCCAGCACCAAGGGCGTATTATGACCGCCAAGGTCGTGCTGCTCGACTCCGGCGGCGCCAATCTGGGTTCAGTACAAGCCGCCTTTGCCCGGCTTGGCGTCGAGGCTCCGGTCACGGCCAATGTCGCCGCGATCCGGGCCGCGACCCACGTTGTCTTGCCGGGTGTTGGTGCAGCAGCGGTGACGATGGCGCGTCTGCATGAGAACGGCCTGAACCTGATATTGCCGACGCTTGCCCAGCCACTGCTCGGTATTTGCGTTGGCATGCAGGTGATGTACGAATACTCCGAGGAAGGCGACACGTGCTGTCTCGGCTTGCTGCCTGGCAATATCCGCCGATTGCCGGGGGGCGAGGGCGCACGCGTGCCGCATATGGGCTGGAATCGCCTGCGGCCGATCACTTCCCATCCGCTCCTCAACGGCCTCGACGATGCCTGGATGTATTTCGTCCACGGCTATGCGGCCAGCGTGGGCGGACAAACACTGGCCAGCTGCGAGCATGGTGAGCCGTTCACTGCCGTGGTCGGTAGCGGGCGCAGGTTCGGCGTACAGTTTCACCCGGAGCGCTCTGGTGCCGCTGGCGCGCATTTGTTGAAGAACTTCCTGGCGCTGCGATGAATTGGACGATCTATCCAGCGATTGATGTCCGCGACGGTCGCGTCGTGCGCCTGGCGCAGGGCGACTACGGCCGGCAGACCGAATACGATGAATCACCATCGGAACTGGCCAAGCACTATCGGGAAGCCGGCGCCACCTGGCTGCATCTGGTGGATCTCGATGCCGCTCTTTCGGGTGGCTATTCGTTATGCCCTTTGCTTGAGCGAATCAAGGCCGAGACCGGCCTGAAAGTTCAGACCGGAGGCGGGCTTCGATCGGAGTCAGACATCGAACGCTTGCTGAAGACGGGCGCCGATCGGGTCGTTGTCGGTACGGTTGCTGTGCGTGAGCCGGACAGGGTATCGCGTTGGTTGCATCGATTCGGCCCGGACAAACTCGCCGTGGCCCTCGATACCCGCCAGGATGCCAGTGGTCGCTGGCGCCTGCCGGTGAAGGGCTGGACGGAAGATTCGCCCCGCACGCTTGGCGATCTGCTCCAGACCTACGATGGGCATGGTCTGCGGCATGTGCTGTGTACCGATATCGCCCGCGACGGAATGTTGGGCGGATTCAATTTCGGTCTCTACGAACGTTTGCTCCTGCGCTGGCCCGGCTTGTTGCTGCAGGCCTCCGGTGGCGGCGCCGAGCTCGATGAATTGCGCGCCTTGCGCGAGTTTGGCGTGGCTGGTGCCGTGCTCGGCCGTGCCTTGCTCGAAGAGCGGTTCACGTTGCCGGAGGCACTGGCATGCTGAGCCGACGGATCATCCCATGCCTGGACGTGCGCGACGGCCAAGTCGTGAAGGGCGTTGGCTTTCGCGATCACGTGGTGATCGGTGGAATCGTCGAGCTTGCCCTGCGTTATCGCGACGAAGGCGCCGATGAACTCGTTTTCTACGACATCACCGCCAGCCCAGAGGGGCGTTCGGTGGATCGCGCCTGGGTGCAGTCCATATCCGACCAGATCGACATCCCCTTTTGCGTGGCGGGCGGCATTCGTTCGGTCGTGGAAGCACGCTCCGTGCTCAATGCCGGCGCCGACAAGATCTCGGTGAATTCGCCGGCGCTGGAGCGGCCTGCGCTGATCGCCGAACTCGCCGAAGCTTTCGGTGAGCAATGCGTGGTGGTCGGCATCGACAGCCTGCGCGATGCCGATGGCGAATGGCGGGTTCGGCAATACACCGGAGATCCAGGCAAGACTCGTTCGCTGGCATGTCGCACGCTCGATTGGGTCGAAGAAGTGCAAGCGCTTGGTGCGGGCGAGATCGTGCTCAATTGCATGGCGGCCGATGGTGTTCGCAGCGGATACGACATAGAACAACTGCTGGCCGTCCGCAAGGTTTGTCGGGTGCCCTTGGTTGCTTCCGGTGGCGCCGGGAAACGCGAGCATTTCGCGGAAGTTTTTCGCAACGCGGACGTCGATGCCGCCCTTGCGGCCAGTATTTTCCACTCGGGAGAACTGCCGATACCCGTGCTGAAAAACTATCTTCGCGAGCAGGCAATCGAGGTGCGCGATGTCGCCTGAAACGCAGGCATTGCTGGCCTGGGACAAACAGGGCGGGTTGCTTCCGGCGGTGGTCCAGGAGGCATCGAGCGGCCGCGTGCTCATGCTTGGCTACATGAACCGGGAAGCGTTGGTCGTCACTCAGACGTCTCATTACGTGACGTTTTTCAGTCGCAGCCGGCAGCGCCTCTGGACCAAGGGCGAAACCAGCGGCAACCGTCTGGAACTGGTCTCGATCGAGGCCGATTGCGATGGCGACAGCTTGCTGGTTCAGGCACGGCCGCAAGGTCCGACCTGCCACACGGGGCGGGCCAGTTGCTTCGTTGAAGCGCCGGCGAATTTCCTGGGCGAACTCGATGCCTTGGTGGCCGAACGCGAGCGCTTGCGCCCGGAAGGCAGCTATACCAGTGGCCTGTTCGCGGCCGGAGTGAAACGGATTGCCCAGAAGGTCGGCGAGGAGGGCGTCGAAACCAGCCTGGCCGCCGTTGTGGAAGACGATGCCGCATTGCTAAGGGAAGCGGCAGACCTGATCTTCCATCTGGTTGTGCTGCTGCGTGCGCGTGGGCTTTCGATCAACGATGCCCTACAGGTGCTGGAGCAGCGACAGCGCTGATCTGCAACGATCAGTTCGCCAGCGTCTTTACGACAGGGTGGAACGCCAATGCGGTTCCGGGCGTCAGGCTTTTGCGCCATTCCTGCAAATGCGCGCCTATTTCACTGCCAACCGCCATTTGCGGCACCGAAGGTGTCTGGCCCTGGGCCAGTTCCCATTCGCGAACCTTGTGGCTGGCCAATGAAAAGGCTTGCTCGAAGTCGGTGGTCTGGTTCAGTGCCTCGGTGAGGAAGGCTTTGCCAAACCAGGTGATATCCGAATCCGCGCCGCAGCCGAACGACGTGCGGTCGCTGCGCGCGGAGGTAATCACCAGTGTGTGCGGATCACGCAACGCATCGACGAAGCCGCCCGAATAGCAAGCTGATACCACTACGACGCGCCAACGGATTTTCGCTTCGTCCAGCGCCGCGCGAAGGTCCTGCGGATCGATCTGATCGAGCGCCAAGGGTTGCATGCCGACATAGAGTTGGTGGTTTTCGCTGCCGTGGCTGGTCAGGAACAGCAGCAGGATGTCTTGGTCGCCATCCATCTTCGAACCGATACCGGCGAGTGTACCGCGCAGATTGGACAAGGTCGCCAGCGGTTCGCTATCTAGGGTATCCGGGCTGTTCACCAAGGGCAGCGTGCGGCCGACCGCGCCAAAGCGCTGGGCCATCAATTCATCGAAGAAATCGACCTCATTACGAAATACCGATTCGCTGCCATCGCCGGCGAAGCCCAGCGCATACAGATCAATCCGCCCCGGCGTCTGGGCGCGCAAGCCTGCGAGGCGTTGTTGTACCAGCGCCGGTTGTTGGTAGATCAGCGCCTCCGGGTCGAAGCTGGGCAGTGCCGGTTCGCTATCTGCCTTTTCGGCGACCGCCTCGTCCTGCTGGTCGTCCGGCGGATACCAGAGCCAGGCTGTTTGCCGCCAGATCCACGGGTCGGCGAGCATGGCGGCGAGCAGCAGCACCGAAAAAAACCTGCGCACGAAACCGGCATCGCGGGCCAGAAAGCCGACGGCGCGCAACAGGACGGTGAAAACGCCAAAGCTCAGTAATATCCACCAGGCATCGAGTTGCAGTTCCTCGGCATCCACCAGCCAGATCGGTAACTGCACTGCCAGCGCCATCCAGGCGATGCCCACCAGCACCACGATGCTCGCCAAGGTCAGCCACAACGCCGGTCGTTTCAAGGTCCAGGCTGCCAACCATGCGGCCATGAGGACGCACAAGAAATAACTGGCCTGCTGATGCAGGCCATTCGTGTAGAAATGCGCGGGCGGGTCGGTGTTGCGGAAGTCCTGCAAGGCAGAAATTGCCAAGGCGAAGGCGCAGGCAAACAGGAAACTTCCGAAACCGACTAGGACGACGGGCGAACGTGGTCGTCGCCAAAACGTCAGGGACAGCGACTGGCGCATGACTTCGTTCAACTTCCGTGCGGCGCTCATGGGCATGGATCAGGGCTCGATGGCGGCGAAAGTTTCCACCCGCCGATGGTCATGCGTTGATTCGCCAAGTCGTGGCTGCGGGTAATCCTCGCGTCGATCCACCAGCGCCGTGTCCATGCCGGCATCGTGGGCGGCATCGAGTTCTTCGATCACGTCGGAAAGAAACAACACTTCGCCAGCCGGCCGATTCACTGCAGTACAGATATGACGGTAGCTGGCAGCATCGCGCTTGCCACCAACTTCGGTATCGAACCAGCCGGAAAACAGCGGCCGCAAATCGCCGGCATTGGTATGGCCGAACAGCAATTTCTGCGCCGGCACCGAGCCCGACGAATACACATAGAGCGGATGCCCGGCGGCATGCCAGCGGGCAAGGCCAAGCGCTGCGTCGGGATAGATATGCGCCGTGAAGTCGGCGCTGGAATAGCCGGCTTCCCAGATCATGCCTTGCAGGGCTTTCAGTGCGGTGTGCTTGCGGTCGGCGTCAATCCAGCCTTGCAGCACTTCGATCAGCATCTCGTCATCGCAAACGCCGCCGGCATCCACCGCTGCCGCATCCAGCCAGTGGCGAACTTCCGGGGCGTGTCGCCGGGCGCGGACGAAAGCGGGTAGGGCACGGCGCGCGTAGGGAAACAGCACGTCCTTCACGAATGAAATCGAACTGGTGGTGCCTTCGATGTCGGTGACGATGGCGCGTGGGCCCGACTTGCTGGTCACGCGGCGTCCCGGGGGTCGAAGCGCGGAAAACGTTGGGCGATGTCGGTGCCGGTGAAATGGCCGACCCAACCATCGGGCTGGGTGAAAAAACGGATGGCGATGAAATACGGTTCCGGGCCCATGTCGAACCAATGCTTGGTGCGGTCGGGAACGCCGATCAGATCGCCTTGTTCGCACAGGATTTCGTAGACGAAATCATGGCTGTGCAAGGTGAACAGGCCGGCGCCGGCGACGAAGAACCTCACTTCGTCTTCCTCGTGGTAGTGCTCGTCGAGGAACTTGGCGCGCATCGCCTCGCGAGTCGGGTTGTCCGGCGCGATGCTGACCACGTCCACGGTCTTGAAGCCGTTCTCGGCGACCAGTCGATCGATATCGGAACGATAGGCGGCCAGCACTGTTTCGGAGGCGGCACCCGGCGCAAGCGGCGCATTCGCCTGCCACTGTTCGAAGCGCACGCCGATGTCGGCAAGTTGGCGTGCAATCTCGGCCTGGTCGGACGTGGTGATCAGAACCAGGGACGGATCGTCGTGAGGAAATATCCGCAGTCGACTCATCGAAGTAACTTCCTCATCTCCAGCTCGCAGCTCAGCAGGAACTCGAAGGCGTCCAAATGCCGGCGTGCTTCGGTCATGTCCTCACCCCAGGCATACAGGCCGTGGCCCTCGATCAGGTAACCGCAGAGGGGGGCGGCGTCGAGCAGGACATCCACTTGCGCTGCGAGGGTCGGCATGTGCTGGCTATTGGGCAGTACCGGCACGTCCATCGTGGTGGCATGGGTCGATTGACCGCGAAAAGCCTTGATCAGCTCGTAGTCCTCGAAGCGCACGTGGCCGGCGCCTGCGTACAGCCGCGATGCCAGCGTCTGGTTCAGCGAATGAGTGTGCAGCACGCACCCGACCTCGGGGAACCGCTTGTACAGCTGGGTGTGCAGCAAGGTCTCGGCCGAAGGGCGGTGGCTGGAACCGACCGCCTGTCCGTTCCAATCCACGACCATGACGTCGGCCACGCCGAGCCGACCCTTGTCGCGACCCGAGACGGTGATCGCGGCGTGCTGACCGTCCAGGCGCATGGAAAAATTGCCGCCGGTGGCAGGCGTCCAGCCTAGCGCCGCCAGTTCCCGGGTTGTGGCCACGATTTCGGCGGCGCGGGCTTGGAGCAGGGCGGGGTCGAAGGTCAGCGACGTCATGCCGACAGTTTAGCGAATGGCGCCCGGCATCGCAGGATCTTGATCCTCGTCAACCCGGCATTCACACGACCGGGCTACACTGCCGGCAGTCCACTGGAGTAGCTGTCATGACCGAGCCCACCCCGTCCCGCCGCCGTTTCCTGATCCAGGCTGCCGTTGCCGCGACTGCGATCCCCTTGCTGGCCCGGTTGGCCGGCCAGCCGGCAATGGCAGCCGCGAAGAACCTGACGGCCGACAATCCTCAGGCCAAAGCACTGGGCTATGTCGAAAACGCGGCCACCACCAAGAACGCCGCATTCAAACCTGGCAGTGCCTGCGCCAATTGCCAGTTCTTCACCGCCGCCACCGGTGCTTGCGCGATTTTCCCCGGCTACACGGTTTCGCCGAAGGGCTGGTGCTCGGCCTGGGCCAAGAAAGCCTAGTCTCAGCCGCTGCGACGACCCGGACCGTAGAATGGCAGGATGGAAATCCTGCTGATCGTTCTCATCGTCCTGGTCCTCGCGGCCATCGTCCTGCTGGTACTGCTCTGGCGTCGCGATTCAACGGCCAGGCTCGCGCTCGGGTTGGAGTCGAGTCTGACCTTGTTGCGCGCCGATCTTGATCGCGTCGAGCGCAACGTCCGCGAGGAACAGCGCACCGGGCGCAATGATTCGCGCGAGGAAACCGCCGCCGGCCTGCAACGCTTCGGCGAGTCCATGCAGGCGCGTCTGGAAAAACTCAATGAAACCACCGAACGGCGGCTCGGCGATGTCCGCTTGACGCTGGACGGCAGACTCAAGGACATCCAGGCCGACAACGCCGCCAAGCTCGAGCAGATGCGCCAGACCGTGGACGAAAAGCTCCAGGCCACGTTGGAAACGCGCCTGGGCGAATCGTTCAAGCAGGTGTCGGAGCGGCTCGAAGAGGTGCACAAGGGGCTGGGCGAAATGCGTTTGCTGGCGACCGGCGTTGGCGATCTGAAGCGCGTGCTGGGCAACGTGAAAACGCGCGGCATCTTCGGTGAAGTGGCACTGGCGGGCATCCTCGAACAAGTGATGACGGCCGAGCAATACACCGCCAACGTCGCCACCATTCCCGGTTCCAGCGAGCGTGTCGAGTTCGCGATCCGACTGCCTGGTGCGCTCGACCAGCCCGACATCCCGCTGTGGCTGCCCATCGACGCCAAGTTCCCACGCGAGGATTACGAGCGCTTGCTCGATGCCCAGGAGCGCGCCGACGCAGATGCCGCTACGGTCGCTGGTCAGGCCTTGGAGCGACGCATCCGCGACGAGGCGAAGACCATCGCGCTGAAATACGTGTCGCCGCCGCACACCACCGATTTCGCCATCATGTTCCTCCCCACCGAGGGCCTGTACGCTGAAGTCTTGCGCCGACCAGGCATCGTCGAGGCGTTGCAGCGCGACCACCGCGTCGTCGTCGCCGGCCCGACGACCTTGTCGGCGATTCTGAATTCATTGCGCATGGGCTTCCGCACCTTAGCCATCGAGCAGCGCTCCAGCGAGGTCTGGCAGGTGCTGGGAGCGGTCAAGACCGAGTTCGGCAAGTTCGCCGATGTGTTGGCCAAAACCAAGAAGAAGCTCGACGAAGCAGCGAATGTCATCGACAGCGCCGGTGTCCGGACCCGGGCGATCGAGCGGAGGCTGCGTAGCGTCGAAGCCGCTAGCGACGGTGACAGCCAGCGCCTGCTCGGCGACGCGGCCGGCTTGCCCGACGAAGATTCCGAAAACGAAAACGGCGCGGAATAATCCGCGCCGTTTCCGACTAGTGACCGACGATCAGAATAGGCTGTTAACCGTTGCCGTCCGGCGCGACATTTCCGGGCCTCATGTAGCTCTTTCTATAACCATAGAGGTAATAGAAGATCAGGCCAATTCCGCCCCAGATGGGGAATACCAGTTTGGCGGTAGTCGGTAGGTAGAAAAACAACACGATACAG
Source organism: Gammaproteobacteria bacterium (assembly GCA_025356635.1). Classification (GTDB taxonomy): domain Bacteria; phylum Pseudomonadota; class Gammaproteobacteria; order Xanthomonadales; family Xanthomonadaceae; genus Arenimonas. The sequence continues at coordinate 38,200 of JANXRY010000124.1, forward strand.
CCGATAGCCGAAAGCGGACCGACGATCCATACGAATGGAGTTTTGAATGGGCGCGGACGATCCGGATCGCTTCGGCGAAGCATCATCACCGCCACAGACACCACCAGAAACGCGAACAGCGTGCCTGAGTTCGAGATGTCCGCGAGCTTACCAACCGGCAGGAAAGCTGCACCGATCATCACGCCGAGGCCGGTCATCATGGTTACTACGTGGGGCGTGTTGTACTTGGGGTGAACCTTGCTCAAGGCGTTTGGCAACAGGCCGTCTCTCGACATCACGAAGAAAATTCGTGTCTGACCGAAGATCATCGTGAGAATGACCGAGGGAAGCGCGAGGAACGCGGCCAGACCAAGCAAGTTACCCACGGTGGAGTGGCCAGTCGAACGCAAAACGTGGGCCAGTGCTTCGCCGGAACACACAAGCGGCTGCGTGCCGCTTGCGGCGAGTACCGTGCAACGCGCAGTCAGTTCAGCTGACCCAGGTGAAAGTACTGAGCCATCGGCAGCAAAAACAGGATTTGCGCCAAAAGAACCGATTGCACCTGCCGCCACAAGCAGATAAAAAACGGTGCAAATCAACAAAGAACCAATTAGTGCAATCGGGATGTTGCGTTGTGGATTCTTGGTTTCTTCAGCGGCAGTCGATACGGCATCAAACCCCACGAACGCGAAGAATATGGATGCAGCGGCACCGATGATGCCTGTGGTACCTAGTGGAGCAAACGGGTGAAAATTGGCGTCGTTAATAGCCGGGACCGCCAAGATGATGAACGCGGTCAATGCGACGACCTTGATGACCACGAGAACTGCATTGAACGTTGCGCTTTCTTTTGTGCCACGCACTAACAACAGTGTAACAAACAGCCCGATCAGCACGGCCGGAATATTGATGTAACCACCGTCGGACCAGCCATTTGCAAGCGTCGCTGGTATTTCAATGCCGAGACTGTGTTTGAACAGGCCCACCGCATATTTCGACCAGCCTACGCAGACAGCGCTCGCAGCGACTGCATATTCGAGTATCAGCGCCCAGCCCACGAGCCAAGCGATGAATTCGCCAAGAACCGCGTAAGAATACGTATAGGCAGATCCGGACACGGGCACCATCGCTGCAAGCTCCGCGTAGCACAGTGCGGCAACTGCACAAACGAACCCCGCAATGACGAAGGACACCATCATGCCAGGGCCTGCTTTCTGGGCTGCCTCGGCAGTGAGCACGAATATACCGGTGCCGATGATGGCACCGATGCCCAGCATGGTCAGTTGAAAAGCACCGAGTTGTCGTTTGAGAGACTTCTTCTCGGCAGTCTGCAAAATCTGGTCAAGTGGTTTAACGCGCCAGAACAACATATGGCATCCCCTGGGTTGTGGTTATAGTCAGTACGCCGGCGAACGCTGAGCAAGCCGCGCGTTACCTTAGCCTGCGTGGCCCGGTGGCACAAGCCGCTGTGCGGGGGCGACCTGGACGCTATCCTTTTCAAGCGAGCGGGACTGCAATCGTGCGGCTACCGAGAGGATTCCTGTCGATGAAGCCCATAACTATGGCCCAGGCACAGGTATTGGCCCTGCTTGCCCTCGTCGATGCGGACCGCGTCTGGGACCGCTCCGTCCTGGCGGAATTCCGGGACTTCGCCCGCTGCCATCCGGATTGCTGCGAACGCACATGCCGGGTCGGTCATTTCACCGGATCGGCCTGGCTGGTCTCGGGAGATGGTCGGAGGGTACTGCTGACGCATCACCGGAAACTGGACCGCTGGCTGCAACTAGGTGGGCATGCCGATGGTAGTGGCGACCTCGCCGAGGTGGCGCTACGCGAGGCCGAGGAAGAGTCGGGCTTGTCCGGGCTGTCGGTGGAACGCGAAGTGTTCGACCTGGACCGCCACCTGATTCCGGCGCGGAAAGATGAGCCCGAACACTGGCACTACGACATGCGCTTCGTCGTACGCGTCGGTCCGTCGGAAGACTTCGTGGTCGGCCCGGAATCGCACGACCTGGCCTGGCGACTGGTGTCCGAACTCGTCGACGATCAACACGCCGACGAGTCGGTGCGGCGCATGGCGCGCAAATGGCTCAGGCGCGCCCGTTGAATTCGCCGGTCAGCGTGCTGACGGTGATCTTCTCGCCGTTGCAGATGTATTCCGGAACCTGGATCTCGATGCCGGTATTCAGGCGCGCCGGCTTCGGGCGCTTGGTGGCGGTGCCACCCTTGAGTTCCGGCGGCGTCTCGACCACTTCCAGAACCACGCTCGGCGGCAGCTGCAACGCGACCGGAAGGTCCTCGATGATCTGGATGTAGCAACCGGCGAGGCCCTCGGTGATGTAGCCGGCGGCATCGCCGACGACATTGGCGTCGAGCATGTACTGCGTGTAGTCCTCGTTGTCCATGAACACGAAGGCGTCGCCATCCTTGTACGAGAACGTCGCCTCGCGCCGGCTCAGTTCGACTTCCTTCAACTCGTCGTCGGCGCGCAGGCTCAGGTCGAACTTGGTTCCGCCCGGCACGCTGTACATGATGAAACGGAAGGTCACATTGCCGCTGCGACCTTGCGCGGCGCTGCGTTCGATGTCGCGCACCTGGTAGACGGTGTTGTTGTGTTCGACGACGTTGCCTTTCTTGATCTCTGCGGCTTTCATATTTGATTCTCCACCTCTCCCGTTGACGGGAGAGGGCGGGGTGAGGGTGGTTATTTTGGTGCGAGGCGCACGGCGCCATCGAGGCGGATGGTTTCGCCATTGAGGTAGCGGTTGCCGAGGATGAAGGCGATGGTGTCGGCGAATTCTTCCGGCCGCCCCAGCCGCGATGGGAACGGGATCGAGGCACTTAGCGATTGCTGCACGGCTTCGGACATGCCGTCGACCATCGGCGTCCAGAAGATGCCCGGGGCAACGGTCATCACCCGGATGCCGAAGCGCGCCAGTTCGCGCGCCATCGGCAGGGTCATGGCGACCACGCCGCCTTTCGACGCGGAATAGGCGGCCTGGCCGATCTGGCCTTCGTAGGCCGCGACCGAGGCGGTATTGATGATCACGCCGCGCTCGCCGTCGTCGCCGGCATCGTTGTGCTGCATCAGGTTGGCGGCGGCCTTGGCGATGTTGAAACTTCCAACCAGGTTGACCATTACCGTCGTCGAGAATTGCTTCAGCGGCATTGGCGCCTCGCGGCCGAGCACGCGGCCGGCGCCGAGGATGCCGGCGCAGTTGATCGCGGTGTTCAGGCCGCCAAGGGCTTCCTTCGCTGCGGCGACGTTGGCCTCGACGCCGGCTTCGTCGGAAACATCGGTGCGGAAGTAAAGCGCGTTGCCGACGCCGAGTTCGGCGACGGCTTCGGCGCCCTTGTCGTCGTTGATGTCGAACAGGGCGACCTTGCCGCCGTGGGCGACGATGTGCCGGGCGACGGCCAGACCGAGGCCGGAAGCGCCGCCGGTGACGATGGCGCGGACGTTGCTGAGTTGCATGGGATATAACCGTGCTGGAAAACCGACATTTTAGCGCATGAGCCTCGGTGGGAGGGGTTCAGCCACGACGTCGTTGGCGGCGCTAAGTCGGGGCCGAACCCCTTGCACAAGAGGCCCCTACAAATCCAGCAGGTAGAAGGAATCGCAACCGCCGTGGCCGGTGGCGCCCATCGAGCAGGAAATGCGCTTGAATCCACTACGCTCGTACAGGCGCATGGCCGCGTCCATGCCGCTCAACGTTTCCAGATAGCACTTCGTGAAACCGATGTCGCGCGCGGCGTCCAGGCAACGCTGCATCATTGCTGCGCCCGCGCCCTGGCCGCGCAGCGCCGGCAGGAAATACATCTTGCGCAGTTCGCAGACATTCGGGTCTCCGCCGACCAGCGGCGCCACGCCGCCGCCGCCCATCACCACGCCGTCCGACACCACGACGAAATAGGCGCAACGAGGCTCGGAATAGGCCTTGGACATCCAGTCCACTTCCGGATCGTTGATCGCGAAGCCGTCGCCGGTCGCGCCGAATTCCGGCATCACGGTACGAATCACAGTGGCCATGGTGGCGTCGTCGCGCGGCTCTATGGGTCGTATCGTGAACGCAGTCATGATTGCTTGCTCGCAAGATTGACCCGACTGCCGCTGGGGCGACCGAGCAGGGTGGAAAGCCAGCGTCCGGTCGCGACCAGAGCATCAAGATTCACGCCGGTAGGCATTCCCATGCCTTCGAGCATGTAGACCACGTCTTCGCTGGCGACATTTCCGCTGGCGCCGGGCGCATACGGGCAGCCGCCAGTGCCGGAGACCGCGGCATCGACCACACGCACGCCTTCTTCGAGGCAGGCCAGGATATTGGCCAAGGCCTGGCCGCGGGTGTCGTGGAAATGCACTGCCTGCGCGCTCATCGGAATTTCAGTGGCGACCGCTTTCAGCATCGCCCGCGCCTTGCCCGGCGTGCCGATGCCGATGGTGTCGCCGAGCGAGATTTCGTAGCAACCGAGTTCGTGCAAGCGCTTGGCCACGCGCACGACATCGGCCAGCGGCACTTCGCCCTGGTAGGGACAACCCAGTACCGTTGAAACATAGCCGCGCACTTTCACGCCATCGGCGCAGGCGCGCTCGATTACCGGCAGGAAACGCTCGATGCTCTCGTCTATGCCGGCATTGATGTTCTTGCGGTTGAACGCTTCCGAAGCGGCGGTGAACACCGCGATTTCATCTGCACCAACCGCGCGGGCGCGCTCATAACCTTGCAGGTTCGGTACCAGCACGGGATAGGCGACCCCCGGCTTGCGCTGCAGTCCGGAAAAAACTTCGCTGGCATCAGCCAGTTGCGGCACCCACTTCGGACTGACGAAGCTGGTCGCTTCGATAGACGGCAAGCCAGTCTCGGCCAGCCGTTCGATCAATTCTATTTTCTGCGCGGCTGGCAGGATCGTTTTTTCGTTCTGCAAGCCATCGCGTGGGCCGACTTCGACGATGCGAACGTGCTCGGCCATCATTTCTTTCCGGATGCGACGCGTTGAAAGCGGGCCGGCTCGCCGGTGAAAAAACCTGGCTCGCGGAGTGCTTTGGTATCGATCGGCGCAAGCAATCGGTTCGCCAATACGCCGTCGTAGCGGCGAACCTCGCCATTGATTTTATTGTCGATGATCCGGTGGGACACAGCGCGGTTGTCCGGCATTTCCAGGGTCAAAGAGTTCTCGGTCAGCAAGTAGCGAAGGACAAAAAAATCACCGGCCGGCGGCAGCTGCTTGGCATCGAAGCGTTTTGCGGCCCAAGCGGCATCGACCCAGAGATAATGGGCGTCGCCATCGACACCCAGATGCGCTTGCACTGGTTCGCCTTCGTTACGCACGCCATTGTCGTGGTCAATGAAGAGCACTCGACAGGATGCGTCGATGCGAAGCTCGACGTCGTCGGTTTTTTTTTCTTCTGATCCCGGGGCAGTCCAGTGTCCGGCCAGCGCGGAGTCGCATGCGATTTCCGCCACTGGAGGCGCCTGGAAACTGGTGGATTCACAGGCGGCCAGTAATAAACAGCTTGCGACTATGCACAGGGTTTTCATGCGTCCTCCAATCGAACCAGCACGGCATCGGCTTCAACGAAATCCCCGACTTTTGCCTGTACTGCCGCAATGCGGCCAGCGCACGGCGCCTTCAGGCTCAATTCCATTTTCATGGCTTCCATCACGCCAAGTTCTTGGCCGGCGCAAACAATATCGCCAACACCCACCTTCAAGAGCACAACGCGCCCAGGCATTGGCGCCAACAGGCGGTTGCCGCCAGCGTTGACGCCGATATTTTCGGCTTGGTAGACCGGAACGCGTGAGAACGTCCAGCGGCGGTCGCCATCGTGCAGGAATACATGCGCAGCATCGACCTGGCAGCGCCAGCGGCGAGCTTCGCCATCAAGGCGCGCGGTGAAGTGGCCTGCTTCCAGGTGTGCTCCTTCGATCTTGAATATGGCGCCGTCGGTTTCGATGCGGTAGTCGCCACCCGCGCCATGGGCAGTGAGTAACTGTCGCTGCTGCCGCCACCCCAACGACAACACGCGCTGGCCGGCATGGCCCAGGCGCCAGCCATCGGAAATCGCCCAGGGCGAATGTGGGTCGTTGGTCCTGCGTGCCTGTGCCCGAACCTTGCGCTCGTCATGCAATAGACAGGCGCATGCGGCGGCGGCGAGGACATCAGCGCCGGGCGGCGTTGCCGGAGGAAACACCTCGGCGAAATGAGCGTCCAGGAAACTGGTGTCGATGCGGCCTTCGGTCACCGAGGGATGCCGGATCAGACGCTCGAGGAATTCGACATTCGATTTCGGACCGACTACTTCGCAATCGGCCAACGCCTCGCGCAATCGCGCCAGGGCGCGCGTGCGGTCCTGATCGTGCACGACGAGTTTTGCGATCATCGGGTCGTAGAAGATCGTGACGACGTCGCCTTCGACCACGCCGGTATCGATGCGCGTTCCTGCATCGGTTTTCGGAAAGCGCAGGCGTTCGAGGCGGCCCGAGCCCGGCAAGAAACCGTTCTCGGCATCTTCGGCATACAAACGAACTTCGATAGCGTGGCCGTGTTGGCGGATGTCTTCCTGTGCCAGTGGCAATGGTTCGCCGGCGGCGACACGCAACTGCCATTCGACCAGGTCCAGCCCGGTCACCATTTCGGTCACCGGATGCTCCACCTGCAATCGGGTGTTGATCTCCATGAAGTAAAAACCGCCATCGCTGCCAACGATGAATTCCACTGTGCCGGCGTTGCGATAGTCGATTGCGCGTGCTGCTTGCACGGCGGCCGCGCCCATGCGTTCGCGCATGGTTGGCGTGAGCAAGGGCGAGGGCGATTCTTCCAGTACTTTCTGGTAACGACGCTGCGCCGAACATTCGCGCTCGCCCAGATGGATCGCGTGGCCGTGATCGTCGGCGAAGACCTGGATCTCGATATGTCGCGGCTGTTCAAGGTAACGTTCCAGGAGCACGCGATCGCGGCCGAAGGCACTGGCCGCTTCGCGCCGGCAAGATTCCAGCGCCGCGGCGAATTCGCCTGCCGTACGGACGATGCGCATGCCCTTGCCGCCGCCACCATGTGCGGCCTTGATCATCACGGGGTAACCGATGCGATCGGCTTCGGATTGCAGTTGCGTTGCGTCCTGGTTTTCGCCGGTATAGCCGGGCACGACCGGTACACCCGCTGCCGCCATGAGATCTTTCGCACCGGCCTTGCTGCCCATCTTGCGCATCGAGGCGCCGGGAGGGCCAATGAAAGTCAGGCCTGCCGCTGCCACTGCATCGGCGAAATCGGCGTTCTCGGACAGGAACCCGTAACCAGGATGGATGGCTTGCGCGCCTGAACGCAACGCCGCCGCGATGATGATATCGCTGCGCAAGTAACTGTCCTGGGGGCGCGAACCACCGATTGGCCAGGCTTCGTCGGCCAAACGCACGTGTTGCGCGCTGGCGTCGGCTTCGGAATAAACAGCGACCGTACGAATGCCGAAACGGCGACAGGTGCGGATGACGCGGCAGGCGATTTCGCCGCGATTGGCGATCAGGATCTTGTCGAACATCAGTGGCCTACCCAGTGCGGCGCACGCTTATCGAAAAAGGCGGATAGGCCTTCCTGGCCTTCGTTCGACACACGCAAACGGGCGATCAGTGCGGCATTTTCTTCGTCGATGCGTTGCATCGATTCAGCGGTCATGCCGGCCATGCGCAGCGCCAGGCGCTTGGCTTCGCCCTGCGCCGATGGACCACCTTTGCCCAACCAATGCAGGCACCGCTCCACGGCTTCGTCGAGTTGAGCTGGTTCTACGCACTGGTGCAACAGGCCGATGCGCTCGGCTTCGCGGGCATCGAATACTTCCGCACCCACGAACATCCTACGCGCGTGGCGCAGGCCGATCGCTGCGATCACATAAGGCGAAATCACGGCAGGAACCAGCCCGAGTTTGACCTCGCTGAGCGAGAATTTCGCGCCGTCCACGCCGATGGCGAGATCGCAGCAGGCGATCAGACCGACGCCGCCGCCATAAGCCGAGCCATTGACGCGGGCGAGGGTGGGTTTGGACAAGAAATTCAGGGTCCGCATCAGTGTCGCCAGGCGCAGCGAGTCGGCGCGGTTGTCTTCTTCACTGGCGCTGGCCATACGCCGCATCCAGTTCAGATCGGCGCCGGCCGAGAAGGTGGTGCCAGCGCCGGTCAGAACCACGGCGCGAACCCCGGGCTCGGCATCGAGTGCGAGCAAGGTCTCCGTCAGCTCCAGGATCAGCCCGTCATCGAAAGCGTTATGGACCTCGGGACGCTGCAAGGCGACCTGGGCCGTAGTTCCGTGGTGTTCGATCCGCAGGGAGGTCGAGGCTGGGGGCATGGCAGTACATAACGAGGCAGGGCTTGAATCTTAACTGGGATGCGGGAAAGGGGCTTGCATTATAAATACGAATCGTTATCATTACGAACAAGCCAGTCACTCATGCCTTGGTAAAAACATGATTCCCAATCTAATCATTGTATTCCGAGAGGTTCTTGAGGCTGCCCTCATTATCAGTATCGTGGCGGCCGCGACCCGTGGTGTGACTGGCCGGGCGCTGTGGATCGGTTCCGGGCTCGTGCTGGGCCTGATCGGCGCCTTGGCAGTAGCCGGATCTGCCGAGGCTCTCGCTGGTGCAATGAGCGGCATGGGCCAGGAATGGTTCAATGCCATCGTCTTGCTGGCCGCAGTGGTCATGATTGGCTGGCATGTTGTCTGGATGGCGCGGCACGGGAAGCAGCTCGCCCTGCACATGAAGGCGGTCGGGGGGGCGGTGTCCGGAGGCCAGCGGCCGATGACTGCCTTGCTGGTCGTGGTAGCACTGGCGGTACTGCGCGAAGGCTCGGAAGTGGTGTTGTTCGGCTACGGGCTGTACGCCGGCGGTTCGTCAATGAATGATTTGCTGATTGGGGGCGGGCTCGGTGTGCTGCTTGGTGTGTTGGTCGGATTCGCACTCTATTTCGGCTTGCTGAAAATCCCGATGCGCCATTTCTTCGGAGCCACCAACGGCTTGTTGGTATTGGTTGCCGCAGGCTTGGCCAGCAGCGCCGCCGGTTTCCTGGTGCAGGCCGATGTTCTGCCAGCGTTGGCAAATCCGCTCTGGGATAGCAGCTGGTTGCTTGGCGACGAGTCCCTCCTGGGCCGTACCTTGCATGTTCTGATTGGTTACACCGCCCAGCCCTGCGGAATGCAGATGGTGTTCTACGCCGCCACGGTCGCTTTGCTAGTAGTAGGCATGCGCATGTTCCGGCTTCCTGCGCCAGCGATGGCCGCGCCTGCACCCTCATTCTCAGTCTGACCGGAGCCATCGATGCGTTTATTGGTGATTCTTGTCTTGTGTCTGTTGTCGGCCACCGCCTGGGCCGGCATTCCCGAGGTCAGGCTGAACATTCGCAACCATCGCTACGTTCCCGTCGAGTTGGTGATCCCGGCCAATACCAAGGTGAAACTTCTGGTGGTCAACGAAGACGCCACGCCCGAAGAATTCGAGAGCCATGCACTCAACCGCGAAAAACTCGTCACCGGCAACGCCACCATCACCGTCTACATCGGTCCGCTGAAACCGGGGCGGTATCCGTTTTTTGGCGATTTCCATCAGGACACGGCGCAAGGCGCCTTGATCGTCCGCTAACCAGAATCAACATCTCGAAGGGATTTCATGATGCGCAAGAATTTCCTGGCGCAAGCCATTTCTTTGTCATTTGTCGCGTGTTCGCCGCTGGCTATGGCTGGTCCGGCCGATACCGTCTACTCTCCGGTGGTCGAACAGGGCGAGACCGAATTCGAACTGCGTGGCGGTTATCGCGATTTCAGCGGTGGCCCGAGCGAGCATGCCTTCGTGTTCGATGTCGGTTATGGCGTGACGCAATGGTGGCGCACCGAACTCGTGCTGGAGTATTCGTCCGAGGGCGGCAATCCGGGCAAGCTCGAAGCCTGGGAATGGGAAAACGTTTTCGTGCTCACCGAGCAAGGCAAATACTGGGCCGATGTCGGCCTGTTTGCCGAATACGAACATGGTTTTGCGGCCGGCCCGGATGTACTCAAGATCGGCCCGATGCTCCAGAAAGACATCGCCGGTACCGTCGCCAACCTCAACTTGTTGTTCAAGCACGAAGTCGGTATCGGCGCCAGCGATGCGACCGAACTGGACTACACTTGGCAGGTGAAGTGGCTGGGCAAGCCGGCGCTCGAGTGGGGCGTGCAGGGCATCGGCGGGTTGGGCGAACTCGGCCATCTCGGTCGCGACGACAGCCACAGCATCGGACCGGCCCTGTTCGGTATGCAGCAACTCGCGGACGGCAACAAGGTCTCGTACAACGCCGCCGTGTTGGCCGGATTGAACCCGGCTGCGCCGGACGTTACCGTGCGATTTCAGGTCGAGTACGAAATGTACTGACGCGTTGGTGAAATAGTTACATCCGGAACACGCCGAAATTCGACTTCACAAGCGGAGCATTCAAACTCGCGGAAATGGCCAGGCCGAGCACGCGCCGGGTATCGGCCGGGTCGATGACGCCGTCGTCCCAGAGCCGGGCGGTGGCGTAGTAGGGGTTGCCCTGCTTTTCGTACTGGTCGCGGATCGGCGTCTTGAAAGCTTCTTCCTCGTCCGCACTCCAGGATTTCCCCGACGCTTCGATGCCGTCACGCTTGACCGTCGCCAACACGCTCGCCGCCTGCTCGCCGCCCATCACGCTGATCCGCGCGTTCGGCCACATCCACAGGAAGCGCGCGCCGTAGGCACGGCCGCACATCGCGTAGTTGCCTGCGCCGAAACTGCCGCCGATCACCACGGTGAATTTCGGCACGTGCGAACAGGCCACAGCGGTGACCATCTTCGCGCCGTCCTTGGCGATGCCCGCGTTCTCGTATTTCTTGCCGACCATGAAGCCAGTGATGTTCTGCAGGAACACCAGCGGGATGTCACGCTGGTTGCACAGCTCAATGAAATGCGCGCCCTTGAGCGCAGATTCGGCGAAGAGTATGCCGTTGTTGGCGACGATGCCAACCGGGTAACCGTGGATATGCGCGAAGCCGGTGACCAATGTCTTCCCGTACCGTTGCTTGAACTCTTGAAACTCGCTTGCATCGACCAGGCGGGCGATGATCTCGCGGACGTCGTAGGGGCGGCGCGTATCACTGGGCACGATGCCGTAGAGCTCGTCGGCAGCGTAGACCGGTTCGCGCGGCTCGGCCAAGGCCAGTGGTATCGGTTTCTGGCGATTGAGGTGGGCGAGGATGTCGCGGGCGATCTGCAAAGCATGGGCATCATTTTCCGCGAAATGATCCGCCACGCCGGAGACGGAAGTGTGCACGTCAGCGCCGCCGAGCGATTCGGCATCCACCACCTCGCCGGTCGCGGCTTTCACCAGCGGCGGCCCGCCCAGAAAGATCGTGCCCTGGTCCTTGACGATGATCGATTCGTCGCACATCGCCGGCACGTAGGCGCCGCCGGCGGTGCAACTGCCCATGACAACCGCGATCTGCGGAATGCCTTCGCCACTCATCCGCGCCTGGTTGTAGAAGATCCGGCCGAAATGTTCCCGGTCCGGGAACACTTCATCTTGCAGTGGCAGGAAAGCGCCACCGGAATCGACCAGGTAGACGCAGGGCAGGCGGTTTTCGC
>JANXRY010000091.1 GCA_025356635.1 Gammaproteobacteria bacterium
CCTCGCGCTGGCGCAGCTGGCCCCCAATCTGCTTACCGTAGGTCAGGCCCAACGCCGCGTGCGGCTCGGCCAGGGTCGGATCGAGCGCGAGCGCCGCGTACGCTTCCGACACCGCTTTCCCCCACGCCTGCCCGCCATTGATCTCCACGTACGAACCCAATGCCGCGTACAGCGCGGCCAGCCGCGAATGCGCGCGCGCGTATTTCGGGTCCAGCGCGATCGCCTGCTTCAGCGCCGCCTCGGCTTCGGGGAAGCGCGGCGCATCGCGACGGTCGAAGATCGAGGTAGCCTGCAGGTACAGCGAATAGGCCTCCGGATTGCCGGTGCTCACCGGTATCAGCCGCGTCTTCTGCTCGCCTTCGAGTACGACCTGCAACTGGTCGGTGATGGCGCGGGCGATCTTCTCCTGCAACGCGAACACGTCCTTGAGGTCGCCGTCGTAGCTTTCCGACCAAAGATGAAAGCCGTCCTCGCTGCGGATCAGCTGGGCGGTGATCCGCACCTTGTCGCCCTGCTTGCGCACCGAGCCTTCTAGCACGTTGGCCACGTCCAGGGCCTTGCCGATCGTGCGCAGGTCCTCGTTACGGCCCTTGTAGAAGAACGACGAGGTCCGGCCGGCGACCTTCATGTCCTTGACCTGGGCCAGCGCGTTGAGGATCTCCTCGGCCATGCCGTCGGAGAAATATTCCTGGTTGTGTTCAGGACTCAAGTCTGTGAACGCCAGCACCGCAATGGATTTTTGTGGCGCGGCATTCGCAATCGGCGCCGTCGGCGCAGCCGCTGCGGCTGCCGGAATCGTTCTCGGGTGTTCAACATGGCCACGAAAATACCAGCCAAGTGCAAGAACGCCCATGGCCACGGCGACGGCGACCAATGGCTTGCTGCCCGCGCTCTTGGCATCGATGCGAACGCCTTCGGGCGTCACGTCCAGCGCCCAGGCCATCACCAGGGCGATCGGGAAACCGAGCGCGACCAGCAGGGTGACCAAACGCGGGGTCCAGGCGGGCAAATCAAATTGCGGCAGCACCGTCGCCGCCACCTGGATCAGCAGCCAGCCGACCACGAGATAGGCTCCCGCGACCCGGAAAACCTTGCGGCGCTTGAGTTCGGCGAGAAGGCTCACCGGACATTCCCCTCCTCGTCGAACCCGGCCTTGCGAAGCAGGCGCAGGTAGCGAGGATCCTTGTGATGGTTCGCGAACAACTGGCTGCGCAGCAGGATCACGCCATCGCTGCCGTTGCTGTGCTGGTCGATCTGCTGCCCGACATAATCGAACAGCTCGTCGACATGCGTCGGGAAGACCAAGGCAATCACCAGGCCGTCGCCCCCCAACGGCTTGATGATTTCGGCAAACTGGTCCGGATGGCGGGCAATCGCAATGATCGCATCGGTAACAGCCAACTGCTTGGCGATGGTCGCGGAATTCTCTCCTCGCACCTCGAATGCGTGGCGCAGGCTGTCGCGCAGTTTCTCGGCGTCGTCGATGCGGCCGGTCGTGACATAACAGGTGATCAGGTTCTGGTTGAGGTAGACATTGCTGGGCGCCAACGCGTAGCCGGCCTGCATCTGCGCCAGGCATTCCAGGTCGCGGCCGGAGTAGCTCAGCAGATAGCCGTACAGGTTCCGGTACATCGGCGCCATCGGATCGAGCTCAACGGCACGCTGCGCCGCCGCCAGGGCCTCTTCGGTTCGGCCTTGCGAACCCAGCCAGTCGGTGTAGGCAAAATAGAATTCCGGATCGTTCGGCGCCAGCGCCTGGGCGCGCAGGTAGTGCTCCTCCGCGTCGCGCCAGCGCCACTGATTCGAATACAGATTGGCGAGCATGATGTGGGCTGCGGCCAGGTCCGGCGCCAACTCGATCGCGCGTTTGCAGGCGGTTTCGCCTTCGGCAAGTATCTGCGGGATCCGCGCCCTCTCCTCACGCGGCAGATAGAACTGCAACAGGTTCTTGCTGCCGCACAGGCTGGCCCAGGCCGGCGCGAACTTGGGATCGATCGCCAGTGCCGCGTTTAACAGTTCGATGGAACGCGGCATGTCTCGCGCCCGATACGCTGCACGTGCCTGCAGATAGAGCGCGTAAGCTTGCGAGTTGTCGGTCCGCTCGGTCACCAGCCCATCGTCGCCGCCCATGCCGAGCGGCAACTGCAAGGCCTGGGCGATGGCGCCCGCCAGTTCGGCCTGCACCGCGAATACGTTCTGCAGCTTGCGGTCGTAGGTTTCCGACCACAGGTGGAAGCCGTTGTCGGTGCGGATCAGCTGGGCGGTGATGCGCACTTCGTCGCCCGCTTGGCGAACGGAGCCTTCCAGCAGGTAGGCCACGCCCAGCATCTTGCCGATTTCGCGCACGTCATGGTTCTGGCCCTTGAGCGAAAACACCGAGGTGCGCGCGGTGACCTCGAGTTTCGGCACCTTGGCCAGCGCGTTCAGGATTTCCTCGGTCATGCCGTCAGAGAAATATTCCTTCTTCGGGTCGTCGGACATATTCAGGAATGGCATCACCGCGATGGTCTTGGCATCGCGCGCCGCCGGAGTCGGCGCCGCCAGTTTTTTTGCCATCGCCAGCATTGCTGCTTCGCGCTTCGGCGCGAGCACGAACTTGTCGAAGCCGAAGTAGCCCAGCGCCAGCACGAGTACGGCGATGATCATCCGGTTCATGCGCTGCGCGGTCTGCGGCGCAATCGACTCGGCCGGATTCACATCCTGATCGCGCTTCAGTCCATCCGGCGTCAGTTCGAAGACCCAGGTAAAGGCCAGCGCCGGCAGGAAGCCGATCGCCAGCACGATCACGATGGTGCGCGGCACCCAAGCCGGCGCGCCGAACATCGGCAGCACGGTTCCCGCCACTTGCACGATCAACCACGCCCCGACCAGGTACAACCCGGCCATGCGAATGACATTGCGGCGCTTGAGTTCGGCGAGAAGGCTCATGGCGTCGAATTTTCGATGGCGTGGAGGATGGCAGCATAACGGGGATCGCCATGCAGGAAGGCGAACTCCGGGTCCGTCGCCAGAAGCGGGACATTGCCCTCGCGGGCGGCGACTGCGGCATCGAGATAGTCGAGTGTAGCGGCGCGATTGCCCAGGCCAGCCGCGATGCGCGCGCGTTCCAGCGAAGAAACGTATCGATGCTTGCCGTCGGCATCGAGCTTGGCAAGCAATTCGTTCGCCTCCTCCTCCTTGCCGCTTCGACCCAGGCTCAAGCCCAACTGCGCGAGACTGGCGATGTCCTCGGGGTTGAGCGCAACTAGCTCGCGTGCCTGTGCCAGGGCGTCCACGCTGCGATTGGCGACCAGCAAGGCACTGACCAGCTCGCGGCGCGTACGCAGGAACTGCGGATCCAGGCCGATCGCCTCGCGCAAGGCGGCGATTCCTTCGTCGATCTTGCCGCTCCGGACCAGCGTGCGGGCAAGTTGTGCGCGAATGATCATCGAAAGCGGATCGAGTTCCTGGGCTCGGCGCAAGTCGGCGATCGCACCGGTGTAATCGCCGCCCGCCTCCAGCGGCTCGGCCGCCCATTGATAGGCGGTGGCGAATCCCGGAGCGAGCCGGATGGCGACGGCGTGTTCCCGGGTCGATGCGGCAAAGTCCCAATCGTAGTGGAAATGGATGTCGCCCAGCGAGGCGTGCGGCTCGCCCGCGCTGGGGTCGAGTTCGATCGCGTGCTCCGCCGCCGTCTTCGCCAACGGCATCACCGTGCGCGGCGGCTCGAAGCCCCAGACGCCGAGGATGATGTTGCTGTCGGCAACCCCGGTGTAGCCGAGCGCAAAATCCGGAGCGATCTTGGTCGAATTCTCGAAATGCGCCAGCGCTTCCCGCACCGAGGCTTCCGTCCGCTGGTTCCAGAGCGCGCGGCCTCGCAGGTACTCATCGAATGCATGGGGATCGACCGTGTGCGAACTGGCAAGGCGCGTGGCCTCGGTCGGGCTCAGCCGCACTTCGATCGCCTTGGCAATCGCCTGCGCGACCTCCGACTGCAGGGTCAGCACGTCCTTCTCGTCGCGCTCGAAACTGTCGGCCCACAAGGTTTCTTCGTCAGCCGTCTTCACCAGTTCGGCGGTGTAGCGGATGCGTCCACCGGCACGCAGCACCGAGCCGGTGACCAGGGTAGCGACGCTCAACTCGCGGCCGATGTCGGACGGCGCCTTGCTCGTACCCTTGAAGCGCGCTGCCGACGTGCGTGCGATCACCTTCAAGGCGGAAATGCGCGCCAGCGTCGTTGTCAGCTCATCGGTGAGTCCATCGGCGTAGTAGGCCTGCCCGGCGTCGCCGGAGCGATTGTCGAACGGCAACACCGCAATGGAGTGCGGGTCGACGGTCGCTTTCTCATTCGTCTCGGCCGCCGTCTTCGGCGTCGCCACATCGCCCTTGCGGAACGATGGCTGGCCGTAGAAATACCAGCCGACGGCAAGCACAACCAGCACCGTCGCGCCAGCAAATACGAACTTGCCGCCGGACGCCTTGCCATCGAGTTTCACGCCGTCGGACGAAGTATCGAACACCCACGCCAGCACCACCGCGACCGGAAATCCCAGCAGCGCGACCAGGATGAAGACGCGCAACACCCACGGCGGCGCATCGAACGCAGGAAAACCGATCGATGCCGCCTGCACCGCCAACCACGCCCCGACCAGGTACAACCCGGCCATGCGGATGACGTTTCGGCGCTTGAGTTCGGCGAGAAGGCTCACCGGACATTCCCCTCCTCGTCGAACCCGGCCTTGCGAAGCAGGCGCAGGTAGCGAGGATCCTTGTGATGGTTCGCGAACAACTGGCTGCGC
>JANXRY010000060.1 GCA_025356635.1 Gammaproteobacteria bacterium
GCACTGACCGAATCCAGAGCCAGCGACGCATGTTGCGGCACGGTCAGTGCCGACATCGACGTTCAGCAAATGGCAGGCAGGAAGCTGACTTCCGAGACGGTCAGCGGTGACACTCGGATTACCGCGTCTTCGCCTGGCAGTGCTCAGGTCGAGTCGGTCAGCGGTAACGTATTTCTGCGCATCACCACGGCGAAAGTATCGGTTGAAAGCGTCAGCGGCGATATCGATCTGCAGGGCGGTTTGAGTGGCGATGTGCATCTGGAAAGTGTCTCGGGGGACGTCCGGCTCGGTGCCGGGCGCCTGGACAGCCTCAACCTCGACACCGTGTCCGGCGATGCGGTCTTGCAGATGGACATGACCCCGACTGGCGTCGTCAAGACCGATTCCGTAAGCGGCAACGTCGAACTGGCCTTGCCACGTTCGGCCAGTGCCCGCCTGCATGTGGAAACCTTCAGCGGTGATATCAACAGCGATGTCGGCCAGGCACGCAAGGAATCGGAAGGTCCGGGCAAGACGCTCGACGCTCGGCTCGGCGCAGGCCAGGCCGAGATCCATCTGGAAACCTTTTCGGGTGACGTCCGGGTTCGCTGGCAGTAAGGGCCCAGCATCACAGCAGCAAGCAAGCCGCCACTGCGAGCAGGAAGACGGCGAAGATCCGGCGCAAGTTCGAGCCACTAAGACGGTGCGCGAGCTTGGCCCCGTAAGGAGCCGCGAGCAGGGAGGTCGCGGCGATGCCCAGGGCCGCTGGCATTACGACATAGCCCCAACTACCGGCCGGCATACCAGGAACGGTGCTCCGGGTGGCGTAGCCCAGGGCAGCCGCGAGGCCAATGCCGACGCCGCAGGCGCTTGATGTGCCAACTGCGCGTACCGGCGGGACGCCGCGCCAGACCAGCAGTGGCACCGTCATGCTGCCGCCGCCGATGCCGACCAGAGCAGACAGGGCTCCGATCGCCATGCCGGCCAGGCTCAGGTCGGGGCCGCTCGGGCTGCCCGCGACTTCCGGCCGGGCGCGTGGCCAGCCCATGGCCAATTGCAGCGCAGCGATCACGCAGTAGCCGGCGACCAGCCAGCGCAGAAAGTCGCCGCTGATGCGGGTCGCCAAGCCGCTGCCGAGCCAGCCGCCCAGCAGTATCCCAGGTAGCAACCACGCGACCGTTGGCCAGAGCACACTGCCGCGGCGATGGTGTGCGCGGGCCGAAGCGGCTGCCGTGACCACGATGCTTGCCAGGGAAGTGGCTAGCGCCGCGTGCATCGCGGCTCCGGTCGGGACGCCTTGCAGGGGCAGCAACCAGGCCAAGGCGGCGACCAGAACCAATCCGCCGCCGACGCCGAGCAGGCCGGCCAGCAAGCCGGCGACGACTCCCAGCGCGGGATAGAGCAGCCATTCAATCGGCATCAGGCAGTCCTTTGATTGCTGAAGGTCGGTCCATCCGCATCCGCTACACTTCTCGCATGCGTTTTCGATCCGTACTGCTTATTGTGCTGTTTGCGATGGTCTCGGCACAGGTCCGGGCGAACGCCATGCCCGACCGAACGGCGTTGCAGACGGCCTTCGACCTGGCCGACCAGGGGCAACTCGAACTGCCGCAAACGATTGCGTATTCGGCCTCGCCGGCGTATCCGTGGCTGCGCGCCGCAGCATTGCATGGACGCATCGACACGGCCAATAACAGCGAAGTCGCAACGGTACTCGCCGATCTTGCCGACGCTCCGGCGGCTCGCTGGCTGCGCGACTCCTGGCTTTCAGAACTTGCCCGACGACAGGATTGGCCGTCGTTCCGCGCCGCCTGGCGTGACAGCCAAAACCCTGCGCTGCGCTGTGCCGAGTTGGTGGCGCGCGCGCAAACCGGCGCAACCGACGCCGCATGGATCGCCGATGCCCGCTCGCTGTGGCTGTCGGGTGACTCGTTGCCGAGCCAGTGCGATCAAGCATTCAATCGATTGGACGCTCTCGGTCAACTGGGACCTGACCTGCGCTGGCAGCGGCTCGACCTGGCCGTGGCCGCAGGCCAGCCGGGGCTGGTACGCAACATTGCATCGGGTCTGCAAGGCGAAGACGCCAAGCTTGCGCTCGCCTACGCCGGCTATCTGCAAGCGCCGAACGCTGTCCTGCCGGGGTGGCCACGGACGGCGCGTTCGCGCTCGGTGCTGGTCGCTGCCTGGTCGCGCCTGGCGCGGCAGGAACCCGCGCAGGCAGGGGTGCTCTTGCAGCAATTCGGGCCTGCCTTTGCCATCGATGCCAATCAGCGTGGCCAGGTGCTGCACGACATCGCACTGTGGTCTGCCGCTTCGTATTTGCCTGACGCGGCGGCACGACTGGCCGCGGTGCCTGCCGGCAGCTATGACGACAAACTGTACGAATGGCGTGCGCGCGAAGCGATTGCCCGTAGCGACGATACCGCTGCACTGGCAGCGATCATGGCAATGCCGGACAGCCAGCGCAACGATCCGCACTGGCTCTATTACCAAGCGCGACTGCGTGAACGGCATGGCGAAAAGCAACCGGCAATGGCGTTGTACCGGCAAGCCGCGGGCAGCGCGAATTTCTTTGGCTGGCTGGCGGCGGATCGTCTCCGCCAGGACTATTCCCTGTGCGCACAGGACCCCAGCAATGATGGCGCCCTTCGTGAAAAGGTTGCGACGAATCCAGGCCTGACTCGTGCTTTGGAACTTTTCGCGCTTGACCGACCCGAGTGGGCGGCGCGCGAATGGAGTGTCGCGATCAAAGGCATGGGCGACGACGAACGCCGCCTGGCGGTGCAGCGTGCGTTGCAGCAAGGCTGGTACGACCGTTCGGTGTTCGGCATGGGCAGCGCCGCGGGCGACCAGCAGCAATACCAATTACGGTTTCCGCTGCATCACGAAAGCGACTTGCGCGAACAGTCGCGCATCAATGACCTGGATCCTGCCTGGGTGGCCGGTGAGGCGCGGGCCGAGAGCAGCTTCATGCCCAAGGCCCGCTCGGCAGCAGATGCCCGTGGGCTGATGCAACTTCTGCCGGGAACCGGAGAGTTGATGGCGCATAGGCTAGGCATGCCTTGGCAAGGCGGTGACAGCCTGTTCGATCCGGCCACCAACCTTACATTGGGCACGGCCTATCTGCGGCAGATGCTTGACCGCTACGACGGAGCACCCTATCTGGCCATCGCTGCCTTCAATGCCGGACCGGCACCGGTCGATCGCTGGCGGCAGGCGCGGCCCGGGCTGGAACCGGATTTTTTCATCGAAGCCATTCCCTACAAAGAAACCCGCGAGTACGTGGCCCGCGTGCTCGCCTTCAGCGTGGTTTACGATTGGCGCTTGAACGGCAACGCCGAACCCTTGAACGAACGCCTCGCCGGACGATCCGGCGCCGCAGCCACGCCGCGCCGGGCGTTTTCCTGTCCCCTTCCAAGTAGTAAAGGAACATGATGCCACTGCGTGTTTGTGTTCTCGGCGGCACCGGTTTCGTCGGCCACGCGCTGGTCAAACGACTCGCTGCTGAGGGTCATTCGGTGACTGTGCTCAGCCGCAACATCGCCTTGCACCCGGAGCGCTTGCTGCCACCGGGCGTGATGGTGCGCGAGACCAATGTCTACGATCCAGATGGCTTGCAAATCCAGTTCACCGGCATGGATGCGGTGATCAATCTGGTCGGGATACTCAACGAACGCGGCGACAACGGTCGCGGCTTCCGGCGTGCGCATGTCGAGCTCACCCAATTCGTGGTCTCGGCCTGTCGCCAGGCCGGTGTTCGCCGTCTGTTGCAGATGAGTTCGCTCAATGCCGGTCGCGGTCGCAGCCACTACCTGAAGTCGCGTGGCGATGCCGAGGCGGTGGTGAAGGCGTCGGGTCTGCATTGGACGATCTTCGAGCCGTCGGTGATCTACGGCATCGGCGATGGTTTGTTCACGCGCTTCGGCCAACTACTACGGCTGGCGCCGCTCATACCGTTGGCGCGTGCAGACGCGAAGTTCGCGCCAGTTTTCATCGGCGACGTGGTCGAAGCATTTCGGCGCGCGCTGGTCGGACCGCGTTCGGTTGGCGAGGTTTACGAACTCTACGGGCCAGACGTATTCACACTCGCCGAGATCGTGCGCATGGCCGCGCGGCAGCTCGGCTTGCGGCGATGGATCCTGCCGCTGCCGGACGCGCTCGGTCGCTTGCAGGCGCTAGCCTTCGATCATGTCCCTGGCAAGCCATTTTCTTCGGATAATTTCCGTTCGCTGCTCACTGATTCGGTCGGCGGCATCGACGGCCTGCATCGGCTTGGCATCGAGCCGACCCGTGTCGCGAAAATCCTGCCCGATATCCTCGGCCATGCCGACGACAAGCAAGCACGTTACGCGCGCTTTCGTGCCCGACATGGTTGAGGCGTCACACGCATGAAGAGCTACCTGGTTGGCGGTGCGGTGCGCGATCGGTTGCTTGGCCGTAATGGCGGTGATCGCGACTACGTCGTGGTTGGTTCAACGCCGGAGGAAATGCTGGCCGCCGGCTTCAAGCCGGTCGGCAAGGATTTCCCGGTCTTCCTGCATCCGAAAACCGGTGCGGAATTCGCGCTGGCACGCACCGAACGCAAGTCGGCACCCGGCTATCGTGGCTTCGTAGTCCATGCCGAACCGTCGGTGACGCTGGAAGAGGATTTGGCGCGGCGTGATTTCACCATCAACGCCATCGCCGAATCCGAATCGGGCGAGCTGATCGATCCGCATGGTGGTGCCCGTGATATCGAGGCGCGCGTATTGCGCCACGTCTCGTCGGCATTCGTCGAAGATCCCGTGCGTATCCTGCGTGGCGCCCGCTTGCTGGCGCGTTTCGCGCCGCTCGGCTTCACGGTCGCGCCGGAAACATTGGAATTGATGCGCGCGATGGTCGCTGCCGGCGAGGTCGACGCGCTGGTACCGGAGCGTGTCTGGACCGAATTCAGGCGCGCGCTGGAAGAATCGAAACCATCGGCGGCAATCGCTTTGCTGCGCGATTGCGGCGCACTGGAAAAACTATTGCCCGAAGTTGACGCGCTGTTCGGCGTGCCGCAGCGGCCGGAGTTCCATCCAGAAATTGACGCCGGCCTGCATACGCTGATGGTCTG
Organism: Gammaproteobacteria bacterium; assembly: GCA_025356635.1. Lineage (GTDB taxonomy): Bacteria > Pseudomonadota > Gammaproteobacteria > Xanthomonadales > Xanthomonadaceae > Arenimonas. The sequence continues at coordinate 5,075 of JANXRY010000060.1, forward strand.
CGACATGGCCGCGCGACTGGCCCCGGGCGATGCTGCCATCGGATTCGCGGCGCTGACCCACGACCTTGGCAAGGCGCTGACGCCAAAATCAGAATTGCCCAAGCACATCGGCCATGAACATTCCGGCCTGCGGCCGCTGCGAGCGGTCTGCGCCCGCTACAAAGTGCCGGCGGAAGTCGCCGCGCTGGCCGAGATCGTCTGCCGCGAGCATCTCAATATCCATCGCTTGGCCGAACTGCGCGCCGACACCGTGCACAACTTGATCGCACGCTGCGATGGCTTCCGCAAACCCGAACGTATTACCGCGCTGGCGCTTGCTTGCGAAGCCGACAAGCGCGGCCGCCTCGGATGCGAGGATGTTGCATATCCGTCAGCGGCGTTGCTCAAGCACTTGCATGCAGCGGCGATGACGGTTTCGGCCGGGCATGCGGTGGCGTCAGGACTGTCGGGCGTGGCGGTCGGCGACTGGTTGCGCGACGCGCGCATCGAGGCGATCCGCCAAGCCAGAGTTACAACCGCCGGGTAAGGTCACCAACCAGAAAGCGGCTGCGAAAATCCACGCCGCGCTGGAAACCCATCACTTGGAAGCGCTCGCCCATCTCGCCGGGAAGGGTCAGGCGCTTCACTTCCTGGTGTCGGCGATAGCGCTCCGCTTCATCGCCGATTTTCTCGATCGTTTCCAGACGCTGCGCCAGGGCATTGCCGATCAGGAAACTCGCCTGCGCGCTGTAGCCGGCGAGTTCGAAACCAGCATGGATGCCGGCCTCGGCGAGCGCGGTGAAATCGACAAAGGCGGTGAGATCCTGCAAGCCCGGCAGGAAGAAAGGATCGCCGTGCGCGCGATGCCGGTAATGGCAAACGAGCGTGCCGTCGCGGCGCTCGGGCAGGTAGAACTCGCGGCGCGGATAACCGTAATCAACGAACAGCATCGCGCCTTCCGAGATCAATCCGCCGACCGCCTGGATCCAGTACGGTAGTTGCGGCAGCACTTCCGAACGGTAGCCTTCCGCGAACGGCACCTCGACATCGCGCTCGAGGTGGCGAACCGCCGAATGCAGCATCGCGTCGGCGGGCTGGTCGACGCGCAGGAAGGCACCGTTGGCATCAAGCACTACGAATTCCTCGAACACCTCGCCATCGTGGATCGCGAAGCGTGGAGTTGGCAGGGCGTCCAGCACTTCATTGGCGAACAGTACGCCGCGCCACTGGTTTTCCGGCGGGCCATCGTGCCAATGGCAGCGTGCGAACAAATCGGCTGGTAATGCCGACTGCAAGCGCTCGCGCTGGCGTTCGCGCAAGTCGGCGCTGGGTTCGAGCAATTCGTAGCGGATCGGCAGTGAATCGATCGCCGCCAGATGGCGCAGCGCCGCTTCGGCGAAGGCGCCGCTGCCGCCGCCGAGTTCGAAGAACACCGAGCCTTCGCCCAATTCCCGCAGCAAGGGCGCGACCGATTCGGCAACGCATTCGGCGAAGGTTGGGCCAAGTTCCGGTGATGTGATGAAGTCGCCATCGGCGCCGAACTTGCGCGCACCGGCGCTGTAGTAGCCGAGCCCGGGCGCGTAGAGCGCCAGTTCCATGTAGCGGGCGAAGGGAATCGCGCCGCCACTGGCGCGGATCTGCTGGCGGATCAGTTCGGCCAGGCGTTCGTTGTGTTCGCGGGCCTCGGCGCTGGGCGCGGGCAGGGCGGGCAGGTTCATGGATGACTTCTTCACCAGACTACGCGCAGGATAACGGTTCCAGCCCGGAGGCCGCATGCCCCAATCTGATAACGCACGCCCTGTCGCCCTGATTACTGGTACCGCCAAACGCGTTGGCGCGGTGATCGCGCGTCGCCTGCACGCGGCCGGCTACGATCTCGTGCTGCACCATCGCCGTTCGCAGGCCGAAGCCGCTGCCTTGGCGTCTGATCTCGAATCGCTGCGGCCCGGCAGCGTGCTCGTCGTCCAGACCGACCTCGCCGAGTTCGATCGCCTGCCGGAACTGGTCGCGAAGACCATCGGCCGCTTCGGGCGACTGGACGCGCTGGTCAACAATGCCAGCGCCTTCTATCCCACGCCGATCGGATCGGTATTGCCGTCGCAGTGGGATGAGTTGTTCGCGTCGAACGCGCGCGCGCCGTTTTTCCTGGCGCAGGCTGCGACCCCGCACCTGCGCAATTCCCAGGGCGCGATCGTCAACCTGCTGGACATCTACGCCGAGCGGCCGTTGAAAAATCACACGCTTTACTGCATGGCCAAGGCGGCGCTGGCGATGATGACGCTCTCGCTGGCGCGCGAACTGGCGCCGGAAATCCGGGTCAACGGTGTCGCGCCGGGAGCGGTGCTCTGGCCCGAAGGCAAGCCTGCGGTCGATCAGCAGGCATTGATCGCGGCCACACCGCTGCAACGCGCCGGCACGCCCGAGGACGTGGCCGACGCAGTGCGCTGGTTGTTACAGGACGCCCACTTCACCACCGGACAGATCATCCGCGTGGACGGCGGGCGCGCGCTTACTTGGGCTTGAACGCCAGCTGCAACGTGTTGCCGCCGAATCCGGCCGGCGCCTGGCCATCGACGGCGTAGCGGTATAGCGCCGCGGCGTAGATGCCGCCTAGCGCGGCCTGGATAACGCCCAACACGATGACCGCAAGCACCGTGATCACCGCCATCGTGATCGCCAGGTAGGGCGACAGCGCGGCGGCGGCGATGCTGGCGACGACGCCAACGATGATCGTGGCGACGATCAACAGGCCGAACACGATGCCGATACCGCCGGTGCCGATGATGTTCTCGCCCCAGGTCTTCTTGAGCAGGTTGACACTTTCCTTGACCGCTTCCAGCGGGCCGACGTCCTGCGCGACCAGCACCGGCACGACCATGAAGGTGGCCACAGTCCAGGCCGCGCCGACCAGGCCAATGACAATTCGGCCGAGGAAGCCGGCGCGTTTTTCGACCGCCTTGAGGATGATGCCGACCGTCGCCGCGATCGCGGCGTAACCGAGGATGGCGCCGGCCTTGCTCCTGGCGATGCGCAGACCGTCGCCGACGGTGGGATCGCCGCCTTCGAGACGGATCATCGCCGCGCCAACCAGGGCGACGTTGAAATAGAAGATCACGAAGTACTGGCAGACGTAGAACAGGAAGCCGACCACGAAGCCGAGCGGGCCGATCTGGCCGCCTTCGAACAGGTGCAGGCCGAAGATCGGGACCAGGAAGGTCGCAGCCACCAGCAAAGCAGCCAAGGACGAGATGACCGGGAACAGCAGCAGCTCCTTGTCGGAACGAAGCACTTCGGCGCTGGCCTTGGTCAGTTCCCAGCTGCGGGTGAATTTCTCGAACATCGACGCGACTCCCAAGGTGAACGACGGATGGACGGCGTGATCTTCGGGCCTATCACCTCCGAACGCAATGTCCGGAAGTCACCCGTTACGAAGTATCACTTCCTGCGCCGACGTGGCGAAATCCGGATGCGCAGCCCAGAGTTCGGCCAACGTGCGCTGCGACAACGGATCGCGGAAGTCGGGCGCGATCTCGGCCAGCGGCCGGAGAACGAACGCATGCTGCAGCTCCGGGCGGGGAATTTGCAGGTGGCCGGGGCCAGTCAAGACACGGTCGTCGAAGAAGACGATGTCGAGATCCAGCGGACGGCTGGAAAAACGCGGCTGCTCGCGTTGCCGACCATGCGCATCTTCCAGCGCATGCAGCCAATCGTTGAGCGCAATCGGATCGAGCTCGGTGTCGAGGATCGCGGCGCCGTTGACGAAATCGGGGCCGTCGAAACCGATCGCGGTGGTGCGATAAAATTTCGAGATCACGATTTCACCAAACCGCTGGCGTAGTTCCGCCAGCGCACGGGCGAGGCGGGCTTCCGGTTCCTGGTTGGAGCCGAGGCTTAGATAGGCCCGCGACATATCAGGCGCCGGATCGATCGAGGATCACGCCCACGGCCTTGGCGCCGCGCACCGCACCGATCTTGCTGAGCTTGAGGCGGACGCGCGCGACCTTGAATTCGCCGAGGATGATTTTGCAACAGTGTTCGGCGAGGGTTTCCACCAGGCCGAAACTGGACGCCGAGACGAATTCGATCAGGCGCTTGCTCACGGCCTTGTAATCAAGTGTGTCAGCGATGTCGTCGCTGGCGGCGGGAATGCGATTGTCGAAATCCATCTCGATATCGAGCGCAATGGGTTGCTTTATCTTGCGCTCCCAGTCGTAAATGCCGATGACGCATTCGATTTCCAGCGCTTCGATAAACACTTTGTCAAAAGCAGCCTTGTCCATGGATGTTCCTTCAAACCGCCGGCAAGCTTGCCATGTCCCAGCGTGCGTGCACCGTGACGGAGGCGTCCGCGTGCTGGCCGGCGACCAGGCGAAGGGCGCCGGCGAAAGCGATCATCGCGCCGTTGTCGGTGCAAAACTCCGGGCGCGGGAAACAGACGCGCGCCCCGCGCTTGCCAGCCATGCGCTGCAGCCGTTCGCGCAGCCGCGTGTTGGCGCCGACGCCGCCGGCGACGAACAGGGTCTTGGCGGCGCACTGGTCGAGCGCGCGTTCGCATTTGATCGCCAGGGTCTCCACCACCGCGTCCTCAAAGCCGCGGGCGATGTCGGCGCGGGTTGGGTCGGATTGGTCCGAGGCCTTCCACGCCAACATGACCTGGGTCTTGAGCCCGGAAAAACTGAAATCCAGGCCGGGCCGGTCAGTCATCGGCCGGGAGAACTTGAACAGCCCCGACCGGCCAGATTCGGCCAGGCGCGCCAATTCCGGCCCGCCTGGATAGGGCAGGCCCATGAGCTTGGCGGTCTTGTCGAAGGCCTCACCGGCAGCGTCGTCCAGGGTTTCGCCAAGCAGCTGGTAACGCCCGATCCCTTGCACGAATACCAGTTGGGTGTGGCCGCCAGAGACCAAGAGCGCCACGAAAGGAGGTTGCAAATGCGAATCCTCGAGCAGCGGCGCCAGCAGATGGCCCTCCATGTGGTGCACCCCGATTGCCGGGACGCCCAACGCCCAGGCCAGGGCCCGTCCGGACGCGGCGCCCACCATCAGTGCCCCCACCAGGCCCGGCCCAGCGGTATAGGCCACGCCGTCCAGGTCCGAGACGGCCAGGCCGGCTTCGGCCAGGGTCTGGCGTACCAGCGGCAGCAGTTTGCGCACGTGGTCGCGGCTGGCCAGCTCCGGAACCACCCCGCCATAATCGGCGTGAAGGGCGATCTGGCTGTACAACGCATGGGCGCGCAGGCCGGCCACGGTGTCGTAGACGGCCACCCCGGTCTCGTCGCAGCTGGTCTCGATGCCGAGAACTTTCATGACAGGGCGTGCATGGAATTTCCATAAAAGGCCGGGGCTTGGCTTGCACCCCCCGGGATCTGCCGCGTATCATACGCGGCTCGCCAAACCACTTGCCCCCAGGTTCAGGCGCTGGCTGCAAATCAAAGTCTGCCGATTCTGGAGTTCCAATGCCTTCCGTCAAAGTTCGCGAAAACGAGCCGTTCGAGTTTGCCCTGCGTCGCTTCAAGCGCACCTGCGAAAAGGCCGGCGTCCTCGCCGAGACCCGCAAGCGCGAGTTTTACGAGAAGCCGACCCAGGAGCGTAAGCGCAAGGCCGCCGCCGCAGTGAAGCGTCAGCTGCGCCGCAGCTCGCGCGACGTCACCAAGCGCCAGCGGCTTTACTAGTCGCGCATCCCTGCGCAGAGCCCGGCCATCCTTGGCCGGACTTCCAAAAGGGTACGAGCCGGCCAGCGTCATGCTGCCGGCTTTTTGTGTTTCTAGGAGATCCAAAATGAGCCTGAAAGCCCAACTCACCGAAGACATGAAGATCGCGATGAAGGCTGGCGAGAAGGATCGCCTCGGCGTCATCCGCCTGATCAACGCCGCGATCAAGCAGCGCGAAGTCGACGAGCGCATCGAGATGACCGATGCGCTGGTGCTGGCCGTGCTCGAGAAAATGCTCAAGCAGCGCAAGGATTCGATCAGCCAGTTCGAGGCTGCCGCCCGCGAGGATCTGGTCGCCATCGAGCGTTACGAGGTCGGTGTGATCCAGGCCTACCTGCCGGCGCAGATGAGCGAGGCCGAGGTCGAGGCGGCGGTGGTCGCGTCTATTGCCGAGTCTGGCGCCACCGGCCCACAGGACATGGGTAAGGTCATGGCCGTGCTCAAGCCGAAAGTCGCCGGCCGCGCCGACATAGGCGCGCTGTCGGGCCTGGTGAAGAAGAAGCTCGCGGGCTGACCGGCTCCGCTGGAGCGGCGCAAGCCGCGACGCGGAGCCCTTCGGTACCTCCTGGTCGCGGCTCGCGCCGCTCCAGCGTTCGCATGGCATCCTAACGATTCATGGCCCGCCTCCCCGACGCTTTCATCGACGACCTGCTGGCGAGGACCGATCTCGTCGAGGTGATTGGTGCGCGCGTGCCGCTCAAGCGCCAGGGCCGCGAGTACTCGGCGCGTTGCCCGTTCCACGACGAGCGCTCGCCCTCGTTCACGGTGTCGCCGATCAAGCAGTTCTACCACTGCTTCGGTTGCGGTGCGCACGGCACGGCGATCTCCTTCCTGATGAACTACGACCGCCTCGAGTTCCTCGACGCCGTCGAGGAACTGGCCAAGCGCGCCGGCATCGAGGTTCCGAAAGACGCCCGCGCGCAAGGCGACGAAAGCGAATCGCGCGACTTGTACGCCGCACTCGAAGCCTCGGCGAAGTTCTTCCAGAACCAGTTGGCGCAATCACCGAAAGCGCTCGCTTATCTCGACAAGCGCGGCGTCGACGCCGATAACCGCTCCCGCTTCGCCATCGGCTACGCGCCGGATGGTTTCAATGCCCTGAAAGATGCACTCGGAAATGATGAGCGCCGGCTGCGCCTGCTCGATCGCGCCGGCATGCTTTCGAAGAACGACAGCGGCCGCGTCTACGACAAATTCCGCGACCGGGTGATGTTCCCGATCCACGACCGCCGTGGTCGGGTGATCGCCTTCGGTGGCCGCGTGCTCGCCTCTTCTGATGAAGGCAGGGACGCCGGCCCGAAGTATTTGAATTCGCCCGAGACCGCGCTGTTCCACAAGGGCCGCGAACTCTACGGCCTGTGGCAGGTGCGCCAGGCGCATACCAAGATCCCGCGATTGATCGTGGTCGAGGGCTACATGGATGTGGTGGCGCTGTTCCAGTACGGCGTCACCGAGGCGGTAGCGACGCTCGGCACCGCGACCACGCCCGATCACGCCGAGTTGTTGTTTCGAAATGCCGCCGATGTGTTTTTTTGCTTCGACGGTGACAAGGCCGGTCGCGGTGCGGCCTGGAAAGCAGTGGAATCGGTGCTGCCGCGCATGCGCGACGGTCGCCAGGCTTTCTTCTTGTTCCTGCCCGAAGGCGAGGACCCGGACACCATCGTCCGCCAGGAAGGCGCCAGCGGCTTCGACGCGCGCCTGGCTGCGGCGACTTCGCTCAGCGAGTTTTTCTTCAATGAATTATCCAAGGACGTCAACCTCAATTCACTTGAAGGCAAGGCGCGTCTGGCCGAACGCGCCAAACCTTATCTTGCGAATGTGCCCGACGGTGCCTTCCGTGACCTGATGCAACAACGGCTGACCGAAATGACCGGTGTCGGCGCGCGCGCGCAGCTGGCCGCGCCGATACGGACGCCGTCCATGCGCGCTCCGCGCGGCGCGCCGGCGCCGAAGCAGAGTATCGTCCGTGCCGCGATCACGCTCTTGCTGCAGCAGCCGTCGTTGGCGACGGCGATCGAGCCGCCCTACCTGTTCGGCGTACTGCGCCAGCCCGGCATCCCGCTGTTGTTGGAAATGATCGCATTGGTGCGCGAGCGCCCCGACGTGGGCACCGGCGCCATCCTAGAACATTTCGCCGAACGTGAAGAAGGCGTGGCGCTACAGAAGCTGGCGGTGCACGCTTTCCCCGGCGATGACACGACCTGGCGCGAGGAATTCCTGGGCGCGCTCGCGCAATTGGACAAACAAACGCGCCAACAGCGGGTGGACGAATTGAATGCACGCATCGCCGAAGTCGGCATGACGGCGCTCACCGATGGCGAAAAAGCCGAGTTGCGGGAATTGCAGACGACGCGGCGCTGAACGATCAGCCGGCTGGAACGAATTGCAGGGCCGGGCCTGTCGCAGCCGGCAACAGCCAGTGGTCGATCAGCAGGAAGGCGAACAGCGCCATCAGATACCAGATCGAATAGCCGAACACCTGCATGGCGAAGGCTTCCGACGGCGGTTTCATCAGTCGCGCCGCGTAGTACAAAAACACCGCGCCGAGCACCAGCGCGCCGCCAAGGTAAAACAACCCGCTCATGTGCGTGATGTAGGGAAGCAGCGTCACCAGCACCAGCAGGATGGTGTAGTAGAGGATCTGCCAGCGGGTGTATTGCACGCCATGGGTCACCGGCAGCATCGGGATCATCGCGCGGGCGTAGTCTTCACGGCGGAAGATCGCCAGCGCCCAAAAATGCGGTGGCGTCCAGACGAAAATGATCAGGAACAGCAGCAGTGCGTGTTGCCAATGGTCGGTGGTGACAGCCAGCCAGCCGAGTACTGGAGGCGCCGCGCCGGCCGCACCGCCGATGACGATGTTCTGCGGGGTCGCCCGTTTGAGGTAACCGGTATAGACGATCGCGTAGCCGATCAACGAAGCGAAGGTCAGCGCCGCGCACAGCACGTTCACAAAGACGACCAGCAGCGCCATGGAGAGAGCGGCCAGGACAACAGCGAACACCAGCACCTGCCGTGAATTAAGCGAGCCGGTCGGCAGCGGTCGGTGCGAGGTCCGCGCCATCAGCGCGTCGATGCGCTGGTCGAGTAAATGATTGATCGCGGCGGCCGATGACGCCGCCAGCCAGATGCCGAGATTGCCGAACAACAGTGCGCGCCACGGCGGCAGCATCGAATTGAAGCCGGGTGCGGGTACCGCCATGAACATGCCGATGATCGCGGTGAACACGATCAATGCGACCACGCGCGGCTTGGTCAACTGCCAGTATTGGCGGGCGTGCAGGCTCATATCGATCAACTCATTCCGGCGCGCGCAAACGCGTCAGCAAGCCGACGATCACGAACAACAATACGGCGGCGCCGGCGGTATGCGCGGTCGCCGTCCACAAGGGCAGGCCGAGCATCACATTGCCAATGCCCAGTGCCACCTGCGCGCAGACCAGCAGCCCGAGCAGCGCGCCCCAGAACACCAGGCCGGGTGTGCGGATCATTCGAACCGCCACCATCAGCAAATGACCGAGCACCAGCACGGCCATCGCGCGGTGCGCGAGCTGAATAGCCACGCGCGCCGGGCCGTCGAGCACGCCGCCTTCGTAGTCCACGCCGATGCCACGCCAGAGCACGAAGCCCTGCTGGAAATCGTGCGCCGGCCACCATTGGCCCAAACAGGTGGGGAAATCGGCACCGCAGGACAACGCCGCGTAATTGCTGCTGGCCCAGCCGCCGAGCGCGATCTGCGCGATCAACAAGCCGAGACCGATCCAGAGCAGCCGACGCAGCTTGGGCGCGATCGCCTGTACCAGGTCGGTGCCCGGCGTCGCGTTCCAGGCCAGGCAGACGAGTAGCGAGAACGTGGTCATGCCGCCAAGCAGGTGCGACATCACCACGATGGGTTTGAGCAGCCAGGTGACCGTCCACATGCCGAGTACGGCCTGGAAAACGACTGCCATCAGGCTCACTGCCGCCAGGCGGGTGCCGTCTTCGTTCGACCAGCGGATCGCGCAGGACAACAGGATTGCTTCGCCGGCCAGTGCGAGTGCCGCGGCCATCACGTAGGAGTGGCTGATGTAGAGCGGGATCGAAACGGCCACTAGCGCCGCCGCGCTGCTGATCGCGAGCACTCCACGTGGACGCTTGCGCGCCGCAACCAGCGCAAGCACCAGGATCAACACGCCCAGTGAACCGGCAAGCTGGCGGTGTACCTGTTCGCGCCAGGCCTTGTGCGGTTCCAGAGCGCGGATCGTGCTCGCACTGGCGTCGACGATTTCGCTGGCCTGGCTCGGCCAGGCGGCGCGTCCGTAGCAGGTCGGCCAGTCCGGGCAGCTCAGGCCGGCATTGGACAAACGCACGAAGGCGCCGAACACGACGATGGCGAAGGCCAGCGCGGCAGCGGCCCAGGCCAGTCGGTGGAAGTGTCGGTGCGGGTTGATCATGTGTGAAGCGCTCGGAAGGTGGACGTCATTATTTCAGAAGCTGGGTCAGATCTTTGCGCACATCCGCGACATCGAAGCCCGCGCGATAATGCAGGGCGACGAAGCCATCCGGGTCGACCAGATAGGCGGGAACGGATTCGCCTTGCGCCGGCTCCGGTAGTCGCGCCGCAAGCGTCGGCGCCGGCTGCATGATCGTCAAGCCGCTGAATGTTTGCGCGCCGGTCGGCAGCGGCCCAAACCACAGCACTTCGAAGCGGCTGGCTTTTTGCCCTTCGCTCAACCACAAACGATGCAAGTGGTCGTACAACGCGACGCAGGCGGATCGGCAGTCGGACGCGGGCGTCACCAGCACATGCCAGCGATTGCGATCCGGGTCCCATGCATAGGCATTGCCACTGGCCTGCAGCAAAGTGAGGTCGGCCAGTGCGATCGGTGGTTGCAACAGTTCACCAAGGTTGCGCGTGCGTGCCGGCATCCAACCGGTGAAGCGCAGCCAAGCGGCGATGCCGAACGAGCTGAAGAACATCGCGACGATCAGCAGCAGGATCAGTCGCGAACGTAGTTTCGAAGGCTGTGCCGGATTATTCATTGCTTGCGTCGAAGGCTCATGACTAGGGCGGTTACCAGGGTAGCGATGGCCAGGCCGAACCATTGCACGGCGTAGGCGCGATGCCGCTCTGGCGGCAGCGTATTGGGCAGCACGTCGAGATCGCGCTGGTAGCCCAACGGCAGGGCCGGATCCAGGCGTAGCACCTGCGGCGAGAGATCGGTCTTCAAACCGGTGGCAAGCGCGCCAAGATCAACCCGGGTCAGCAGCCAGCGTTGCGGGTCACGCACAACATAGGCAGGGCCCAAGGCAAAGCCCGCGGAGGGTGGGGAAGCCAGCAGGCCGCTGAGCCGCAATGTGCCGTCCGGGCGCGTCACCGCCGGCAAAGCGCGGTTACCAGGCAGCGGCAACCAGCCGAGTTCGACCAGCAGCGCCCGCCCCTGATCGGGCTGGAACACTCGGAATACCATGACGCCCACGGCGTCGCCGCGGCGCTGGTTGTCGAGCAGCAAGGCCGGCGCATCGGCGAAATGACCGGTGCCGGTGACCCAGGCGTAACGGGTGTCGTCCGTGCGTGAGCGCGCCGCCAGCGATTGCGCCTGCTTATCGCGCAAGACGGCGGCAACGTGATCGAGCATGCCCTGTTTCATCACCGCCTTGTTCAGTTGCCAGCGGCCAAGCAGGCAAAAAGCAACGGCCAGCGCCAATGCAAACAACCATGCCGCTATCCTGAATTTCATGCGCTGGCGATCCGGTTCGCCGATAATGACGGCCTAGACAATCCCTGGGCCGTTTTCATGAGCAGCAGCTTGCAGAAACTGGTGATCATCGCTTTCCTGGTCGTGATCCTGTGGAACCTGGGCGCCGCCCTGTACTACATGATGATCGACAAAGGCAGTACCGATCGGACGGTGAAATCCTTGACCTGGCGTATTGGTGTTTCGGTCAGCCTGATCCTGTTGGTGGCACTGGGTTTATTTACCGGCGTGCTCAAGGGCCATGGAATCTATCAGTAGCGAACGCCCGGCTCTGTGAAGAAAAAGGCCGCGCTAGGTCGGACCCCGGAGACGACGATGCCGCAAGCGGTCGCCACCGCCTGCGGCATCGAGTTGCAGCGTCCTGGTCAGAGCACGTAGACGAACAGGAACAGGCCCAGCCAGACCACGTCGACGAAGTGCCAGTACCAAGCCACCGCTTCGAACGCGAAGTGGTGGTCCTTGCTGAAATGGCCACGGGTGCAGCGCAGCCAGATCACGCTAAGCATGATCGCGCCGAGCGTCACGTGCATGCCGTGGAAGCCGGTGAGCATGAAGAAGGTCGAGCCGTAGATGCCCGAGCCGAGCGTCAGGTTCAACTCGGTGTAGGCGTGGTGGTATTCGGTCGCCTGGAAGTACAGGAAGGCCGCGCCAAAAAGGATCGTCGCACCGAGCCAGAACAGCAGTTTGCCGCGATGTCCCGCGCGTAACGCATGGTGGGCGATGGTGATGGTGACGCCGGAACTGAGCAACAGCAGGGTATTGATCAGTGGCAGTCCCCAGGCCGGGATGGTGCGGAAATGGCCGCCGATCTCGGACGGGCCGTTGCTCGGCCAGCCAGCCGAGAAACCGCTCCAGAGGTATTGGTTGGTCAGCGCGCCATCGCCTTCGCCGGAAAGCCATGGCAACGCAAAATTGCGGGCGTAGAACAAGGCGCCGAAGAAAGCTGCAAAGAACATCACTTCGGAGAAGATGAACCACATCATCCCCATCCGGAACGAACTATCGACCTGGGCGTTGTACTTGCCTTGCAGGGATTCGGCGATCACGTCGCCGAACCAGTTCCCGAGCACCAGCAGCACGGCGCCAAGGCCGACGAAGAACACCGTCTGGCCCCAGGGATTGCCGTTGAACCAGTTGGCGACACCGATCATCAGCGTGAACAGCGCGATCGAGCCCAGGAACGGCCAGCGGCTGTGATGGGGGACGTAGTAGGCGTTGGCGTCGTGCGTGTGTTCCATGGGGTTCCCGGTGTTGCTGTGAGGTGATGCCCGTCAGGGCGCCGCGCGGACCGCCGCCACGACCGGATTCGACGCATTCAGTGCGGCGGTCGCGGAATCGTTGCGGTAGAAAGTATAAGACAGGGTGATGGTCGAGATATCGGCCGGCAAGGCCGGGTTGACGATGAAACGCACCGGCATGATCCGTTCTTCGCCGGGCTTGAGCATTTGCTGGGTAAAACAGAAGCATTCAGTCTTGTTGAAGTAGCCGGAAGCCTGGTTGGGAGCAATCGAGGGCGCCGCGTTGCCCACGATCGCCTCGCTGGCCTGGTTGCGCGCCAGATACAGCGCCTCGTACTGCCGGCCCGGGTGCACGTCCAGGGTCAGCTGCAGTGGCTGGAACTGCCAGGGCAGTTTTGAATTGACGGTACCGTCGAATTGCACCCGCACGCTGCGATTGTCGTCGACGCGATTGCCGGCCAGCTGCTCCTGACCCGACGGCCCTTTCTCCAGCTTGATGCCGAAAACTTTCTCGCAGGCCACGTTGTACAGCGGCACCATCGAGAAGGCGAACAGGAACGAGCCGAGCGTAACCCAGACGATGCGCTTGATCGTGTCGGAAGCGTCTGGGCGGGGAGCGGTCATGGTCGTTTCGAGGCGTCGTCCCGGCGGGCCGGGACGACGATCGGATCAGTGGCTGATGTCGCCGTGGGCCAGGTCGCCATCCTTGATGACCGGCGGCGTGGTGAAGGTGTGGTGCGGCGGTGGCGACGGCAGCGTCCACTCCAGACCAAGCGCACCTTCCCACGGACGATTGCCGGCCTTGGCACCACCACGGATTGTCTGCACGATGATGTAGGCGAACAACAGTTGCGACAGGCCGAAGCCAAAGCCGCCGATCGACGACCACATGTTGAAGTCGGCGAACGCCGGGTTGTAGTCGGGCACGCGCCGCTGCATGCCGGCCAGGCCGAGGAAGTGCTGCGGGAAGAACAGCAGGTTGACGAAGAAGGTCGACAGCCAGAAATGCCACTGGCCGAGCTTCTCGTTGTACATGTGCCCGGTCCACTTCGGGATCCAGTAGTAGACGCCGCCCATGATGCCGAAGATCGCGCCGGTGACCAGCACGTAGTGGAAGTGCGCGACCACGAAATAGGTGTCGTGGTACTGGAAGTCGGCCGGCACGATCGCCAGCATCAGGCCGGAGAAGCCGCCGATGGTGAACATGATGACGAAGCCGAGCGCGAACAGCATCGGCGTCTCGAAGCTGATCGAGCCGCGCCACAGGGTCGTGGCCCAGTTGAACACCTTCACGCCGGTCGGGATCGCGATCAGCATGGTCGCGTACATGAAGTACAGCTCGCCGCCGAGCGGCATGCCGACCGTGAACATGTGGTGCGCCCAGACGATGAAGCTCAGGAAGGCGATCGAGGCGGTCGCGTACACCATCGCCTGGTAGCCGAACAGCGGCTTGCGGGCAAAGGTCGGGATGATTTCCGAGACGATGCCGAACGCCGGCAGGATCATGATGTAGACCTCGGGATGCCCGAAGAACCAGAAGATATGCTGGAACATCACCGGGTCGCCGCCACCGGCGGCGTTGAAGAAGCTCGTTCCGAAAAATTTGTCGGTCAGCAGCATGGTCACGGCGCCGGCGAGCACTGGCATCACTGCGATGAGCAGGAAGGCGGTGATCAGCCAGGTCCAGACGAACACTGGCATCTTCAGCAGGTCTACGCCCGGGGCGCGCATGTTGAGGATGGTGGCGATGATGTTGATCGCGCCCATGATCGAGCTGACGCCCATCAGGTGGATCGCGAAGATGGCGAACGCCAGGTTGTTGCCGCCCTGCAGCGACAGCGGCGGATACAGCGTCCAGCCACCGGCCGGGCCACCACCGCCGATGCCGAACGCCTCGAGGATGAGCGGCGTGAGCAACAAGGTGAAGGCGAACGGCAGGATCCAGAACGACCAGTTGTTCATGCGTGGCAGCGCCATGTCCGGCGCGCCGATCATCATCGGCACCATCCAATTGGCCAGGCCGACGAAGGCCGGCATCACCGCGCCGAAGATCATCACCAGTGCGTGCGTGGTGGTCATCTGGTTGAAGAATTCGGGGGCGAAGAACTGCAGGCCGGGCTGGAATAACTCGGCGCGGATCAGCATCGCCATCGCACCGCCGACGAAGAACATCAGCAGAGAGAACAGCAGGTATAGCGTGCCGATGTCTTTGTGGTTGGTGGAATGGAACCAGCGCTGGAAGAAGCTGGGCTGGTGGCCGTGGTCGTGTGCGTCGTGTGCCATTTCGCTAGCCTCGGAATTCAAATAAATGAGCAGTTAATTCGCGCCGGCGACCGGGGCGCTGGCAGCTGCCAGCGCGGGGGTTGCCGCCGTCGCTTTTTGCGCGGCCAGCCAAGCCTGGTACTCGGCCTTGGGCACGACCTTGACCACGATCGGCATGAAGCCGTGGTCCTTGCCGCACAGCTCCGCGCAAACGCCGCGGTAGGTGCCCGGTTCGTGCACTTCGGTCCACTCGTCGTTGATCACGCCCGGGATGGCGTCCTGCTTCCAGCCCAGGGCCGGCACCCACCAGGCGTGGATAACGTCGTCGCCGGTGATCACGAAATGGATGCGGGTATCGGCCGGCAACACCAGCGGATGGTCGACGTCGCGCAGGTAGTGTTCCTTGGCGCGAATCTGTTCCTGGGTCGAATCCGGATTCTGGCGCAGCGCATCCGACTCGCGGTCCAGGCGACTGGTGAAGGCGACGTCCTGGCCGACGTACTCATAGCGCCAAAGCCACTGGAAACCGGTGATCTTCACCGTCATGTCGTAGGGCTTGGGATCGTGGCTGGCGTCGTATTCGGCCATCACCATCCGGGTCGCCGGCAGGGCGGAACCAATCAGGATCAGGATCGGAATCGTGGTCCAGATCAGCTCGAGCGTCGTGCTGTGGGTGAAACTGGTATCGGGTTTGGCGCCCTTGGACTTGCGGAAAGCGAACATCGAATAGGCCATCGCGCCGAACACGATGATGCCGATCACCACGCAGATCCAGAGCATGATCATGTGCGCGTGGTAGGCGTTTTGCGCGGTCACGGCCACGCCCGGCGTCATATTGAGCTGCCAGCGTTGCGGCTCGGTCGGGTGCGATTGGGCGAGGGC
Organism: Gammaproteobacteria bacterium; assembly: GCA_025356635.1. GTDB lineage: Bacteria > Pseudomonadota > Gammaproteobacteria > Xanthomonadales > Xanthomonadaceae > Arenimonas. The sequence goes on from JANXRY010000060.1 coordinate 20,882, forward strand.
GCCGGCCGCAGCCAGCAGCCCCGAGAGGCCAGCGGTGAGTCGCGTCATGCAGGGATGATTCATCGTGCTGCCTCTAGCGGTTATCGGTGGCCCGGCTTGGGCAGGGCGCAAGTGTGCAATTTTAGCGGTTGGCGCCTTGGCGGGGCAAGCCGATACAATGTCGATCTCCGCACACCGTGTTCCAGCGACCGTCGGGACGACCGTGACCCTCATCCTCAGCCCCGAACTGCCCTCCGGCCTGTCGCCGCTGCGCCAGCGCATCACAGCGTCGTACCTGCGCGACGAAACCGAGCATCTGCGGGAACTCCTCGCCGCCGCTGCATTGCCTGAGGCCGACCAGGCCGCCATCCAGGCCATGGCCGTGGCCCTGGTCGAGCGCACCCGCATCCGCGCGGCCGACCCGGCGATGGTCGAAGCCTTCATGCGTGAGTACGACCTGTCCTCGGAAGAAGGCGTGCTGCTGATGTGCGTGGCCGAGGCCCTGCTGCGCATTCCCGATCAGGAAACCGCCAACAAGCTGATCCGGGACAAGCTCGGCGACGCCGACTGGGATTCCCACGTTGGCCAGTCCAGTTCGGTGCTGGTCAATGCCTCGACCTGGGGCCTGATGCTGACCGGTCGCATGGTCAATCTGGCGGATGAAACGCGGCGCAATACCTACGGTGCGTTCAAACGGCTGATCGGTCGAATGGGTGAACCGGCCATCCGCCTCGCCGTACGCCAGGCGATGCGCATCATGGGCCATCAATTCGTGATGGGCCGCACGATCAACGAGGCCCTGGAGCGTTCGCGCAAGGGCGACAACGCCGGCTACCGCTATTCCTTCGACATGCTCGGCGAAGGCGCCTTCACTGCCAGGGATGCGGCCCGCTATCTTGACGCCTATCGCAAGGCGATCCGTGCCATCGGATCGGGCGGCCCGGGCGGCACTTATCAAGGCAGCGATGTGTTCGCCGCGCCATCGATTTCGGTGAAGCTGTCAGCGCTGCATCCCCGCTACGAATTGGCCAAGCGTGCCCGCGTCCAGGCCGAATTGACGCCCCGGGTGCTGGAGCTTGCGCAGCTGGCCAAGGCCCAGGGCATCGGCTTCACCATTGATGCCGAAGAGTCGGAGCGCCTGGAGCTCTCGCTGGATGTGATCGCTGGCGCCTTCGCCGACAGGTCGCTCGATGGTTGGGAAGGCTACGGCCTGGCCGTACAGGCGTACCAGAAGCGCGCCCCATTCGTGATCGATTATCTGGTCGACCTCGCCCGCGTCACCGGCCGTCGCATGCCGATGCGCCTGGTCAAGGGCGCGTACTGGGATTCGGAAATAAAGAAAGCGCAGATGGATGGCCTGCCCGGCTATCCGGTATTCACCCGCAAGGCCAATACCGATGTCAGTTACCTGTCCTGCGCCAACAAGATGCTGGCGGCGACCGACGCGCTCTATCCGATGTTCGCCACCCACAACGCGCAGACGATTGCGGCGATCTATCGCATGGCGGCCGGCAAGGCCTTCGAGTTCCAACGCCTGCACGGCATGGGCGACCATCTCTACGCTGAAGTGGTCGGCAAGGACCGGTTGGCTGTTCCCTGCCGCGTGTATGCGCCGGTCGGTTCTCATGAAGACCTGCTGCCCTACCTGGTGCGCCGCCTGCTTGAGAACGGCGCCAACTCCAGCTTCGTCAACCGCATCACTGACGAGTCGTTGCCGCCGGCCGAGTTGGTCGCCGATCCGGTCGCCGCTGTCGCCGGCAACAGCTGCAAGCCGCATTCGCATATTCCACAGCCGTCTGCCTTGTTCGGCAGCGAAAGGAAGAATTCCATGGGCGTCAATCTCGCCAACGATCTCGATCTGGCTGTGCTCGCCGAGAAGATCAACGCCGCGCCGCAGCCCTGGCACGCCATGCCGCTGGTGCCCGACACCCACTCGAATGCGGCCGCGCGCGCTGTCACCAATCCTGCCGACCGTCGCGAGCGTGTTGGCGACTGGCAGCCTTCCGATCCCGATCAGGTCGAACGCGCGCTCGTCCACGCCCGCGAAGCTTTCAACGACTGGGACCACACGCCGGCCGCGGCCCGCGCCAAGATTCTTGAACATGCTGCCGACCTGATGGAAGCGCGCATGCCCGAGCTGATCGCGCTGTGCGTGAAGGAAGCTGGCAAATCGCTTTCGGCGTCGGTGGCTGAAGTGCGCGAAGCGGTGGATTTCTGCCGCTACTACGCCGTGCAGGGCCGCAAGCTGTTCGGCCAGCCGGAAAAACTGCCCGGGCCTACGGGTGAATCGAATGAGTTGCAGCTGCATGGGCGCGGCGTGTTCGTCTGCATCAGCCCGTGGAATTTCCCGCTGGCGATCTTCATGGGCCAGGTCGCGGCGGCGCTCGCCGCCGGCAACAGCGTGATCGCCAAGCCAGCCGAACAGACCACACTGATCGCGCACGTCGCGGTGAAGTTGCTGCACGAAGCCGGCGTGCCCGAGAACGTGCTGCAGTTCCTGCCCGGCGATGGCGCCACCGTGGGCGCGGCGCTGACCCGCGACCCGCGCGTAACGGGCGTGGTTTTCACCGGCTCGACCGAGACCGCCTGGGCGATCAATCGCGCGTTGGCGGCGCGCAATGCGCCGCTGGCGACCCTGATCGCCGAAACGGGTGGCCAGAACGCATTGATCGCCGACTCGTCGTCGCTGCCCGAGCAATTGGTGAAGGATGCGATGACCGCGGCGTTCGATTCCGCCGGCCAGCGTTGCTCGGCCGCGCGCATCCTGTTCGTGCAAGCCGACATCGCCGACAAGGTGATCTCGATGTTGTCGGGCGCGATGGACGAATTGGTGGTCGGCAATCCCGGCCTGCTCTCGACCGACGTCGGGCCGGTGATCGACGAAGACGCGAAGGCCATCTTGGTCGCGCACGCCGCGCGCATGGACAAGGAG
>JANXRY010000067.1 GCA_025356635.1 Gammaproteobacteria bacterium
GATTGGCCGGCACGAAATTGGCGTGCTCCAGGAACATGCCGAAGAAGTTCGGGATGAAAAACAGGATGAAAGCCGCAATGGTCAGGAAGAACGCCGAACCAAAGATGTCCTTGACTGTGTAGTACGGGTGGAAGGGAATTCCGTCCAACGGAATGCCGGTGGCCTTGTCCTTGACCTTCTTGATGTCGACGCCATCCGGGTTGTTGGAACCGACTTCGTGCAGGGCGCCCAAGTGCAGGACAACCAGCAACAGCAGGACCAGCGGCAGCGCGATCACGTGCAGGGCGAAGAAGCGGTTGAGGGTGGCGTCGGCAATGAGATAGTCACCGCGAATCCATTCGGTCAGGTCACCACCGATCACCGGAATGGTACCGAACAGGTTGATGATCACCTGCGCGCCCCAGTAACTCATCTGGCCCCAGGGCAGCACGTAACCCATGAAGGCCTCGGCCATCAGGGTCAGGAAGATCAGCATGCCTAGGATCCAGACCAGCTCGCGCGGCTTCTTGCCGGAACCGTAGATCAGGCCGCGGAACATGTGCAGGTAGACCACGATGAAGAACAGCGAGGCGCCGGTCGAGTGCATGTAGCGGATCAGCCAGCCACCGGGCACATCACGCATGATGTATTCGACCGAGCCGAAGGCTTCCGCCGCGCTCGGCTTGTAGTGCATGGTGAGGAAGATACCGGTGACGATCTGGTTGACCAGCACCAGCATCGCAAGCGAACCGAAGTAGTACCAGAGGTTGAAGTTCTTCGGAGCGTAATACTCCGACATGTGCTTCTTGTAGGCCGGCATCAGGCCCGGGGCCCGCTCGTTGACCCAACCCATCAGGCCGTTGACGGCACGTTCGACGGCATTCATCAGGCAGCCCCCCCTGGCGCGACACCAATTACGAGATGGCTGTCGTCAGTGTAGTGATAAGGCGGGATCGCCAGGTTCGACGGCGCCGGCACACCCTGGAAGACGCGGCCGGCCAGGTCGAAGCGCGACTGGTGGCAGGGGCAGTAGAAACCGCCTTGCCACTTCGCGTCGAACGCCTGCGGCTGCATTTCCGGGTAGTAGCCGGGTGAACAGCCCAGGTGCGTGCAGATACCGACGATCACGGCAATTTCCGGCTTGATCGCGCGGGACTCGTTCTTGGCGAAGTCAGGCGTCTGGTCGGGGTTGATTGACTTGGGATCAACCAGACGGCCGTCCAGGGTCGTAAGGGCAGCCAACTGTTCCGAGCTGCGCTTGAAGATCCAGACTGGCTTGCCGCGCCACTGCACGATCATGCGCATGCCCGGCTCGTTGTCGAGCTTGCTGATGTCCACGTCCACCGGCGCCCCCAGCGTCTTGGCGCGGGCACTGGGCTCCCAGGAAGAGACGAACGGTACTGCCGCAAATCCGACTCCGACCGCACCCACCACCGCTGTGGTGGCGGTCAGGAAGCGTCGGCGCCCCGTGTTGATTCCACCGTTGACGCCATCGTTAGCCATCCGGCTCTCCGAAGATTTTCACTGAAAGGACCGGGGCCGGACCCATCGCCCGCCCCTGTAAGACAGGTAATTGTAGACGATGCCCGAAGCGGGCGACAACGGCGGACTCAGGATCCCGCGAGCGCCTTGCGGTAGCGCACGGCCAATTCCGCGACTCGATCGACGTATCGCCGCGTCTCGGCATAGGGCGGAATGCCACCGTTGCGGTCCACGGCACCTTCGCCGGCGTTGTAGGCCGCGGCGACCAGGCTCAGGTTGGAGCCGTAGCGTTTCATCAGCCAGGCCAGATACTGCACGCCACCGCTGATGTTCTGGGCCGGATCGTAGGGATCGGCCACGCCAAACCGGGCTGCGGTGGCTGGAATCAGCTGCATCAGGCCCTGCGCGCCCTTGTTGGAACGCACGTTGGCGTGGAACGCGGACTCGGCATGGATCACCGCACGCACGATCGCTTCCTCGACGCCGTACTGAACGGCCGCCGTGTGGATCTCGCTGGCAAAGGCGGCAGTATTCAGACTGACCGTGTTGAAATTGACCCCGGGCACGAGCGCGCAGGCGTAACAGGAGTCGATAGAGAAAATCGGGTACTCGATCCGGTTGACCTGCACGTTGGCCGCGCCACTCGGGCGCCGACTGCTGAAATTGCGCACGCCATTGGCATCGACGAAAGAATAGGTGATTGAGGTCGCCATGCCGAGAAAGCGTGGCGCTTTGGCGATTCCGGAGGCGACCGTTGCAGTCGCCGACACCAGTGTCGTCACGCCGCCTTGCGCCGTGGCGGTTGCCTCGGCGGTCGTGGCCGCCGCTGGCGGAGTCGTAATCACCGCTGCCACTGGCGGCGAATGCGCCACGACTTTGCACTGGGCTCCGGAGACCCGCTTGCTCACGTAGCTGGGGATGGCGTCCGGGCCAATGCAGCGATACAGCGTGCCGGCCAGCGCCGGGGCGCTGGCGACCGTCAGGCAAACCATCAGGAGCAGTCGAGACAGCGTCATGGCGCGGAGTGTCCACTCTTTTTTCCACGATTCCAAGACTTTGGCCAAGGAATTGGCCGGGCCGCTACAATACCTACCCTCCCGGAACGGATTAACCGCCGCCATGCCCGGAACCTCGCTGCCCGCCAAGGGCAAGTTGTTCATCAAGACCCACGGTTGCCAGATGAACGAGTACGACTCGACCAAAATGGCCGACGTGCTCGCCGCCGAACACGGCTTGGAACTGACCGACAACGAACTCGATGCCGACGTCATTCTGGTCAACACTTGTTCGATCCGCGAGCGCGCGCAGGAAAAAGTGTTCTCGCAACTCGGCCGCTGGAAGCAGCTCAAGAAAGACAAACCGCACCTGGTGATCGGCGTCGGCGGTTGCGTTGCCTCGCAGGAAGGCGAAGCGATCGTCAAGCGCGCGCCGCAGGTGGATCTGGTATTCGGCCCGCAAACCTTGCATCGCTTACCGGAAATGATCGATGCCCACCGCGCCAGCGGCCAGGCGCAGGTGGACATCAGCTTCCCGGAGATCGAGAAATTCGACCGTCTGCCGGAACCCCGCGCCGATGGCCCGACCGCGTTCGTGTCGATCATGGAAGGTTGCTCGAAATACTGCTCGTTCTGCGTGGTGCCTTACACGCGTGGCGAAGAAATTTCCCGACCCTTCGATGATGTCTTGCTGGAGGTAGCGCAACTCGCCGCCCAAGGCGTGCGCGAGGTCAACCTGCTCGGCCAGAATGTGAACGCCTATCGCGGCCTGATGTTCGACAGCCCCGACCTTGCTGACCTCGCCCTGCTGATCCGCGCCATCGCCGAGATCGAAGGCATCGGCCGGATCCGTTACACCACCTCGCATCCGCTGGAGTTTTCCGACAGCCTGATCGAAGCGCATCGTGACGTGCCCAAGCTGGCGAATTTCCTGCATCTGCCGGTGCAATCGGGCTCGGATCGCATCCTGGGCGCGATGAAGCGCAACCACACCGCGCTCGAATACAAGGCGCGAATTCGCAAACTACGTGCGGTTCGGCCCGACATCTGCGTGAGCTCGGATTTCATCGTCGGTTTCCCCGGCGAGAGCGAACAGGATTTCGAAGCGACCATGAAGCTGATCGCCGACATCGGTTTCGACCAGAGCTATTCTTTTGTGTACTCGCGTCGCCCGGGCACGCCGGCAGCGAACTTGCCCGACGATACGCCAGAAGCGGTGAAACTGGCGCGTTTGCAGCGCCTGCAAGCGGCGATCAACACCCATACGCGAAAAATTTCCGAAGCCATGGTCGGTACGGTACAGCGCGTGCTGGTGGAAAAAACCAGCACCCGCGACAACACCGAACTCACCGGCCGCACCGAGAACATGCGCTACGTGAATTTCCCCGGGCATCCGCGCCTGGTCGGCCAGTTCATCGATGTGTTGATCACCGAAGTGATGGCCAATTCCCTGCGCGGCCGGGTGGCCGCCGTTGATGGTATCCACTGCTAGACTTCGACCATGACCCGCGGCCCGATCCAGCTCGATGTCAGCGTCAGTTACGGCCTGCCCCGGGCCGGCATTCCGGCGGCGAACAGCTTCCGACGCTGGGTCGCAGCCGCGTGCGAAGGACGTATCCGCAAGGCCGACCTGGCCATCCGCCTGGTCGATGCCCGCGAGGGTCGTTCGCTCAACCGCCATTACCGCGGCAAGGACTACGCCACCAACGTGCTCAGTTTTCCGGCGGAATTGCCGGCGGGCGTCATCATGCCCCTGCCCCTGCTCGGCGACCTGGTGATCTGTGCCCCGGTCGTGGCCCGCGAAGCCCGCGAGCAGGGCAAAATGCCGGCCGCCCATTACGCCCACCTCACCATCCACGGCGTGCTGCACCTGCTTGGGCTCGACCATCACCATGAGCGGGAAGCGGTGCTGATGGAACAAATCGAGCGCGAAATCCTGGCCGGACTGGGCTACTCCGATCCTTACTTCGAAAGCTGAGCCGGTACGTGCTTGGACTGTGGTCCGGCTTGAAACCAGCCATTTGCTAGACTAGGCACCCGCCACCCGGCGCCTGTTCCGCTTTCATGTCCGACGATCCTGACAGTACCCCGCACGAACGCCGCTCCTGGCTCGAACGCCTGAGCCAGGCTTTTTCCGGCGAACCGCAAGACCGCGAGGACCTGGTCGAGATCCTGCGCGATGCCCAGAGCAATGGCCTGATCGGCCCCGATACCCTGAAGATGCTGGAAGGCGCGCTGACGGTTTCCGAGCGCCAGGTCGGCGACATCATGATTCCGCGCTCGCAAATGGTCTCGTTACCGGCCGACGCCGCATTCATCGACCTGATGAAGCTGGTGGTCGAATCCGGCCACTCGCGCTTTCCGGTGCATGGCGATGACAAGGACGACATCCTCGGCATTCTCCTGGCCAAGGATCTGCTGCGCGGCATCGTTGCCGACGGCGGCCCGGGCCAAGTCCGCGAATTGCTGCGCTCGGCGGTGCTGATTCCCGAGTCCAAGCGCCTGAATGTGCTGCTCAAGGAATTCCGCCTGTCGCGCAACCACATGGCGATCGTGGTCGACGAGCACGGCGGCGTTGCCGGCCTGGTGACCATCGAAGACGTACTCGAACAGATCGTCGGCGAAATCGACGACGAACACGACGACGCCGACGAGGCCAAGATGATCGCGGCACAAGCCGATGGTCAGTATCTGGTTGATGCACTCACGCCCATCGCTGACTTCAACGAGCAGTTCGGCGCCGATTTCCCCGACGACGAGTACGACACCGTCGGCGGATTGGTCAACGACGCCATCGGCCACCTGCCCGAGGCCGGCGAGGAACTCACGCTCGACCGCTTCCATTTCCGGGTCGGTCGCGCCGACCGCCGGCGCGTGCATTCGTTCATCGTTTCCATGCATGCACCGGGCTGACGCTTCAGCGCTAGCCACGTGGTTGTTGCTGGCGCTGATAACCTGCCTGCCGATGCCGACCTTGGCCGATGCGCCGCTGCGCGTGGGCCTGCTGACCATGGAGCCGGGAGGTGAGTTCTGGGAACGCTTTGGCCACGACGCGATCCTGATCGAAGACAGCGCGACCGGCGCGGGCGTATCCTACAACTACGGTTTCTTCGACATGGACGAGCCGGGCTTCGTCGGTAATTTCGCCCGCGGCCGGATGAACTATTTGCTGGTCGCACTGCCGGTGCAAGAAGACCTGAATTCGTACCACGAGGAAGGTCGCGGCGTGGCCGTGCAGTGGTTGAACATCGACGCCGCCCACGCGAATGCGCTGGCCGCTGCACTGGCCGAAAACGCGCGCCCGGAAAATTCGCGCTATCGCTACGAGTACTACACCGCCAATTGCGCGACCAAGGTCCGCGACCGGCTCGACCAGGCCTTGGGCGGACTTCTGGAAAAACAATTATCCGGGCGTTCGCAGGGCAATACTTATCGCAGCGAATCGGTGCGCCTGGCCTGGCCGGCGAAATGGATGGCGTTGGGTTTCGACCTCGGCCTGGCTGGCACCGCCGATCGTCCACTGACACGCTGGGAGGAAGCCTTCATCCCGATGCGGCTGCGCGACTCGCTGCGCGAAGTGAAACTCGCCGATGGCCGCCCGCTGGTGCAATCCGAACAGATCGTGCTGCCGCACCGACTGCCGCAGCCGCCTGTCGAGACACCACACTGGCGGATCGCAGCGCTACTGCTGGGAATCGCACTGGCAACCGGCGTACTCATGCTCGGCTCACGGCGACCGCGACTGCTGGCGGCGCTTGCGCTGCCGTTCTGGCTAGTCGCCAGCGTGCTCGGCGCTGTGATGACATTCCTGTGGCTGGGCAGCGAGCATGTATTCGCGCATGGCAACCAGAACCTGCTGCTGCTCAGCCCGCTTTGCATGCTGCTGCTTCCCGGTGGCTGGCGAGTAGCGCGCGGGCATGCGGCATCACCTGCATACCGGTTCTGGCTCTGGGCGATCGCAGGCATGGCCGCCATCGCCGGATTCCTGAAGTTCCTGCCGTTCCTGCCGCAGCAGAACCTCGAATGGGTGCTGCTGCTCTTGCCGCTGCATTGGGCCCTGGCGCGGGCGTTGGAAAAGTAGTCGAATCGCCTATGATGCCGGCATGACCGACACCCGCGACGCCATGGTTAGAAACCTCGCCCGATATAACCGTGACGGTCGCCGCGGCGCCGATCTCACGCTTGAACAGATCAGCGACGCACTTGCCGAAGATGACGGCGGCTACGTCTGGGTCGGACTGTACGAACCGGACGAAGCGCTGCTACAGAAAATGCAGGAAGAATTCGACCTGCATCCGCTGGCCGTCGAGGATGCGCTCAAGGCGCATCAGCGGCCGAAGGTCGAGCTGTACGGAGATTCGCTATTCCTGGTGCTACACACCGCGCAGGTGGTGAAAGGCCAGATCGAATTCGGCGAAACCCACGTCTTCATCGGCCCGCGCTACCTGCTGACCGTTCGGCACGGTGCGTCCTTGCCTTACAGTTCCGCGCGCGAACGCTGCGAAAAAAATCACGAGCTGATGAAGCTCGGCCCGAGTTACGGCCTATACGCGGTGCTCGACACCGTGGTCGATAATTATTTCCCGATCGTTGCCGAGTACCAGAGTGAACTCAACGACCTGGAAAAGGACATTTTCGCCGAGGACTATCGGCGCGAGACCATCCATCGCCTCTACGAACTCAAGCGCGACCTGACCAAACTGCGTCTGGCTGCTTCGCCGCTGCAGGACTTGCTCAATCAGCTGCAAAATTTCCACTCGAGCATGGTCCGCGAAGAAGTGCATGTGTATTTGCGCGACGTCCACGACCACGTGGTGCGCGTCAACGAAGCCACCGACACCATGCGCGAAATGCTGACTGCGGCGATGAGCGTGAACCTGTCGCTGGTCACTGTCGCGCAGGGCGAGATCGTCAAGCGCCTGGCCGGCTGGGCCGCCCTGCTTGCCGCCCCGACCCTGCTCACCAGCTGGTACGGAATGAACTTCCACCACATGCCCGAATTGGACGAGCCCTGGGGCTACTGGGCGATGATCGGTGTCTCCGCCACTATCTGCACCGGCCTCTACCTCTGGCTGCGCAAGGCGAAGTGGTTGTAGCTGGTCGCAATTGACTCAAGTCAAACGCCGGTCCGGCCAGCCCGGCGACACTATGTCCATGGCTCAGAAGGGGAAGCGTGATGGTGGTCGATGCAATGGTGAAAGAGACCTATAACGACACGGTGGTCCGGCATTTCGCCGTGATGACCGTGGTCTGGGGCATCGTCGGCATGCTGGTCGGCTGCCTGATCGCCGCGCAGCTGTACTGGCCAGCGCTGAATTTCGACATCCCCTGGCTGAGTTTCGGCCGATTGCGGCCGCTGCACACCAATGCGGTGGTCTTTGCCTTCGGCGGCTGCGCCCTGATGGGCACCAGCCTGTACGTCGTGCAACGCACCTGCCACGTCCGGCTGATCTCCGATGCCCTGGCCAGTTTCGTGTTCTGGGGCTGGCAACTGGTCATCGTGCTGGCGGCAATCACCCTGCCGATGGGCCTGACCGAAGGCAAGGAGTACGCCGAGCTGATCTGGCCGATCGACGTGCTGATCACCCTGGTCTGGGTCGCCTACGGCATCGTCTTCTTCGGCACCATCGCCAAGCGCCGGGTCCGCCACATCTATGTTGCGAACTGGTTCTACGGCTCGTTCATCATCGCCGTCGCCCTGTTGCATATCGTCAATTCGCTGGCGATCCCGACTTCGCTCACGCACAGCTACCCGATCTATTCCGGCGCCGTCGATGCCATGGTGCAGTGGTGGTACGGCCACAACGCGGTCGGCTTTTTCCTCACCGCCGGCTTCCTCGGGATGATGTACTACTTCGTGCCGCGCCAGGCCAATCGGCCGGTGTATTCCTATCGGCTGTCGATCGTGCATTTCTGGGCGCTGATCGCCATCTACATGTGGGCCGGGCCGCACCACCTGCAATACACCGCGATTCCCGATTGGGCGCAATCGCTGGGCATGGTGTTCTCGCTGATCCTGCTGGCACCGAGCTGGGGCGGCGCGATCAATGGCGTGATGACGCTTTCCGGCGCCTGGTACAAGTTGCGCACCGATCCGATCCTGAAGTTCATGATCGTCTCGATCTCGTTCTACATGATGAGCACGTTCGAAGGGCCGATGATGTCGATCAAGACCGTCAACGCCCTGAGCCACTACAGCGACTGGACCATCGGCCATGTGCATTCCGGCGCGCTCGGCTGGGTGGCGATGATTTCGATCGGCGCAATCTACATGCTGATCCCGCGCACCTTGGGGCTGAAGGAAATGGCCTCGATGAAGCTCATCGACGTCCACTTCTGGATCCACACGATCGGCGTGGTGTTGTACGCGGCTTCGATGTGGGTCTCGGGCATCGGGCAGGGTCTGATGAGCCGCGCCACCAACCCCGACGGCACACTGACCTATGCCTGGGTCGAGATCGTCAAGTTCACCTATCCCTACTACCTGGTGCGCCTGTCCGGCGGCCTGCTCTGCCTGACCGGCATGATCATCATGGCGGTGAACATGGTGCGTACGTTCCAGCTGGCGAAAGGCCCGCGCACGGTGCCGGTGGCGCCCGCCCCCGCCGACAACGCGATCGCCGGAGGAACGCCATGAGTCACGAAAAACTCGAAACCAATATTGGCTGGATGGCGATCCTGATCGCGGTCGTCATCAGCTTCGGCGGCCTGGCCGAAATCGTTCCGCTGATGTACCAGGCCGAGGCCATACAACCGCTGCCCGGGGTCAAGCCCTACGATGCGCTGGCATTGGCAGGTCGCAACATCTACGTGCGCGAAGGTTGCTACAACTGCCATTCGCAGATGGTGCGCACGCTGCGTTTCGAGACCGAGCGCTACGGCCACTATTCCCTGGCCGGCGAGTCGGTCTACGACCGGCCCTTCCAGTGGGGCAGCAAACGCACCGGACCGGACCTGGCCCGGATCGGCGGCCGCTACTCCGACGACTGGCATCGCGTGCATCTGGACAACCCGCGCGACGTGGTTCCGGAATCGAACATGCCCGGCTATCCGTGGTTGGCGAAGAACACGCTAGATCCCGAGGAGATCATGACCGACATGCGCGCGCTCAAACGACTGGGCGATCCGTACAGCGACGCCGACATCGCCGATGCGCCGACAGCGCTGGCGGGCAAGACCGAGCAGGACGCGCTGATCGCGTACCTGCAAGGCCTCGGCAAGCACGCGCCCAAGGACTGACCGCCATGATTTCCGGAATCGTCACCGCCATCCTGTTGGCCTGTTTCCTTGGCGGCACCGCCTGGGCCTATAGCGGCAAACGCAAATCGGAATTCGAAGAAGCGGCGCGGCTGCCACTCGAAGATAACGTTGGAAATTCGGAGAACGCGCCATGACCACGGGTTGGTCGATCTACGTCATTTTCCTGGTCGCGCTCAATATCGGCGGCGCGGCCTGGCTGCTCTGGTGGACGGCCAAACGCCGCCCTGGCGATCCGCCTTCGGACGCCACCAGCCATCACTGGGACGGCGACTTGACCGAATACAACAAGCCATTGCCGAAATGGTGGATCAACCTGTTCTGGATCACCATCGTGTTCGGCATCGGCTACCTGGCCTGGTATCCGGGCCTCGGAAATTTCGCCGGCAAGGGTGGCTGGAGTTCGCGCGGCCAGCTGGCTGCCGAACAAGCGGCAGCCGAGAAGCAACTCGCTGCGACTTACGCCGCGTATGCGAACCAGCCGATCGACGCGATTGCCCGCGACCAGGGGGCGGTGACCACGGGCCGGCGGATCTTCGCCAACAATTGCGCGATGTGCCACGGCTCGGATGCACGCGGCGCCAAGGGCTTCCCGAACCTGAGCGACGACAAGTGGCAGTGGGGTGGCGCGCCCGAGCAGATCCTGGCGACCGTACTTGATGGCCACCAGGCGGCAATGCCGCCGTTCGGGGCCGCGCTCGGCGGCGACGCCAATATCACCGCCACCGCAGTCTACGTGCAGAGCTTGTCGGGCCTGCCGGTGGATCCGGCCTTGGCCAGCGCCGGGAAAGCGACCTTCGCCGGCATCTGCGCGGCCTGCCACGGACCTGAAGGCAAGGGCAATCCGGTGCTCGGCTCGGCCGACCTGACCGACGATTACTGGCTGTACGGCAATCGCATCGAGGACATCCGCGGCGCCATCGAGAAAGGCCACAACGGCCAGATGCCGGCCTGGCGCCTGCAGTTGGGCGAAACTCGCAGCCGCCTCGTCGCCGCCTACGTATACTCCTTGTCGCATCGGCAGTAACAACCGGAGCGACACGATGAGAATCGAGGCCGAACGCCCCTTCGACCACCCGCGCCGGCCGCTTGCGCAAAAGGTCGGGGCGATCCTGTGGCCCTCGTTCTTCGCCGCGGGCGTGGCGACCATGGTGTTTTTCGCCTTTGTCGATCCGTTGATGCTGCGCGACATTACCTTTCCCGGCGTGGAACTGAGCCGCGAGGCCGGCTACACCATCGCCTTCTTCCTGTTCTGGATCGCCACCGCGAGTTCGAGCCTGTTCACCTGGATCCTGCTGCGTCCGGCGAGCCGCTTCAACCGGCCGTTGAGCCGCGACTGAGACCATGCCGCGGCCCATTCCCAGCGAGTTGGTTCTAAACGAACCAGGCGACGACAGCGCGCTCTACGTTTCCGAACGCAAGATCTACCCACGCGAGGTCTCCGGCGTGTTCCAGCGCCTGCGCGTGCTGGCGGTGGTCGTGTTGCTCGGCATGTACTACGTCTTCCCGTGGCTGCAATGGGCCGGACGCCAGGCCGTGCTGTTCGACCTGCCGGCGCGCAAGTTCTACATCTTCGGGCTGAGCTTCTGGCCGCAGGATTTCTTCTTCCTGGCGCTGTTGCTGGTCATGGCCGGCCTTTCCTTGTTCTTCTTCACCGCGCTGGCCGGTCGCCTCTGGTGCGGATACGCCTGTCCGCAGACCGTGTGGACGGAAGTATTCCTGTGGATGGAACAATGGACCGAGGGCAATCGCGCCCAGCGCATGAAGCTCGACGCCGCGCACTGGTCGGCGAACAAGCTGCGCCGCAAATTGGCCAAGCATTCGCTGTGGTTGTTGTTTGCGCTTTGGACGGGCTTCACTTTCGTTGGTTTCTTCACGCCGATCCATGGGCTGGCCGAGCGAATGGTTCCGTTCCAGTGGGGCGGCTGGGAATCATTCTGGGTGCTGTTCTACGCGCTGGCCACCTGGGGCAACGCCGGCGTGCTGCGCGAACAGGTCTGCAAATACATGTGCCCGTACGCGCGCTTCCAGAGCGCGATGTTCGACCGCAACACCCTGATCATCGCCTACGACCCGATGCGCGGCGAACCGCGCGGCGCGCGCAAGAAAGGCACGCTGGCCAGCGTGCTCGAACGCGCCCGCGGCCTGCTGCCGGTCGATGTCGCCACCAGCACGGTGATCGCCGCCGCCCACCATCGCAGCGCCGCCGACTTGCGCCTGGGCGCGCGCGCCACCACCGCCCTGGCCGTGGACGATATGGCCGACCTCCCGGCGCCAGCGACTGCCGATTCGCCCGAAGGCCTGGGCGACTGCATCGACTGCACGATCTGCGTGCAGGTCTGTCCGACCGGCATCGATATCCGCAATGGCCTGCAGTACGAGTGCATCGCCTGCGGCGCCTGCATCGATGCCTGCGACACGGTGATGGACCGGATGGGCTATCGACCCGGGCTGATCCGCTACACCACCCAGAATGCCGTCGATGGCAAGCTCGTTCGCCTGTTGCGGCCGCGCATCGTTATCTACGCGCTGCTGCTGCTGGTGCTGCTTGGCGGCACCATCGGTGGCATCGCCCTGCGCAAGCCCCTCATCGTCGACGTGATACGCGACAAACAACTGTTCCGCCTTGACGACGATGGCGAGATCGAGAACAGCTACGTCCTGCGCCTGGTCAACAAGGAAGCGAAGGCGCATACCTTCGTCATCAGCCTGGAATCGAATGCTCCGCTCAAGCTCGATCTCGATCAGGACCACGTCCATGCCGCGCCCGAGGAAGTGCTGACCGTGCCGCTGACGGTCGAAGCGAAACCCGGATCGGTGCACGGCCGCGTCGACCTGCGCTTCGTCGTCCGCGACGCCGACACCGGCCTGGAAATCAAGGAAGTTTCGCGCTTCTTCGGTCCGGCCTCGCCATGAACGGGTCGCGCGCGCGCTCGGCAGGACCGGTGTTGTGGCTGATAGTCGGAATTCCACTGGCGACCATCGTCGGCGGCCTGGTTACCCTGTGGTTGGCCGCACAGGATGGCGAGAGTCATCGGGCGCCTGACCCTGCGCCGCAAACCACGAAAGCGCAGCACGAGACACAGCCGCTACCGGTGGCACCACCTTGAACACGCTGGCGCTCGGCGCCGAAGCGGCCCTGGAAGCATCGGAGCGATCCTGTCGGCATTGTGGCGAAGTTGTCGCTGGCGCCGGCGGTGAATTCTGCTGCGCCGGTTGCGCCGCCGCGGCTGCCTGGATCCACGATGCCGGCCTCGATGACTACTATCGCCTGCGCAGTGCCGACGGCAACCGGATCGCGGTCGATGCCGAGGATTACCGGGCATGGGATCGCCCCGACGTGCAGCACGGCCACGTCAGCCAGAGCGACGAAGGGAGCGAGATTACGCTTGCCGTGGAAGGACTTCGTTGCGCCGCCTGCGCCTGGTTGATCGATCGGGCGCTGATGCGCGAGCCCGGCGTCAACGCGGTCAGCGTCAATGCCGTCACCGGCCGCCTGCGACTCGGCTGGCGACCCGAACTCACCGCGCTTTCCGCGTTGCTGCAACGCCTGGCGGGGCTCGGCTATCGACCGCACCTGGCGGGAGGCGCGGCGCTGGAGCGCGAACGCCGGCGCGAACGCAATCAGATGCTGCTGCGACTGGGGCTGGCCGTGCTGGCCACCACCCAGGCGATGATGTTTTCCGAGGCGTTGTACCTGGACA
The DNA here is from genome assembly GCA_025356635.1 of Gammaproteobacteria bacterium. GTDB lineage: Bacteria > Pseudomonadota > Gammaproteobacteria > Xanthomonadales > Xanthomonadaceae > Arenimonas. Next base: position 13,418 of record JANXRY010000067.1, read on the forward strand.
GCAATGGCACGATGCCGCACGCCACGCGCGACTTGTTCCGCTGGCTGACTTTCATGGTCTGCACGCCGGTGGTGTTCTACTCCGGCATGCCTTTCCTGGCCGGCATGGTGCGCGAGTTGCGCCTGCGCCATCCGGCCATGGACACGCTGGCGGCGAGTTCGATCCTGCTCGCGTATTTCGCCAGCCTCATCGAAACGCTGCGCGGCGGTCCGCACGTCTGGTTCGACGCGGCGGCGATGTTCGTGCTGTTCCTGCTGAGTGCGCGCTTGCTCGAACGCTTCGCCCGATTGCGCGCCGTCGCGCGGCTCGACCTGCTGGCTCGGGCGCAACCGGCGCTGGCCTGGCGAGTGCGCGAGGGACGCTCCGAGCAGGTGCCGATCCACGACCTCGAAATCGGCGACGAAATCCGGGTGCAGGCCGATAGCCCGGTGCCGGCCGACGGTGTATTGCTCGATCCGCAAGCGGCCTTCGACGAATCCCTGCTCAGCGGCGAATCGGCCGCCTGCGGCAAACGCGTCGGCGACGCTGTTTACGCCGGCAGCGTCGCGTTGACGCAACCGGCCCGACTGCGCATCACCGGCGTGGGCACCCAGACCCGACTCTCCCAGATCCTGCGCCTGGTCGAGCGCGCGCAGGCGCAGCGGCCAGCGCTGGCGCGGAACGCGGATCGGATCGCGGGCTGGTTCGTCATCGCAATGTTTGCGCTGGCACTCGCGGCATTCGCATTCTGGTGGCCGCTGGACGGCGGCCGCGCATTCGCGGTCGCGCTGGCGGTACTGGTCGCCGCCTGCCCGTGCGCGCTGTCCTTGGCGGTGCCAGCGGCGCTGTCGGCGGCGAACGATGCGCTGGCGTGTCGCGGCGTGCTGGTGCTCGGCGCCGATGCGTTGGCGCGCCTCGCCGATGTCGACACCGTCCTGCTGGACAAGACCGGAACGCTCACCCAGGGTCAGCCGACGCTGGTGCGTACCGATACATTCGATGGCCGCGATGAATTCGAAGCACTGGCCGTGGCCGCGGCGCTCCAACGCGACAACCGGCATCCGCTGGCGCAGGCTTTCGCGCAACCGCCCAGTGTGGAAATGACGAACCAATGCCTGCATCCGGGATTCGGCGTCGAAGGTCGGCACGCCGGTCACGGCTATCGCCTGGGCCGTGCGGATTTCGCTTGCGGGAATTCCGATGACGGTGCGCTTTGGCTGTCCGAGGACGGACGCGCGCTGGCGCGCTTCGAGCTGGCCGATCCGCTGCGCAGCGACGCCGCCGCCACGATGTCGCGCTTGCGTGCGCTCGATTTGACCTTGCAGGTCGCCAGCGGCGACGCCGAACCGGCGGTCGGTTCGATCTGCGCGGAACTTGGCATCGACGACTACCGCGCACGGCAAAGCCCCGAGGAAAAGCTCGCGACGATCCGTCGACTGCAGGCGCGAGGGCGACGCGTGCTGATGCTCGGCGACGGCATCAACGACGCGCCGGTGCTGGCTGGCGCCGACGTTTCCATGGCGATGGGTCATGGCTCGGCGATGGCGCAGCGCAGCGCCGACATCCTGTTGCTGGGCAACGGCCTTTCCGCCATTCCCGAAGCGATCTTGCTGGCGCGGCGGACGCGCCGGGTGATCCGGCAAAATTTCGGCTGGGCATTGGCCTACAACGCCGTCGCCGTCGGAATCGCCGCCAGCGGCTGGATCCATCCGGGTTGGGCGGCGCTGGGCATGGCAGGATCCTCGCTCGGCGTCACCCTGAATGCGTTGCGCCTGGCGCGTGGGCCGGACGCCGCGCCATGAGAATCCTGCTGGTGCTGATCCCGATTTCGCTGGTGCTGCTGGGCATCGCCATCGGCGCGTTTTTCTGGGCGGTGCGTCGCGGCCAGTTCGAAGACCTCGACAGCGCCGCGATCGATATCCTGCGCGACGACGACGCGCCAGCGCGGAAACACGATGCCGATTGACCTCATCGCGCTGGCTGCCGCACTGCTCAGCGGCCTGTTCGGCGGCGTGCACTGCCTGGCGATGTGTGGCGGCATCGCCACCGGATTTTCGGCAAGCACACGCTCAGGCTCCGCATTCCGGCATGCATTGCTGCTCAACCTCGGCCGCATCGGCGGCTATACGCTGGCCGGCGCGATCGTCGGTGGTCTCGGTGGCGGCCTGTTGCGTGCGGCACGACTGGAAGGCATCGGCACCGGGGTGCGCGCGCTGGTCGGATTGGTATTGATATTCACGGCGGCGCGACTCTTGTTCCCGGCACCATTTCATGGCTTGACGCGACTCGGGCATTCGGCTTGGCAAGGCCTGCGGCCGCTGCGCGAGCGATTTATTCCCGATCACGGCGCGGCGCGGCCGCTGGTGCTCGGCGTGTTCTGGGGCTGGCTGCCCTGTGGTTTGAGCACAACTCTGCTGATGGCGGCATGGCTTGAGGCCAGCGCCTGGCATGGCGCCTTGCTGATGTTCGCGTTCGGGCTGGGCACGCTGCCCTTGATGACCGGTGTGAGCTGGAGCGGCGCGCATTTCGCACGCCGGCTGGCGCAACCGCGCTGGCGTGTCGCAGCAGCGACGCTAATCGCATTGGCGGGCATGCTCACGCTATCGGCGCCGTGGTTGGCACATAACGCATCCGCACACCAGTGGCTGCAGGCGCTGGGTTGCCGCGCCGTGTCCGACGGCTAGTTTCGATCGTGCGCCTGTGCGTCGAGCCTGGACGCGTCGAGAACGGTGATCTCGCGGCCGTTGACGGCGATCAGGCCCTCTTCCTGCATCTTGCCCAGGGTACGGCTGACCGTTTCGATCACCAAGCCGAGATAACTGGCGATGTCCTCGCGGCTCATCGGCAATAGAAATCGTTCGCCGGAGCGGCCAAGCGCCCGGTAACGCGCCGATATCTGGTGCAGGAAAATCGCCATCCGCTCGTGCGCGTTGCGCCGGCCTAGCATCTCGATATGGCCCTGGTCGCGATTGATCCCCTGGCCGACGATACGCAACAACTGGTGCTGCAGCCCGGGCACTTGTTGCGCAACGGACTCGAGCTGCGCCAGCGGCACTTCGCAGACGTTGGCATGGGTCAGGGCCTGTGCGTCGCAGGCATGCTTGCCAGTGCCCAGGGCATCGAGCCCGAGCAGTTCGCCCGGCAAGTGGAAACCGATCACCTGCTGGTTGCCATCGCCATCCATCGCCAGGGTCTTGAAAGCGCCTTCGCGGGCAACGTACAAGGAACCGAGCGGCTGACCGGAATGGAACAAGGACTCGCCGCGCTGCAGTGGCCGCCGGTTCAGGACGATGCTGTCGAGTCGTTCGATGCCCTCGACGCCGATGCTGGCCGGCAGGCATAGCACCTGCAACGAGCACTGCGCGCAGCTGCGCCGGAGTTTCGCCAGGTCCAGGCCGGCATCCGCCGCCATGTCACTGAGCTCCGGTCCAGCGTTTGAGCCAGGCATTGACGGTGTCGTGCCAGAGCACACTGTTCTGCGGCTTGAGAACCCAGTGATTTTCGTCCGGGAAGTACAGGAACTTGCTCTCTACACCCTGGCGCTGCAAAGCGGTGAACGCGGCAATACCCTGCTCGACCGGAATGCGGAAATCGAGTTGGCCATGCACGACCAGCATCGGCACTTTCCAGTCCTTGACGTGGTTGACCGGGTTGAAACGTTCATAACTCTCGGGATTCTGGAACTGCGTGCCACCGTTCTCCCATTCGTCGAACCACAGCTCCTCGGTCGAATAGGCCATTGCGCGGCTGTCGAACACACCGTCATGGGCGACTATGCACTTCCACGGCTGGCTCCAGTTGCCGGCGATCCAGTAGGCCATGAACCCGCCGTAGCTGGCGCCGAGTGCGCAAGCGTGGTTGCCGTCAAGGAAATCATATTTCTTCAGCGCCGCGGTCCAGCCTTTTTGCAGGTCCTCGAGCGGGCGATCGCCCCAGTGCTCGCGAATCGCATCGGTGAATGCCTGGCCGTAACCGGTCGAACCATGGAAGTCGATCATGACCACCGCGAAACCCTGCCCGGCATAGGTCTGCGGATTCCAACGGTAGTGGAAATCGTTGCCGAAGCTGCCCTGCGGCCCACCGTGGATGAGGAAGGCGACCGGGTACTTCTTGCCCGGCTGGTAGTTCCAGGGCTTGACCACATAGCCGTGCACGGTTTCGTTGTTCCAGCCGACAAACGTGAACGGCTCGACCTCACCGAAGGCGATGTCCTTGAGTTTGTCCTCGTTGTTGTTGCTGAGCTTGCGCACGGCACTGCCATCGGCGCGGGCGGCGAACAACACACCGGGCGAGCGCATGTTGTCGCGCACGAATACCAGGCTGTCGCCGACCAGGTCGAAGCCGCTGACGGTGCCATCGCCGGCCACCGGCTCGACTTTGCCGCTGGCGATGTCGACCCGGAACAGCGGCAGCTGGCCGAGTTCCTGTGCCTGCGTGTAGATCTTCGAGCCGTCGCCGGACAGCACGATGGTATTGGCCGAAGCATCCCACTTCGCGTCGATCTCCCGACGATTGCCGGTAGCGATGTCCATGGCCATCAGGGCAAAGCGGTCAGCTTCGTAGCCGGGCCGCTTCATCGCACGGTAATAAAGCGTCTTGCCGTCGGGGCTGAACACCGGGCCGGCATCCCAGGCCATGTTCGCGGCGGTCAGGTTGACCGGGGCGGCACTGGCGTCGGCAGGTACTCGATAAAGATCGAAGTTGGTCGACCAAGGTTCGCTGTTGCCGGCGATCCGTACCGAGAAGACCAAGCTCTTGCCATCCGGCGCGAACGCCACGTCGGTCATGTCGCCAAAGGGCTTGGACGGCACGTCGCCATCAATGCCGCGACTGAGCTTGAGCGGTTCGCCATCGAGCTTGCCGTCGGCGCTGAAATTCGCAACGAACAGCTGGTTGCGCCGGCCATCGGCCCAGCTATCCCAGTGGCGAACGAACAGCCGATCGTAGATCTGGCCGTTGGCCTTGTCGGCCTCGGCGGCATCGAGGCGTTGTTTGCTGCAGGCGAGCGAAGCGCAGTCGGTGAATACTTCGAAACTCAACGCCACTGCCTTGCCGTCCGGCGAAAGCTTGTAACCACCGACATCGAGCGCGAAGTCCGATATCTTCACCGCCGCGCCGCCGGCGAGCGCTTGCGCCCACAGTTGCGACGAGCCGGACTTGGCGGAGAGGAAATACACGGTGCGGCCATCAGGTGAAAACGCCGGGCTGTTGACGTTCATGCCATCAGCGGTGAAGCGCACCGGAGGCGCAGCATCGCGCGCGAACAGATCCTCGATCCACAAGCCGGTGCTGGCCTTGTTGGCGGCGTAATCCACCTGGCGCACGGCAAACACGACCTTGCGTCCATCCGGAGACAGTACCGGGCTGGAGATCCGCTCCAGGGTCACCAGGTCGCGGGCATCGAAAGGACGCGCGGCATCAGCGATCACCGGCAGAGTGGCGAGCAGCAGCCCCTGGATCAGGAAACGACGAATCATGTGTTTGCCCTTCATGCGCTGCGTTGGCCGAGGCGCTCGACCCAGCGGTACAACACGAACATCACCAGCGCGAACGCGCCGCCGCCAATCCAGGCTGACTGGGAAAAGCCACCGAGCCAGGGTGCGCTCGCGTAATCGTCGCTGACCAGATTGAGCGGGAAATCGCGGTTGGCGAAACCGAGCTTGTCGGAGAACGCGACCAGTGCCGCCACCACGACGCCGACCAGACCTTCGCCGACGATCATGCCCGAGGCCAGCAGTACGCCGAGTTGCTTTGTCGCTTCCGGCTTGGCGCCGCGATCGGCACGGCGATCGAACCACCAGCCGACGACCGCGCCGACCACGACCATCAGGGTGCTCTGGGTCGGCAGGTAGATGCCCAGGCCGACCGCCAGAGGCGACAGATGCACCGACTTGGTCATCTTGCGCAGCAGTTCATCGAGCACGATCATGACCACGCCGATCGCGGCGCCGATCTTGATCAAATTGCCATCGATGTTGTTCTGGATGACGCCCGAAGCGAGCGCGGAGATCAGCCCGGCCTGCGGCGCGGGCAGCGCGTGCGGGCGTTGCGGGCCCGGGGCGCCGACGAAGCCATAGGCATGATTGAGCAGGTCGAGGATCGGCGGGATGATCGCCGCGCCGGCAATCACGCCGATCACCAGCGCCCACTGCTGCATGGACGGCGTGGCGTCCACCAGTTGCCCGGTTTTCAGGTCCTGCAGGTTGTTGTTGGCGATCGCAGCCGCTGCAAAAATTATCGAGGTCACGAACAAGGCGAAGGCGACCAAGGCTTTTTCGCTCTCCGCCGGCAACGACGAGCGCACCCCGAACACCAGCAGCAGGGCCGCGCCGATCACCACGATGATGCCGATGCCCGACAGCGGGCTGTTCGAGGAGCCGATCAGGCCGGCCATGTAGCCGCAGACCGTGGACACGAAGAAACTCATCACCACGATGTAGAGCAAGCCAGCGCCCACCAGCAGCAACATGTGATCCTGCAGGCCCTGGCCGGCAGTGTTGACGAAACTCATCAACAGCCAGCCGACGGGCAACAGGCAGGCCAGGGAAATCAGCGCGACCTGGCCGATCGGAATGTCCTGCTCCACCCGCGGCAGCGAACCAGCGTTGCCGCTGGCCCGAGCCCGCGACGCGGCCATGGCCGACGCCAGCCCACTGAAGACCGGCTTGACCAACTTCGCAAGGGTCCAGACCGCGGCGACGGCGATGGTGCCGGCGCCAACGAAACGTACTTTGTGGCTCCAAGTCGCATTGGCGAGGTCAGCGATGGCGCCGCCGGTGGGATCGAGCGCGGAGAAATGCGGCACACCCCAGCCCCAGCCGATCACGGCGCCGACCAGCATCGCAATGCCGACCCACAGCCCGACCAGATGGCCGATACCGAACAATGCGAACGAGAGGAAGAAATCGAAACCGGAGACGCCGCCCGAGTCGCCACCGATGCGGAAGTAGCGGGCGAAGTCACCAGCGAACGTGCGGGTCGCGACCACGATGGCGAACACGCCGGACACGATCGAGCCCCACAACACCGCGAGCAGGCCGACACGGTTGGATTCGGCGGCCGCGGCGTCGCCACCGGCGCCGACCTTCAACACTTCGGCACAAGCCACGCCTTCCGGATACGGCAGGTCGGAGTTGGTGACCAGGGCGCGGCGCAGCGGGATCGAATACATGACGCCGAGGATGCCGCCGAGAGCACAGACCGCGAATGACGTCCAATAATTGAAACCGGTCCACCAGCCGATCAGGATCAGCCCCGGCAAGACGAAGATGATCGAGGACAAAGTGCCGGCCGCCGAGGCGACCGTCTGCACGATGTTGTTTTCCTGGATGGTCGAATCCTTGAAGTAGCGCAGGATCGCCATCGAGATCACGGCAGCGGGGATCGAGGTCGCGAAGGTCAGGCCGGCCTTGAGCCCGAAAAAGACATTGGCTGCAGTGAACACCACGGTGATCACGATGCCGATGACCAGGCCTCGAAAAGTGAACTCGGTGCGGGGTACGGTCGAGGTCGGGGTCATGGTCGGTGCCGGTCGCGGAGGTGTCGCGATGGTGGCACGAGACGCCCGCCCTGCCTAGACGACTCCCTGCCTACACGACCCCTGCCTGGAGCGGGCTCAACCCCAGGTCGGGCTCGCCAGGCTGATCAGGAAATGGCCGAGCACGCGCGGCTCCATGATGATGGTGAACAGGGCGCCATAGGCTGCGCCCCACAGGTGCGCGCTGTGGTTGACGTTGTCGCCGCCGCGCTTGTCCATATAAACCGAGTAGACGGTATAGAGGACTGCATAGACGATCGCCGGTACCGGGATCACGTAGACGTAGATCGTCGCCCAGGGCTCGAGCAGGATGAAGGCGAACAGCACGGCCGAGACCCCGCCGGAGGCACCGAGGCTGCGATAACTGGCGTCGTCCCGGTGCCGCAAGTAGGTCGGCAGGATCGAGGCGACCAGCCCGAGCACGTAGAAGAAAGCAAAACCGTACTGGCCCAATTCGGCGTTGTAGAAATCCTCCATCGCCCGGCCGAAAAAATACAGGGTGATCATGTTGAACAGCAGATGCTGGAAATTGGCGTGCACCAGGCCGTAGCTCATCAGCCGGTAATAATCGTTGTCGCGAGCCACCGCCGGCGGCCACAGAATCAGCGCGGCGATCATCTTGGGGTTGTTGAAGGCGGTGAACGAAACCGCGCAGGTGATGGCGATCAGGATCAGGGTCGTGCTCATGCCACGCATGCTACCCGAATCCGTTGTCCAACCGCTGCTGGCATACTTGCCTGCAGCAGCCCGCCGGAGTCCACCCGTGACCACCATTGCCGCCCCGCTCGACCGCGACGAGTTCCTCGGCCATCCCAAGGGCGTGTACGTCTGTTTCTTCACCGAGATGTGGGAACGCTTTTCCTTCTACGGCATGAAGGCACTGCTGCTGCTGTACCTGACCAAATACCACTTGTTCGGCGATACCGGTGGCTTGAATCTGCTTGGCGCCTACGGCGGTCTGGTCTACTGCCTGCCGGTGCTCGGCGGCATGCTCGCCGATCGTTGGCTGGGAATGCGCAAGGCAGTGGTGTTCGGCGGAATTCTTCTATGCCTCGGCCACTTCGGAATGGCTTATCACGGCACGCCCGCGCACATGGTCGATGGTGTAGCTCAGCGTGATGAAACGGCTCTGCTGGTTTTCTATTTCTCGCTGGCGTTGATCATCATGGGCGTGGGCTTCCTCAAGCCCAATATCTCGGTCATCGTTGGCAAGCTGTATCCGGAAAACGATCCGAGGCGCGATTCCGGTTTTTCGCTGTTTTACGCCGGCATCAACCTGGGCGGCCTGTTCGCATCGCTGGTTTGCGGTGTACTCGGCGAAACCAAGGGCTGGAGCTGGGGCTTCGGTGCGGCCGGTATTGGCATGCTCGCCGGCTTGGGGATGTTCCTGTGGGGACAGAAATACCTGCAAGGCCAGGCCGAGCCGCCGGCCCCGGAAAAATTGCGTCAACGCGTGGCGGGAATCAGTCGGGAACACCTGATCTACCTCGGTGCGATCCTGGCGCTGGCACCGGTTGCCGGATTGATGTGGGCGACCGGCAACAACGCCTTCGCGCTCGACATTGGCGTGGACATCACACTGGCGCAACTGCTGATGCTGGCGATGCTGACGGGTGTACTGGTGTGGTTCACGCGCTTTGTCCTGCGCGAATGTTCGCTGGTTGAACGCCAGCAGATGATCGCATTGATGGTGCTTATCTTCATGGCACTGGTTTTTTTCACCCTCTACGAGCAGACCTATGGCTCATGGGTGGTGTTCACCGACCGCATGCTGACTAAGAATTTTTTCCCGTCGCTGATATACGCCAACGGGCTGCCGCTTTGGTATTTCATCCTGCCGATGCTGTTGATGCCGGCATCATTCATGGCAGCCATGAGCTGGCAACAGAAACAACCAGGATCGCGGCTACCGCTGACTCTGTTTCTCGTATGCACCGCCATCACCTTGTTGATGACGTTGGGCATGGCGGTCTTTGAGGAGCAAACCGCCGGCTCGCTTACTTTCCTCCCCGGCCCGTTCATCCTGCTGCTGACACCTCTGTTCACCTGGCTGTGGGGCTGGCTGGACCGACGCGCACTCGATCCGGGCAAACCGGCGAAAAGCGCCTTCGGCTTGCTCGCCGGTGGCTTGGCCTTCATTCCTTTGGCGTGGGCGGCACAGAGCGCGGGCGATACTGGCACCTGGGCGAGTGTGTGGTGGCTGGTGCTGGCCTATTTCATCTTGGAGGTGGGCGAGATGTGCCTGTCACCGGTTGGCTTGTCGGCGGTCACCCAGTTGTCGGTGCCGCGCGTGGCGAGCTTGATGATGGGCACTTGGTTCCTGGCTACGGCATTTTCAGAAATGCTCGCGCACAAACTAGGGACGCTCGCTTCGATCGAAGACACCGGCGCCGTGGTCGAACACAGTGCCGCATGGGCCGCCGCCGCACATACTTACGGTGACCTGTTCTGGAAACTCACCTGGGCAGGCATTGCTTGCGGCGTCCTGGCGTTCATCGCCGCACCCTGGCTGAGGCGGTGGATGCATGGAGTCAAGTGATGCCGAAGTTTCGTGATCAGCCAGTCTTCGCTTCCGCCAGCTCGCCGATGACTTCGCGCACGCCGGTGCGCCAGTCGGGCAGGCGGAATCCGAAGTCGCTAGCGAACTTACTGGTGTCCAGGCGCGAGTAGGTCGGGCGCTTGGCTTTGGTCGGATAGTCGCTGCTCGGGATCCCGGTCAACTTCGGTGCACGCGGAATCAGGCCGGCGACCAGGGCATCGCCAACAATGGCCATCGCAAACTGATGCCAACTGCATTCGCCACTCGCGACCACATGCCAGGTGCCCTCGGCATCGGGATGTTTGGCCAGCGCCAGCGCGGTCGAAGCCGCGAGCCAACGCGCGGGCGTTGGCGAGCCGACCTGATCATTGACCACGCTCATCTCGTCGCGCTCGCGCGCTAGCCGCAATGCGGTGCGCAGGAAGTTCTGCCCGCGCGCGCCATAAACCCAGGCGGTGCGCAGGATCATGTGCGCGCAGCCGCTGTCGCGCACGGCATTCTCGCCATCGAGTTTGCTGCGCCCGTACACGCTGCCCGGGTTGGTTGGATCGTCTTCGCGGATCGGCCGGCGGGCATCGCCAGCGAACACGTAGTCGGTCGAGTAATGCACCAGCTTGGCATCGAGCGATTTGCAGGCTGTCGCGAGTTCGGCCACGGCTTCGGCGTTGATGCGCTGCGCCAGCGCTGGCTCATCTTCAGCACGATCGACCGCGGTGTGCGCCACGGCGTTGAGTACTAATTGCGGGCGATGCTCGACAACCAGGGCGGTCAGCAGGTCGGGCTGGGTGAAATCAATCTGGCCGCAGCGCTGGCCGCCGGGCAGCTTGCCACTGATGGTGTAAGCCTGGATTTCCCCAAGCGGCGCGCAGCTTCGATGCAGTTCGTAACCGAGTTGGCCATCAGCACCGAGTAACAGGATTTTCATACGGAACACTCCGGCAAGCGTTCAGGCGCGATGTCGTCAAGGAAAGGCAGGGTCGCATCTTTTTCGGACAGGCGCGGAGCACTGACCGGCCAATCGATGGCCAGACGTGCATCATTCCAGCGCAGGCCCTGATCGGCTTCACGCACATACGGCGCGGTGCACAGGTAGTGGAAGACCGCACGCTCGGACAACACCACGAAGCCATGCGCATAGCCCGCCGGAATCCAGAATTCACGGCGATTTTCCGCACTGAGCACGGCCGCCGTCCAGCGTCCGCAGGTCGGCGAGCCTCGGCGGATGTCCACGGCGACATCGTAGACCTCGCCCTCAAGCACGCTGACCAACTTGCCCTGCGGATGCGGCCACTGGTAGTGCAGGCCACGCAACACGCCGCGCTCGGATACCGAGACATTGCTTTGCACAAAATCGAGATCGAGCCCCTGCGCGGCCCAGCCGGCCTTGCTCCAGCTTTCGAAGAACACGCCGCGATCGTCGCGGTGGATCTTCGGCTCGATCAACTTGCAGCCCAACAGCGTGGCATCGGTGAATTTCATTCAATGCGTCCATGCTCAAGCAATCTCAACAGGTACTCGCCATAACTGTTCCTGGCCAACGGCTGCGCCAGGGCACGTAATTGCGCCGCATTGATCCATCGGTTGAAGTAGGCAATCTCTTCCGGGCAGCAGACGCGCAAACCCTGCCGCGCTTCGATGGTCTCGATGAAGTTGCCAGCCTGGATCAGCGATTCGTGGGTGCCGGTATCGAGCCAGGCGTAGCCGCGACCGAGCCTCTCCAGGTGCAGCATGCCGTCATCAAGATAACGGCGGTTGAGATCGGTGATTTCCAGTTCGCCGCGCGCCGACGGTTTCAGGTCAGCGGCATAGTCGCAGGCGCGGCCGTCGTAGAAATACAGGCCGGTGACCGCGTAATTCGATTTTGGCTGCGCAGGCTTTTCTTCCAGACCGACCACGCGACTGTCGGCGGCGAATTCAGCGACGCCGTAACGCTCGGGATCTTTCACCCAGTATCCGAACACGGTAGCGCCATGCTCGCGATCATTGGCACGCTTGAGCAGGTCACTCAGGCCCTGTCCGTGAAAAATGTTGTCGCCGAGCACCAGGCAACTGGGCGCACCGGCGAGGAACTCGCGACCGATCAGGAAAGCCTGGGCCAGGCCATCCGGGCTCGGCTGCGCGGCGTATTCGATGCGCATGCCCCACTGCGAACCATCGCCGAGTAACCGCTGAAACAAGACCTGTTCGTGCGGGGTGTTGATGATCAGCACCTCCCGGATGCCGGCCAGCATCAGCACGCTGAGCGGGTAATAGATCATTGGCTTGTCGTACACCGGCAGCAGTTGCTTGCTGATGCACTGGGTGATCGGATACAACCGGGTGCCGGAACCCCCGGCGAGCACGATGCCTTTGCGTGTCATTCGATAACGCTCCCGAGCCGTTGCATCCGATAACTGCCATCAAGCACGCGTCGAACCCAGGCGTCGTGGTCGAGATACCAGTCCACGGTGCGCGCGATGCCTTCTTCGAAACCCATCGTTGGTCGCCAGCCCAGTTCCCGCTTGATCTTGCTGGCGTCGATGGCGTAGCGGCGATCGTGGCCTGGGCGATCGGCGACGAAACTGATCTGCGATTCGCGTGGCAAGCCATCGCTGCGCGGCCGGCGCTGGTCGAGCAACGCGCAGATCGTCTTCACAACGGCGATGTTCTGGCGTTCAGCGTCGCCACCGATGTTGTAGGTTTCGCTAACGCGGCCGGCATCGAGCACGCGCCGGATAGCCGCGCAATGGTCGCTGACAAACAGCCAGTCGCGCACATTCTTGCCATTGCCGTAGACCGGCAACGGCTGCCCGGCCAACGCTTTCTGGATCACTAGTGGAATGAGCTTTTCCGGGAACTGGAACGGACCGTAGTTGTTCGAGCAATTCGTGGTCAGCGTCGGCAGGCCGTAGGTATGCTGGAAAGCGCGCACCAGGTGGTCGGACGCGGCCTTGCTGGCCGAATACGGGGAATTCGGCGCATACGGAGTTTCTTCGGTGAAGGCACCGGAGTCACCCAGCGAGCCATAGACTTCATCGGTGGAAACATGCAGGAAGCGAAATTGCGCAGCTTCGTTTTCCGGCAAAGCACCCCAGTAATCACGCGCAGCTTCGAGCAAGGACAGCGTGCCGACAACATTGGTCTGCACGAATGCGGCTGGGCCATCGATGGAGCGATCGACATGGCTTTCAGCGGCGAAATTGACGATCGCCGAAGGCCGGTGCTCGGCGAGCAAGGCTGCCACCAGCGTGCGGTCGCCGATATCGCCGTGTACGAAGCGGTGCCGGGGATCGTGTTCGAGCGACGCCAAGGTGTCCCGGTTCCCGGCGTAAGTCAGCGCATCGAGATTGACGATCCGCACGCCAGCTGCGGCAAGGCCTTCGAGCACGAAGTTGGCGCCGATGAAGCCGGCGCCGCCCGTTACCAGCCAGGATTTCACCTGCCGCACCCCTGACTGGCTGATCGAACCGGCAGGCCGGACTCAGAACGGGATGTCGTCATCGGGATAGGGCTCGTCGTTGCGCGCCGGCGGCATCGGTGCGGAGCCGCCGCCACGCGGCGCGTTGCCGCCCGGAGCACTGCGTGGTGCAGCACTGCGCTGCGGTCGCTCGCCACCTTCGCCACCACCCTGACCGCCAAGCATCTGCATGTCGTCGGCGACGATATCGGTGAAATATTTTTCCACGCCATCAGCGCCGGTGAATTTGTCGTAGCGGATCGAGCCTTCGATGTAGACCTGGCGACCTTTCTTCAGGTACTCGCCGGCGATCTCACCGAGCTTTCCAAACAACTTGACCCGGTGCCATTCGGTCTTTTCGATCTGCTGGCCGTCCTTGTCCTTGCGCACGCTGGTGGTGGCCAGGCTCAAGGTGCAGATTGCCATGCCGCCCTGGGTGTATTTCATTTCCGGGTCGTTGCCCAAGTTGCCTACCAGAATGACTTTGTTGATGCCGCGAGCCATGGGACGTTCCTTGTTGTCAGTTCGGTGACAGGCAGTCTGGATTATAACCGCCGCGCGTGTCGTTCCGGAGTTGACACGGTAGCGTGTCGGAAAACGCCTCAATGTTGCCCGGATCGCCCGCGCTTGACCGGGCCGGGCTTATCCATATATTGTGTATATGAAATGCTTACCAAGAAAGCCAAATACGCATTGCGAGCCCTGAGTGCGCTGGCCCGGAACGAAGCCGGGTACACGCAGGCGCGCGACATTGCCCAGGATGCACAAGTCCCGGAAAAATTCCTTGAGACCATCCTGGTTGAACTACGCAATGCCTGCCTGGTCGAGAGCAAGCGCGGCGCCCGCGGCGGCCATCGCCTGGCAAGGCCCGCCGAGCAGATCAACATTGGCGAAATCATCCGCACCATCGATGGCCCCCTCGCACCGATTCCTTGTGCCAGCCACACGCGTTACCGCCCCTGCGACGACTGCGTCGATCCGGCCCGATGCGCCCTGCGACTGCTGATGGTGGACGTACGAACCGCCATGTCCGATGTCGTCGATACCCGCACCCTGCGTGATTTGTCCGAAGCCGCCGGCCCGCCGCGACGGCGCACCAAGCAAGCCAAGCCGTCCAAACCGTCCAGCGAAGCTGCCTGAGCAAGCCCCGCCCGGCCGATAGCGGCCAGCTTCCCCCTCTCACGAGCCGATCGACAAGTGCCGATATCAACCGGGCACTTGACAGCTGCGCTAAATCATATAAGTTCTATGTGAATTAGGCGCAGCCAGACCAGGCATCGCCTGGCAACGCATTTCAGGGGAACTGCATTGAATTGCTTCGGGCCTGCGCTTCTCATTGGCATTGCCGTTTGCGCCGCCGGCCTGGCGGCGGCCAAAGACGTCACCCTGCTCAATGCTTCCTACGACCCGACCCGCGAGTTCTACCGGGCCGTGAATGCTGAATTCGCTGCCCAGTGGAAGACCAAGACCGGCGAAAACCTGACCATCCAGTCCTCGTACGGCGGTTCCGGCAAGCAGGCCCGCGCCGTGATCGACGGCCTGGAAGCCGACGTGGTGACGCTTGCGCTGGCCGCCGATATCGATTCCATCGCCGAAAAAGGCCACCTGCTGCCCGCCAACTGGCAGGGCCGCCTGCCGAACAACAGCGCGCCCTACCGTTCGACCATTGTGTTCCTGGTGCGCAAGGGCAATCCCAAGGGCATCCACGATTGGGGCGACCTAGTGCGCCCCGGCGTTGCTGTGATCACGCCTAATCCGAAAACCTCCGGCGGCGCGCGCTGGAACTATCTCGCCGCCTGGGTCTACGCCGCCAAACAGAGCAAGGGCGATCTGGCAGCTACGAAAAATTTCATGGCTCGGCTATACCGCAATGTCCCAGTGCTCGATACCGGTGCGCGCGGCTCGACCACCACGTTCGTCAATCGTGGCATCGGCGATGTGTTGATCACCTGGGAAAACGAAGCCTATCTGGCGCTGTCGGAACCCGAAGGCAAGAATTTCGAATTGGTCATTCCCAGCATCAGCATCCTGGCCGAACCACCGGTGGCAGTGGTGGACAAGAACGTGGATCGCCACGGCACGCGCAAGGTCGCCGAGGCGTACCTGCAGTTCCTCTACAGTGCGCGCGGCCAACAACTGGCGGTGCAGAACCATTTCCGCCCGTCCCGCCCCGACCTGGTATCAGCGGCAGACCTGGCCATTTTCCGCCCGGTCAGCGTCGTGACCATAGACAACGCTTTCGGCGGTTGGAAAAAAGCGCAGGCCACGCACTTTGCTGATGGCGCCTTGTTCGATCAGATTTTCAAACCAGGGTCATGATGGCTTCCGCACTCGCACGCCGGTGGCGCCAGGCCGGGCCCTTGCCGGGATTTGGCCTGACCCTGGGCGTTACCCTGACGTGGCTCAGCCTGATCGTGTTGATCCCGCTGATTGCGTTGTTGGTGAAAGCGGCGGGACTGGGCGCGCACGGTTGGTGGGCGATCGCCAGCGATGCGCGCGTTCTGGCAGCGCTTAAACTGAGTTTCGGCAGCGCCTTGATCGCAGCGTTGATCGATGCGCTGATCGGCACACTGATCGCCTGGGTTCTGGTGCGCTATCGCTTCCCGGGCCGCACCTTGTTCGATGCCGTCATCGATCTGCCTTTCGCTTTGCCGACGGCGGTGGCCGGCATCGCGTTGACCGCGATTTACGCCGGCAACGGGTGGCTCGGC
Source organism: Gammaproteobacteria bacterium (assembly GCA_025356635.1). GTDB lineage: Bacteria > Pseudomonadota > Gammaproteobacteria > Xanthomonadales > Xanthomonadaceae > Arenimonas. The sequence goes on from JANXRY010000067.1 coordinate 29,620, forward strand.
CATGGCCTCGAAGCCGCCGGGATCAAGATTGCTTACGCGCCGGCCGGGATCATCGTCGCCTTGCTGTTCGTCGGTTTGCCATTCGCCGTGCGCACCTTGCAGCCGGTGCTGGAGAGTCTGCACCACGAACACGAGGAAGCCGCGGCGTCGCTGGGTGCGGACCGTTTCACCACGCTTTACAAAGTCGTGTTGCCGCAAATTCTTCCCGCAATGCTGACCGGCTTTTCGCTCGCGTTCGCGCGCGGTGTCGGCGAATACGGCTCGGTGATATTCATCGCCGGAAACCTGCCCTATGTTTCCGAAATCGCCCCGCTGCTGATCGTCATCCGCCTGGAGGAATTCGACTACCACGGCGCCACCGTGATCGCGACACTGATGCTCGGCGCATCGTTCCTGATCCTGTTCCTGGTCAATACGCTGCAACGGAGGCTCGCCCGTGGCCAACCCGCCTGAGCGCAGCCGCGGCTTGACCGAGCCCGCATGGCTGCGTCGCCTGCTGATCGGCGCGGCGCTCGGGCTGATCGCGCTGGTGATTTTGCTACCGCTGGCAGCAGTCCTGATCGAGGCCTCGGCCGCGGGCTGGCATGCGTATGCCAGCGCCATCCTGGAACCCGACACACTCGCCGCCATTCGGCTCACGCTACTGGTGGCCTTGCTGTGCGTGCCATCGAATATCATCTTCGGCATCGCCGCTGCGTGGGCGATCACCAAGTTTCGTTTTCCCGGCAAGAACCTGCTGATCACGCTGATCGATCTGCCGTTCTCGGTCTCGCCGGTGGTCGCGGGTTTGGTATTCGTGCTGCTGTTCGGCGCCCAGGGTTGGTTTGGCGATTGGTTGCGCGCGCACGACCTCAAGCTGATCTTCGCCACTCCCGGTATCGTGCTTGCGACTTTCTTCGTGACCTTCCCGTTCGTCGCGCGTGAGCTCATCCCCTTGATGCAACAGCAAGGTGCCGACCAGGAAGAAGCGGCGGCTTCGCTCGGTGCCGGCGGTTGGCGGATCTTCTGGCGGGTGACTTTCCCTAACGTGCGCTGGGCTCTGCTGTATGGCGTGCTTTTGTGCAATGCGCGGGCGATGGGCGAATTCGGCGCGGTCTCGGTGGTATCCGGCCACATCCGCGGTCTGACCACCACGCTGCCCTTGCAGGTCGAGATCCTCTACAACGAGTTCAACGCCGCCGGCGCGTTCGCAGTCGCCTCGCTACTGACTTTGCTGGCGCTGCTGACGCTTGGCCTCAAGCTGTGGCTGGAACACCGCCATGGCGAAAGCCTGGCGCGTGGCGCCCGCCCCCATTAATTCGTACCCATTGATACGAGCACCGAATACAAACCCATGGAAATCCTGATCGAAGGCGTCAGCAAACAGTTCGAAGGCTTCGCGGCGCTGAAGCCGCTCGACCTCGCGATTCCATCGGGGCAACTGGTCGCGTTGCTCGGCCCATCGGGATCGGGCAAGACCACGCTGCTGCGGCTGATCGCCGGTTTGTTGCCGGTGGATGCAGGCCAGGTGTTGTTTGGTGGACGCGACGCCACGCGGCTCAGCCTGCGCCAACGCAAGGTCGGTTTCGTGTTCCAGCATTACGCGCTGTTCCCGCACATGAGCGTATTCGAGAACATCGCCTTCGGCCTGCGCGTGCGCCCACGCGCGCAGCGCCCGAAGGAAGCCGAGATCACGGCGAAAGTGGATCGACTGCTGTCCCTGGTGCAATTGGCAGCACTACGCGATCGGCTGCCGGCGCAATTATCCGGCGGGCAACGGCAGCGCGTGGCGCTGGCACGGGCGATGGCGATTGATCCCACCGTGTTGCTGCTCGACGAACCGTTCGGCGCACTCGATGCCAAGGTGCGCTTCGAGCTTCGGCAATGGCTGCGCACTATCCACGATGAAACCGGCTTCACCACGATTTTCGTCACCCACGACCAAGAGGAGGCGCTGGATCTTGCCGATCGGGTAGTGGTGATGAACGAAGGCCGGATCGAACAGGATGGCAGCCCGGATAGCGTCTACTCCACGCCGGCCTCGGCCTTTGTGTTCGATTTCCTCGGCCGCTCCAACCAGATCTTTGGTGAAGTCAGCGATGGCGTGTTCCGTGCGCCGGGATTGGCGAATGCCATCGCCGTCAACGACTGCCGGGCGGGACCGGCGTCGCTGTTCACGCGTCCGCACGACATCGCCCTGGCCAGCATGGGTAGCGGCTTGCGCGCGAAAGTCGCCGCCGTGCACCGGTTGGCCGGGCGGGTCAGCCTGGATGTCACGATCGAAGGGCAGGATCGGTCGCTGCTGGTGGATGTGCCAGGCCATGGCGTGGCACGCCCGCCAGCACGCGGCGAGCAGGTCGGGCTGGAGCTACGCCAATACCGGATATTTGCGATGCCACCCTTATAATGTCGACATGACCGAATCGACCGCCGCCCCCGCGAGCGATATAGCCGCCATCCAGTCGCTGGCGGCCGGTGACATGGCCGCCGTCAATGCGCTGATCCGCGCCCGGCTCGCGTCGGATGTCGTGCTGATCAACCAGATTTCAGAACACATCGTCGCCGCCGGCGGCAAACGCCTACGTCCATTGTTGGCAATTTTGTCGGCGCGGGCGCTCGGTTACTCCGGCAGCCAGCAACACACGCTGGCTGCGATCATCGAATTCATCCATACCTCGACCTTGCTGCACGATGACGTCGTCGACGAATCGGATCTGCGCCGCGGCCGCAGGACCGCGAATTCGCTGTGGGGCAATGCGCCAAGCGTGCTGGTCGGCGATTTCCTGTATTCGCGCAGCTTCCAGTTGATGGTCGAACTCGATGCGATGCCAGTGATGCGCATCCTCGCCGACACCACCAATGCGATCGCTGAGGGCGAAGTGCTGCAACTACTGCATGTGCACAACCCGGATACCGACGAAACCGCCTACCTGCGTGTGATCGAGCGCAAAACCGCTGTGCTGTTCGCCGCCGCCACCCGGCTCGGAGCCTTGATCGCTGGCGCAGACCTTGCCACACAACAACGGCTGCATGACTACGGCCTGGCCTTGGGTTACGCCTTCCAGATCGCTGATGACGTGCTCGATTACGTCTCCGACGCCGAGACACTGGGCAAGAATCTCGGCGACGATCTCGCTGAAGGAAAAGCCACGCTGCCGGTGATCCACGCGTTGGCGCAGAGTGACGCTAGCGGTCGCGCGCACCTCGCGCGAATCATCCGCGACGGCGACGTCGCCGCCCTCCCCGACGTGCTCGCGGCAATCCACGCGCACGGCAGCCTCGACTACAGCCACCGCATGGCCGAACGTTACGCGCAGTCGGCGATCGCTTCACTCTCCGGACTGCCCGACAACGACTGGATGCGGGCGCTGCGCGATCTCGCGCGATACGCCATCGATCGGCGGAATTGACTCGTCTCTGCAGGAGTGCTCCTGAGCGTTCCTGCAAATCGGCTACTTCTTCGCGAAAGCCTCCGCGAAGAACTCGTGCATCATCCGCACGCTGCGCCGGTAGCTCGGCGCATGGAACTTGCAGCCCTTGATCACCGAGCCGTCTTCGTCGGGTTCGGCGAAGCAGTGCACGGCGCCGCCGAAATTGACGAACTGCCAGTCGACGCCGGCATTGCGCATCTCGGACTCGAAACCTGAAATCGCCTCGGCGGACGTGAAGGTATCGTCGGCGCCGTTCATCACCAGCACCGGTGCCTTGATATCACCGGGTTTGGCCAGCATTTTCGTAGTCAAATTGCCGTGGAAAGTAGCAAAGCCGGCGACATCGGCACCGCTGCGCGCGAGTTCCAGCGTCACCGCGCCGCCGAAGCAAAAACCAATCGCGCCGATGCGTTTTACATCCACCGGCGCCTTGCCGGCCGAGGCGCGGAAGGTGGCCAGCGCGGCATTGATCCGCCCGCGCATGCCGGCCGGATCGGCATAAACGCCACCGGCGGCCTTGCCGGCTTCATCGGGATTCGCTGGCCGCAGGCCGCGGCCGTACACATCGACCAGCATGATCACGTAGTCCTTGCCAGCCAGGGTCTTGGCCTTGGCGACAGCATGGTCGTTGACGCCGTACCAGTTCGGCGTCATCAGCAGGCCCGGGCGCGCGACCTTGCTGGCGTCGTCCCAGACCAGGTAACCGTCGAAAGTCTTGCCGCCGTAGGTCCAGCTGATCTTGTCGGCGCGCGGCGCGGCCAGGGCGCACAGACTGGTGGCGAACAGGAGCAGAGCAAGTAGAACGCGCATGATATTTTCTCCAACAAAGAGTCAGGAAACACCCAGCCCCGGAATCGCGCTGATCAGGTTCGGGTCGAAGCCGGCGCGTTCGGCGAAATGCCGGCCGCGTTGCACGTAATCGGTGTAGCGGGGAAAGCTCGGCGCGCCCGGCGACAGCAGCGCCACGCCGTCGTTGTCGACCAACTCGCGACCGAGGCGAACCGCTTCGCGCATGTTGGTGGCAGCGGCGAGAGCGAACTGGCCTTTCGGCAGCAAGGGTTTGAGCAATTCGAAGATACGCGGGCCGTTCATGCCCATGGTCACCACCGCGCGCGGCGGATTGATCGACATGCGTTCAACGAATACGCCCCAGTCCAGGCCACGATCGTAACCGCCGACCAGGATCGCCACGCGCCGACCTTTGAACGTATCCAACGCGGCGATGCTGGCGTGCGGCGTGGTGCTGATCGAATCGTTGACGAATTCCACGCCATCGCGCACGCCCAGCGATTGCAGGCGATGCGGCAAGGGTTTGAACTCTTGCGCTTTCGGCGCCAGCGCAATGGCATCCTGGCCGAGCGCTTCGACCGTGGCCAGCGCTGCGCACAGGTTCATCAAATTGTGCCGGCCGGATAGCGGCAGCAGCCGTGAATCAAGGATGCGCCACTCACCGCGATAGACGTCGTTATCGCGCAGATGCCAGCCATCGGTGTGGTTGAACCAAGTGACCATGATGTCGGGCGGCAGGCTCAGGGCGGCCAGGCGCGGATCAGCGGCATTGAGTACGGCACGGCGCGGATGCGCGCGCATCAGCAAGGCCAACTTGTCTTCGAAATAGCGCTGCTCGCTGCCGTGCCAATCCAGGTGCTCGGGGAGCAAATTCAGCACCACTGCGACTTCCGGCGCGATCGCATCGCCGGTCTGGAAACTGGACAGTTCGATCACCCAGTACTGCGGCGGCGGTTCGACGTCAAGCAATTCCAGCAAGGGCAAGCCGATATTCCCGGCCAGCGCGGTGCGTCGCCCCGCCGCACGCAGCAAGTGCGCGATCAAGGCGGTGACCGTGCTCTTGCCTTTGGTGCCCGTCACACAAATCGTTCGCTCCAACGGATGTTCGGCGAACCACAGCGCGGTGCCGCCGACGAATTGCGCACCGGCGAGTTTGGCATCCGCCGCCGGCGACGTGTACGGGCTGATACCCGGCGACTTGATGATGATCTCGAACTCGGCCAGCTTTGCCGCAGTCACTTCAGTCTCGATGGATAGCCCTGGCGCTTCGCTGGTCGCCAGCATGGCGGCTTCGGATTCGTTGCAGAACACCGTCACCGGCTGGCTCGGCAAACGCCAACGCAACGCGGCGAGCGCGGCGCGGCCTTCGCGGCCGTAGCCCCAGATTGCGATCCGCTTGCCCTCAAGCTCCGAAATGCGCACGCAGTGCTCCCCACACCGCTGGCGGAATGCCATGTTCGGTCGATGGTACCAGCAGGGGCGCCATGGCAAGCGACGCGGGATCGAGTTGCGGCCGGATTTCACTGGCGAAGCGTTCGACCAGCGCGTCCTCGCGCCAGCTCGGGCTGCCGGCCAGGGCGGCCATTGCCGCGCGTGATTCCACACCCTCGCCCACGCATTCAAACGGCTTGTGCTCGCGGTATTCGAGCAAGGCGTCGAAGCCTGCCGCCTGTTCCGGCTGGTCGAGCAGGTTGCGTCCGAAGATATTGAGCAGGCGCGGTTTTGACATGAACGGCGCCAGCGCCAGGAACACGAACTGGCACTTCGGGCAGACACCGCACCAGCGCTGGGTCGGACGCTCGCCGAGGATGTGGAAGTTGCGATTACAACTGGAAAAATGCGCGTCGTAGCGATCGCTGCGCGCGAATAGCCGCGCCACCGCCAGTTCCGAAAACGGCCGCAACAGCGAGTAGTAATTCAGGTCGGCGGCGACATGGTTTTTCAGATGCGCGGCGAAATCGCGTTCGAATTGCCAGCCTTTCGACCACTGGTGGTTCACCTCGCCAGTTCCTGGAATCAGGCTGCCGTAACTGGCCGAGCGTTCGTTCGAGAACACCACCTGATCGGCGCCTTGCAGCACGGCCGCCATCGCCAGGATCGCCGAGTTCACCGCCGTCACCGGGATGTGTCCGTTGAGCGCGCCCTGCTTGTTCATCTCGAACAGTTCCGGCGCCAGGCTTCGCGAAATATTCAGCGTCGGCAGGCCGGTGCGTTCGGCGCAGGCCTTGATCAGCGGCGAGCTGCCAATCCATGTGACCGTCTGCGCAACACCCGCCGTACGCAAGGCCTCGATGCTGACCAACGAATCCTTGCCGCCGCCGATCGCGACGAGCGCGTGCGACCGTATACCCAAATCTCCCGTAGGAGCGGCTTTCAACAGACGAATGTCTGGTAATTCATTCGCGACGCTGTTCGCGGGGAACACGATTTTCCCCCGCAGGTTCAAGCCGTTGCGATAAGCGAACTCACCCAGGCCGTTCTCGTAGACTTCGCTCAGGAACGCCGCCGTGCCGGCATCAATGCCGTAGGAATCGATCCGTATTTCCGGTGGTACCACCGCCTTGTAATAGCTCACGCCGGCGATCAAGTGCAGCAGGCGCAGCGCCTGTTCCACCGCAGCAGCGCGGGCCTCGTCGAGCGCATAAGGCGCGTCCGGAAAACGGATCGTCTCGGTCAGCTCCGGGCCGTTGTCGAAGGCGTAGACCAAGAGCGCGACGCCCGTCGCAGTATCGAAGCGGCACCGCACAAACCGGAACACGCGGATCGCATCCCTGTCGAAAATCAGTTGAACCGAGGAATCAGTCATCGAGCACTTCTTCTTGCGGCAAGGCGCGCAGGTTGTAACGATTGGCCATCACTTGACCGTAGGCACCGGCGGTGGCGATCAACACAACGTCGTTTTCAGCAGTGCTCGCCGGCAAAGCGCGACGCCGGCCGAGCATGTCACCGGTTTCGCAGATCGGCCTGACGATATCGGCGGGTGTGCCGTCGGCTTCGTCAAGATGCGAAAGATTGACGATCTCGTGCCAGGCGCCGTACAGCGCCGGTCGCAGCAGGGCGTTCATGCCCGCGTCCAAGCCGATTCGGCGCAGGCCAAGCTTGTCGCTGAGTTGAGTGACATGCGTGAGCAGCACGCCGGCTTCCGCCACCAGATAGCGGCCCGGCTCGATCCACAAGGCGTATTGCGGCCAAGCCGCTTTGGCATTGGCGAGCTCGCGCCCGAACGCAGCGATGTCGAAAGCCTCGGCATCTGGCGTATAGGGAACGCCCAGTCCGCCGCCGACATCGATCGCAGCGACGGTGCCGATACGGTCGGCCAGCTCGACCAGTTGCGCGTAGACCTGCGGCCAATGGCTGGCGTCGAGGATGCCGCTGCCGACATGCGCATGCAGCACGGTGATCTTCGCCCGCGTCGCGCGTGCTGCCGCGATAAATTCAGGCAGTGATTCGGGTGCCAAACCAAACTTGGCCTCACGACCACCGGTGCGTACTTTTTCGTGGTGGCCGAGGCCGTAACCCGGATCGATGCGCAACACGATCTGCCGACCGGCGAACAATTCCGGCCAGTGTTGCAGCGGATAGACGCTGTCCAGCGTTACCCAGACGTCACGCGCGATCGCCGCGGCGTATTCCGCGCGCGGCGCGAAGCTGGGCGTGAACAGCACGCGGGTCGGGTCGAGCGTCGGCAGGACTGCGAACAAGTGTTCCAACTCAGCGGCGGAGACGCATTCGAAGCCGAAGCCTTCGGAGTCGAGCACGGCCAGAATCGCTGGATGCGGATTGGCCTTGAGCGCATAGAATCGACAATTCACCGCACTGATCGCGGCCAGCGAACGGGCGCGTTCGCGCACCGTCGGCAGGTGATAGACGTAACGCGGCGTGCCCTGCGCGGCCATGCCCAGCAGCTGCGAGCGTTCGCGCTGCCACCAGGAAACACGGCGCGGCGATGCGCTCGCTTCGATCTGCCGCCAACTCGGCCCGAACACTTCGGTGGCGTCAACCGGCATCGCCCCGGACTGGATCAATTTTTCGTGCAGACGCGGCAACAGGCCATCGGCCAGCGCCTCGTCAACGACGAAGGTCAAATTGAGATCGTTGGAACTTTGCGAGACCAAGTGCACGCGCTCGCGTCCGAATTCGCTCCAGACATCGGTGAGTTTGTGCAGCAGCGAACGCATGCCACGGCCGACCAGCGTGACCGCACTGCACGGCGCGATCACCTTGACCCGGCAGACTTCGGCAAGGTCGGCGCAGAGTGCATCGAGCACGTTCGAGCTGACCAGATTGTCGGAAGGATCGAGCGAGACAGTCACGTTCGCTTCGGAAGAGCCGATCAGGTCCACCGACAGGCCGTGGCGCTTGAAGCGTTCGAAAACGTCGGCCAGGAATCCCACCTGCTGCCACATGCCGATGGTTTCCATCGAAACCAGTACGATGCCGCGCCGCGAGCTGATCGCCTTGACGCCGGGCACGGTGACGGCGCGGTGGTCGATCACCGTGCCGGCCAAGTCAGGGCGCTCGGTATCGCGAATCCAGATCGGCACCCGTGCTTCACGACAGGGATGGATGCAACGCGGGTGCAGCACCTTGGCGCCGGTGGTGGCGATTTCCTGTGCTTCTTCGTAATCCAATCGCGAGAGCAGCCGCGCATCGGGAACGGCGCGCGGATTGGCGGTGAACATGCCGGGCACGTCGGTCCAGATCTCCACCCGCCGGGCATGCAGCAGCGCACCGAAATACGCGGCCGAAGTATCGGAACCGCCACGACCCAGAATCGCCGTGCCCCCGTCCGGGTGGCGGGCGATGAATCCCTGGGTGATCAGCAACCGGGCATTGCGATCGAAGCGCATGCGCAATTCGTCGTCGCCGATATAGGCGCAGGACGCCGACAACCGCCGCGCCCATTCGTTCTGATTCGGCAAAGCGCGCGCTTCGAGCCAGTCGCGAGCGTCGAGCCAGTCCACGGCCAAGCCTTGCGTGCGAAGGTAAGCCACGCCCAGCGTCGAAGACATCAGCTCGCCCTGCGCCAATACTTCCGCCTGCCAGCTGAGGTCCGCGCTAACGCCACGCCTGTCGCCGGCCAATGCACGCAATGCCGCGAAGCGTTCGCCAAGCACGCCTTCGGCATCGACTTCCATCTCGGCGCAGGCGCCACGGTGACGCTCGATCAGTGCTTCGATGCGGGCGGAGACATCGACGGCATCGGCGTGCTGGTCGATGATTGCCTGCAACTCGTTGGTGACACCCGAGAGTGCCGACACCACTACCAGCACGCGCGCCGGCGGTTGCTCAGGAATGTCGCCCTCGGTGCGCTCGCGCAGCAGCCGGCCGATGGTGTCCCAGCGGTGGCGACGGGAAACACTGGTGCCACCGAACTTGAGGACGATCCAGTCAGAAGCGGGGGCGGCAGCAGGCATGTCCGGAAGGCTAGAATAAGACGCGCAATGGCGCAGACCTTGGAATGATAAGCGATGCACGCTTCCCGACGCTTCCTGCAGCTCGATGTTTTCGCCGATCGCCCGGGCGCCGGCAACGCGCTCGCGGTGGTCCTCGACAGCGAGGGACTCGACGACCAGGCAATGCAGGCCTTCGCCCGCTGGACCAACCTCTCGGAAACCACCTTCCTGCTGCCGCCGACCACCGCGACGGCCAGTTATCGGGTGCGCATCTTCACCCCGCGCCAGGAACTGCCCTTCGCCGGCCATCCCAGCGTGGGTAGCGCCCATGCCGCGCTCGAGTCCGGGCTCGCCTCGGCGCAGGCCGGCCGGCTGGTGCAAGAATGCGCGGCGGGCCTGCTGCCAATGCGCGTCGAGGGCGAAAGCGCACAGCGCCGGATTTTCGTCCGCGCACCCAAGGGTCGAGAGCGCGACATGGCCTTTGCCGGCAAACTCCTGGCACCGGCACTCGCGGGCGTGACGCTCGGCGGCCTGCCCGCCTGCATCATCGACAATGGCCCGCATTGGCTGCTGGTCGAACTTGCTAGCGAAGCCGACGTGCGCTCGCTGACAGCGAACCTGCCGGCGATCGCCGCACTCACCACCGAGGCGGGAACGGTCGGGTTGGCGGTATTCGCGCGCGCCAACCATCCGGACTACCAACTGGTAGTGCGCGCCTTCTGCCCGGCCGACGGCATTCCGGAAGATCCGGTCACCGGCAGCGTCAACGCCGCGATTGGCGCCTGGCTGCTACAAAACGATGCCCTGCCCGCGCGCTGCTACGTCGCCAGCCAGGGCCGTGAATTGGGCCGGGACGGACGAGTCGAGGTCGAAATCGACGAGGCCGGCGAAGTCTGGATCGGCGGTCGCACCCAGACGGTCATTCATGGCAGGCTGGACTGGTGACGGCTCGCATGACATCGCCCTATTTGCAGATCGACGTGTTCGCCGAACAGCCCGGCGCCGGCAATCCGCTGGCCGTGGTGTTCGGCGGCGAGCGCCTGGAAACGGCACAGATGCAAGCGATCGCCGCCTGGACGCAGCTCGCTGAGACGACCTTCGTGCTGCCGGCGAGCGACAGCAAGGCCGACTATCGCGTGCGCATCTTCACCACGCAGAAGGAAATCGCCTTCGCCGGCCATCCCAGCCTCGGCACCGCGCACGCCGTGCTCGAGGCCGGTTTTGCGCGCGCGCGCGACGGCCTGCTGCGGCAGGACTGCCAAGCCGGCATCCTGCCGATCCGCCTCGAAGGCAATGGCAATTCGCGTACCCTGACCGTGCGGGTGCCGCGCTCGCGCATCGTGCGCGCCGCCGAGACTGGCGACGCGGTGCTCGACATCCTCCACGATGTGCCCTTGGGCACGGCGCCGCCGGCCCTGGTGGAAGGCGGTCGCCGTTGGTGGCTGGCCGAATTGGCCGATGAATCGCGCGTTCGCCTGCTGCGACCGAACCGTTACGCCGTGCAGCGGCTCGCCGATACGACCCAGAGCCTGGGTTTGTGCGTGTTCGCGCGCTGCCCGGGACGCAGTTACGACATGGTCGTGCGCGCGTTCCCGCTCGGCGTCGGCATCGAAGAAGATCCCGCCTCCGGCGCCGCCAACGCCGCGATCGCCGCCTTCCTCGACGAAGCCGGCGCGCTCGGATCGCTCGGCCGCCGCTACCGCGTCAGCCAGGGCCGCGAGATTGGCCGCGACGCCACGCTCGAACTGTCGATCGACGACGCCCGCGACGTCTGGGTCGGCGGTTGCTGCCAGACCGTCATCCGCGGCGAGCTGGATTGGTAGGTAAACCGCGCGCAATTCCGAAACGACGAAGGGGCCTCGCGGCCCCTTCGTTTTGTTGTACACGTGACTTGTCAGTAACCGTAAGCGACTCCGCTGGCTTCCGGCTGCACGCTGACCGTGACCCGCAGTGTGTTGCCCGGGTGGTAATTGGTGATCGTGTGGTAGGTGCGCCCGGCGTAACGGTAGGTCACGTTGTAGGCGACCACGCGCTCGTCATAGCCGTCGTAGCCGTCGCGACCGTTGTCGCCCACGCGCTCGCAGCGGCGGATGCTACCGTCACGATAGCCGTTGTAACCGTCGTAGTGATCGTAGCGGTTGGCGTTGTTGCCGATGCTACCGCCGATGACGGCGCCGGCGATGGTCGAGGCGGCACGGCCGTCGCCGTGGCCTACCTGGTTGCCGAGCGCGCCACCGATCACGGCCCCGAGCAAGGCGCCACTGGCATTACCGCCGTGGTTGTAATACCGGCGGTCGTCGTAGCGGGACTGCTCGATCCAGCAATGCTGGCGCGATTCGGCGCGATAGCGATCGATGATCGGGTCGACCCGGATCACCTGGGCAGTATCGGAATTCGAACGGTTGTTGCGGTAACCGGCCTGGTAGTCGTAGTCGGAATCGTAGCCGGAGTTGTAGCCGGCATCGTCGTTGTAGTCGTTGTACTGGTCGTAGCCGTTGTCGCGATCGTGGGCGAACGCGCTGCCGGAAGCAGCGATGAGGGCGGTGGCCAGGGCACTGACAGCGAGACGTTTCATTTTGTTTGCTCCAAACGCCGGACTGGCGCAGGACCCAAGATACGGATCGCTGCTAACCGCAGGCTTAATCCACACCAATTCACTAGGAAGCGTTCAGCGACGCGACAGCTGGCGGCTTACCCCAGCGCTGCTTCCATAGTTACTGGCACCGAAAGTGCCCGCGAGATCACACATCCGGCCTTCGCGGTATTGGCGATCTCGGCGAATTTCTCGGCACTGATGCCGGGCACGCTGGCGCTGACGACCAGGTGCATGCCGGTCACGGTCGGCCCCGGCTGCATGCCGGGCTCCATCGTGGCTTCGGCGCGGGTATCGATGCGCGTCGGCGTGAAACCCTCGCGCCCGAGCACGGCGCACAGGGCCATGCTGAAACAGCCGGCATGGGCCGCCGCCAGCAGTTCTTCGGGGTTCGTGCCTTTCTCGTCGCCGAAGCGGGTCTTGAAGGAATAATTCTGGTCCGCGAACAGGCCGCTCTGCGGTGTGCTCATCGCGCCCTTGCCGGCCTGGAGGTCGCCTTCCCAGTACGCCGTCGCGAATCGCTTGAAGCCCATGGTGCTCTCCTCGGGGGTGGTTAAAGCGGCCATTATGCGCGGCTTGACCCGGACTGGCAGCGGTGGAAATCTAGGGGTCCGGCCACTGGAGGGCGTCATGGCATATACCACCGAACAGATCCGCAACGTGGCCCTCGCAGGCCATTCCTCCGCCGGCAAGACCACCCTGTTCGAAGCCCTGCTGCATGCCGGCGGCGCAATCTCCACGGCAGGCAGCGTCGAACGCGGCACCACGGTGTCGGACTTCGACCCGATGGAAAAAATCCGCGGTCATTCCCTGAATACCGCCATCGCCCATACCGATCACGGCGGCATCCATATCAATTTGATCGACAGCCCGGGCTATGCTGATTTTCGCGGACCAACGCTCTCGGCTTTTTCCGCCGTCGAAACCGCCTGCGTGGTAGTCAGTGCCAGCAGTGGTGTCGAGCACGGCACGCGCCGGATGATGGATGTCGCCAAGGCGCGCGGCTTGTGCCGGGTGCTGGTGGTCAACAAGATCGACGCCGAGCCAGGCAAGCTCGGCGCCCTGCTCGATGCCCTGCGCACCGAGTTCGGCAACGAATGCCTGCCGCTCAACTTGCCCGCGAACGGCGGAAAAGCCGTCGTTGACTGCTTCTTCAACCCGTCGGGTGAGTCCGATTTTGGCCTGGTGTCCGAGTGGCATCAGAAAATCATCGACCAGGTCGTGGAGATCAACGAACAGGTCATGGGTCATTACCTCGAGGAAGGCGAAGCCGGGCTGTCCGGCCAGGAATTGCACGACGCCTTCGAGCAATGCCTGCGCGAAGGCCATCTGGTGCCAGTCTGTTTCGTCTCGGCGCGCACCGGCGCCGGCGTCAAGGAATTGCTCGACCTCGCCGAGCGCCTGTTCCCGAATCCGCTGGAAGGCAACCCGCCGCCGTTCCAGAAAAACAGCGAGCCGATGATCGCCAGTCCCGACGCCAAAGCGCATGTCATCGCCGACGTGTTCAAGATCGTCAACGATCCCTTCGTTGGCAAGCTAAGCGTGTTCCGCATTTTCCAGGGCACCGTGAAGAAAGACACGCAACTGCTGATCGACGACGGCAAGAAACCATTCAAGGTCGGTCATCTGTTCAAGCTCAAGGGTAAGGAACACGTCGAGATCGACCAAGCCATCCCCGGCGACATCGCCGCTGTGGCCAAGATCGAGGAAATCCATTTCGACGCGGTGCTGCACGATTCCCACGACGAAGACCACATCCACCTGCAGCCAATCGAATTCCCGAAACCGATGTTCGGCCTGGCCATCGAAGCCGCCGCGCGCGGCCAGGAACAGAAGCTGTCAACGGCCCTACACAAGTTGGCCGAGGAAGATCCGGGCTTCCATATTGAACACAACCCGGAACTCAACGAAACGGTGATCCGCGGCCTCGGCGAACTGCACTTGCGGGTGATGATCGAGCGCATGAAGGAGCGCTACGGTGTCGAGGTGAAATCGCGACCACCGCGCATTGCTTACCGGGAAACCATCTCCGCTACAGCCGAAGGCCATCATCGGCACAAGAAACAGACCGGCGGCGCCGGCCAGTTCGGCGAAGTGTTCCTGAAGATCGAGCCGCTCAAGCGTGGCACTGGTTTCGAGTTCGTTGATGCGGTCAAGGGCGGCACGATTCCCGGACAATTCATGCCCGCCATCGAAAAAGGCGTGCGCCAGGTGCTGCATGGCGGCGCGGTAGCCGGCTACCAGCTTCAGGACGTGCGCGTGATCGTCCATGACGGCAAATATCATGCTGTCGATTCCAAGGAAGTTGCGTTCGTCGCGGCGGGCAAGAAAGCCTTCCTCGACGCCATCGCCAAGGCGCGGCCACAGATCCTCGAACCGATCGTCAACCTTGAAGTGAACGTGCCCGAGATGCATATGGGCGACATCACCGGCGGGCTTGCCTCGAAGCGCGCGAAGATCAGCGGCACTGATTCGGGGCGCGATGGCGAGATCGTGGTCAAGGCGCAGGTGCCGTTGTCGGAACTCACCGACTACGCCGCAGAACTAAAAGGCGCCACCGCCGGGCGCGGCCGCTACGAGATCGAGTTCAGTCATTACGAACCAGTGCCGGGCGCCGTCCAGAAGCAGTTGATGGACGCCTACAAACCACATCACGAGGAGGACTGATGGCCAAGGCGAGACTCGCTGCCGAAGCGCGCTGCTTGCAGGACATCCCGAACATCGGGCCATCGATTGCCGGCGACCTGCGCGCAATCGGTATCTCCGAGCCGCAGCAGCTGCTCGGCCAGGATCCTTACGATTTGTATCGCCGCAGCAACATTTTGGCTGGCGTACGCCAGGACCCCTGCCTGATCGACTGTTTCATCTCGGCAGTGCGCTTCATGGAAGGTGCACCGCCGCATCCATGGTGGCATTACACGCCGGAACGAAAACGCCGACTGGGCTGAGTCCGTTATTTTTTCTTGCGTTTGGGCTGGAGCATGGTTCCAGTGCACTGCGGCGAGGCGCAGTGGCAGGCCCAGAGCTTCTTCAGGCTCGGCGTATGCGCTTCCGCCAGCTTGATGCCGTAGTTGTAGGTGAGTTCTTCGCCCGGCTTTATCGCCCGGATCGATTCGATGAAGATCGCGTCCCGGCTCGGGTCGCCGCCGTCGTCCTCGTCATGCACCGCTTCGCAGTTCGGATCGCAGCTGTGGTTGATCCAGCGGGCGTCGTTGCCGTCGACGTTGGCGTCGATCACGTATTCGCTGTTGAGCGTGAACAGGAAAGTGTGGCCGCTCTCGATGTCGTCGGCGTAGACCTGGTCGACCTCTTCATGGCTGCGCAGCTTGCCGCGATACTGGATCAGGCGGGTGCCCTTGCGGATCGGTGCGATGGCGAAAACGCCGTTGCCGTGGATGCGCGAATGGCGGGTGGCGATCAGGTGGGACTTGGGCATGGCGAATGGGATGGGCCGGTCAGTCGGCTATTGTCGCGCACTTGCGCGGTTCGTGTGAAACTCCCGCCATGAATCCGTTCGAAAGCTGGCACGAAGAGAAGCAATCCGCCTGGCTCTACCGTGCCCTGGCCGAGGCCGAACCCGAAGCGCGCATGTCGGCGCTGTTCAAGACCCTGGCGGCGGCGGCGGAGCAGCAGGCCGTCCACTGGGCCGGAGAACTGTCGAAGCTGGGCAAGCCCGAGCCGGCCTTCGTGCCCGAACCGCGGGCGCGTCTGGTCGCCGCCCTGGCGCGAACCCTGGGTCCGAAGCGGATGAAGCCGGCATTGGCCGCGATGAAGATCCGCGGGCTGTCGGCCTATGGCGCGGCGGCCCCGGCCGGACATGCCATGCCGACCGACGTGGCGGCGATCGGTCGCGGCCACCGCAGCGGCGGCGGCAACCTGCGGCCGGCGATTTTTGGCGTCAACGATGGCCTGGTGTCGAACGCCAGCTTGATCCTGGGCATGGTCGGCGCGTCGGCAAATACCGGCACCGTGCTGGCCACCGGCATCGCCGGCTTGCTCGCGGGTGCGCTGTCGATGGCCGCGGGCGAGTTCATCTCGGTTCGCTCGCAACGGGAAATGTTCGAGTACCAGATCGGCCTTGAGGCCGATGAATTGAAGGAGTACCCGGAAGCCGAAGCCGAGGAGTTGGCGTTGATCTACGCCGCGCGCGGCATGCCGCTCGAAGAAGCGCGCGTCTTCGCCCACCACCTGGTCAAGGACCACGAACAGGCGTTGGATGTACTCGCCCGTGAGGAACTCGGCCTGAACCCCAACGATCTCGGTTCGCCGACCGGTGCGGCGATCTTCTCGTTCATTTCGTTCACGATCGGCGCCTCGGTGCCGCTGTTGCCCTTCTTCTTCGGCCTGTTGTTGCCCAACGCCGCCTACGTTGGCGCGGCGGCCGCGGGCCTGGGATTGTTCGGCACCGGCGCGGCCCTGAGCCTGTTCACCGGTCGCAACGCCTGGCTGGGTGGTTTGCGCATGCTCGCGATCGGCGGCGGCGCCGGCGCGGTGACCTACCTGATCGGCACGCTTATCGGCGGCCAGGTTGGCTGAATCCAAGCCTGAAAGACGGGAATTGAGCCGGCGCGGCCAATACAGTACAATTTCGGTACTGTATAGGCGGACGACCCGATGCTTCGTGTCACCAAGCTCACCGACTACGCGACCCTGGTACTGACCGCGCTGGCGCGGTCGCCCACGCGAGTGCTCAGCGCCAACGAATTGGCCGAGCAGGCGCGCCTGGAATTGCCGACCGTCAGCAAGGTGCTCAAGCCGCTGGCCCACGCCGGCCTGGTCGAGAGTTTTCGCGGCAGCAACGGCGGCTACCGGCTCGCGCGCGATCCGGCCTCGATCAGCGTCATCGAGATCGTCGAGGCGATCGAAGGCCGCGTCGGCGTCACCGAATGCAGCGGCGACCACAGCCATTGCGAACTCGAGTCGCATTGCAGCGTCCGCGGCAAATGGCGCGACATCAATGCCGTCGTGGCCGACGCCCTGCGCGGCGTGACCTTGGCCGAGATGCTGCCGCGCAGGTCCATCCCGCTGCAACTGGCCGGGACCTGAGGTCAAGGACAGGCGAAGACCAAATGGCAACCGAAAACCTCGAGATCGAGCGCGCCCTGCAACGCAAGTACAGCGCCGGTTTCGTCACCAACATCGAATCCGACACCCTGCCGCCCGGTCTCGACGAAGACACCGTGCGCTTCATCTCGGCCAAGAAGGGCGAACCGGACTGGCTGACCGAATGGCGCCTGCAGGCTTACCGGCACTGGCTGACCATGACGCCGCCGCACTGGGCCAAACTCGACATCGCCCCGATCGATTTCCAGGCGATCAGCTATTACGCCGCGCCCAAGGCCACGTACGCTTCGCTCGACGAGGTGCCCCAGGAATTGCTCGACACCTACGAAAAGCTTGGCGTGCCCCTGCACGAACGCGCGCGCCTGGCCGGCGTCGCCGTCGACGCGGTGTTCGATTCCGTCTCGGTCGGCACCACGTTCAAAAAGGAACTGGCCGAGAAGGGCGTGATCTTCTGCTCCTTGTCCGAAGCCGTGCGCGAGCATCCCGAGCTCGTGCGGCAATACCTCGGCAGCGTGGTGCCGACCGGCGACAACTATTTCGCCGCACTGAATTCGGCGGTGTTTTCCGACGGCAGCTTCGTCTTCATCCCCAGGGGCGTGCGTTGCCCGATGGAACTGAGCACATATTTCCGCATCAATGCCCGCGATACCGGCCAGTTCGAGCGCACCCTGATCGTCTGCGAAGAAAAGGGCCACGTCTCCTACCTGGAAGGCTGCACCGCGCCGATGCGCGACGAGAACCAGCTGCACGCGGCGGTGGTCGAGTTGGTCGCGCTGGACGACGCCGAGATCAAGTATTCGACCGTGCAGAACTGGTATCCCGGCGACGAGAACGGCGTCGGCGGCATCTTCAACTTCGTCACCAAGCGCGGCGAATGCCGCGGCGCGCGCAGCAAGATTTCCTGGACCCAGGTCGAAACCGGCTCGGCGATCACCTGGAAGTACCCCAGCTGCGTGCTGCGCGGCGACGACTCGACCGGCGAGTTCCACTCGGTCGCGCTCACCCACCACCGGCAGCAGGCCGACACCGGCACCAAGATGATCCACATCGGCGCGCGCACCAAGTCCAAGATCGTGTCCAAGGGCATCAGCGCCGGCCGGGGCCAGAACAGCTACCGCGGCCTGGTCCGGGTTGAGAAGACCGCCGATGGCGCCCGCAACCATACCCAGTGCGATTCGCTGCTGATCGGCAAGCGCTGCGGCGCGCATACCTTTCCCTATATCGAAGTGAAGAACCCGAGCGCGACCGTCGAGCACGAGGCCACGACTTCGAAGATTTCCGACGACCAGCTGTTCTACTGCCGGGCCCGCGGCATCAGCGAAGAAGACGCCGTGTCGATGATCGTCGACGGCTTCTGCAAGCAGGTGTTCCGCGAACTGCCGATGGAATTCGCGATCGAGGCCAAGAAACTTCTGGACGTATCGCTGGAAGGAGCGGTCGGATGAACGGCCTGACCAACCAGGACCGTCGCGAGCACTGGCAGGCGGTTTACCAGGACAAGGGTGAAACGCAGACCAGCTGGTTCCGCCCGCACCTGGATGAGTCGCTGCGCCTGATCGACCAGCTGGCGCTGGCTCCGGCGACGCCGATCATCGATGTCGGCGGCGGCCGATCCACCTTGGTCGACGACTTGTTGGCGCGAGGGTTTCGTGACCTGACCGTGCTCGACCTCTCGATTGCGGCGTTGCAGGCCTCCCGGCAACGGCTCGGCGACCGCGGCAATTCGATCACGTGGATCGCCGGCGATGTCACCGCGACCGACCTTCCCGAGTCACGCTTTGGGCTGTGGCACGACCGCGCGGTCTTTCATTTCCTGGTCGACGAAGCCGATCAGCGCCGCTACGTCGAGCAGGCCGCGCGCGCCGTGCGATCCGGGGGCTACGCAATCATCGCGACTTTTGCCGCCGACGGTCCCGAAAAATGCAGCGGCCTGCAAGTGCGCCGCTACGACTCCGCCAGCCTGGCGGCGCAGTTCACCGACCACTTCGATTGCGTCGACGAAAGCCGGGAAATCCACCGCACGCCCTTCGCCACCGATCAAGCCTTCACTTACGCGGTGCTGCGGCGCCGATCCGCCAACGAGAACTCCTGATCATGCTCAAGATCGACAACCTGCACGTCCGCGTCGCCGGCAAGGACATCCTCAAGGGCGTGTCGCTCGAGCTGCAGGCCGGCCAGGTGCACGCCCTGATGGGCCCGAATGGCGCCGGCAAGTCCACGCTCGGCAATGTCCTCGCCGGTCGTGAAGGTTACGAAGTCACCGAAGGCTCGGTGATGTTCGAGGGCCGCGATCTGCTCGCGCTGGAACCAGAGATTCGCGCCGCCGAGGGCGTGTTCCTCGCCTTCCAGTATCCGGTCGAGATCCCGGGCGTGAACAACACCTATTTCCTGCGCGCGGCCCTGAACGCGCAGCGCAAGCATCGTGGCGAGCAAGAACTGGATTCGATGCAGTTCCTGAAACGGGTGCGCGAAAAGCTTTCGGTCCTGCACCTGAAGGACGAGCTCCTGCACCGCGCGGTAAACGAAGGCTTCTCCGGCGGCGAGAAAAAGCGCAACGAGATCTTCCAGTTGGCGCTGCTGGAACCGAAGCTGGCGATCCTCGACGAAACCGATTCCGGCCTGGATATCGACGCACTCAAGGCGGTCGCCGATGGCGTCAACCTGATGCGCTCGCCCGACCGCGCCTTCCTCGTGATCACCCATTACCAGCGCCTGCTCGACTACATCAAGCCCGACATCGTGCACGTGCTGTCCGAGGGCCGCATCGTCGAGTCCGGCGGCCCGAATCTCGCGCTCGAACTCGAGGCGCACGGTTACGCCTGGGTGAAGGATAGGATCGCGCCATGAGCGTCACGCTCGCCGCGCTGTCGGAGCCGGTCGGTGGCCTGCCCGGGCCGCGTAGCGAAGCCTGGAAGTACACCAGCCTGCGGGCGCTGTCGGCGCGCAACTTCGCGACGTCGGCCACGCCGGTCGCGCTCGATCCCGGCGCGCTCGCCGCCATTCCTGCGCCGCGCATCGTCTTCGTCAATGGCCGCTTCGATGCCGCGCTGTCGGCGCTCGATGGGCTCGCTCCCGGGCTGTCGGTGCAGCCCTTGTCGCAGGCGCTGGCCGGCGCCGACAGCCGGGCGGTGAATTTCCTCGAACGTCGCTTCGACCGGGCCGACGAGGCCTTCGCGCGGCTCAATGCCGCGCACGCCCGCGACGGCGCGATCGTGCGCGTCGAGGCCGACGCGCAGGTGGCTTCGCCGCTGCACCTGGTATTCGTCGCGGCGCCGGCCGACGCCGACCTTGCGAGCCACGCCCGCCACCTGATCGAACTGCGCGAGAGCGCCACGCTGACCGTGATCGAACACCACCTCACCGTCGGCGCGCATCGGCACCTTGGCAACCAACTGGTGCACGTGCATCTCAAGCCGGGCAGCCGCCTGGTCCACGTCCGCGTGCAGGATGACGACGCCGGCGCGACCCTGATCGCCCGCACCGACGCCGTGCTGGCCTCGAAGGCCGAGTACCGGCGCATCGACCTCGAACTCGGGTCCGGGCTGTCGCGGCACGAACTCAATGTTTCGTTGCAGGGCGAACACGCGCGCGTGATCGCCGGTGGCGCCCTGCTCGCCGCGGGCCGCCAGCATGTCGATACGCGCCTGGGCATCGAGCACGTTGCCCGCGACACGAGTTGCGACCTGCGCTGGCGCGGGCTGGCCAACGGCCGCGGCCGCGTTGCCTTCCACGGCGGCATCACCATCCGCGCCGGCGCCGACGGCAGCGACGCGATGCTGTCGAGCAAGAACCTGCTGCTGTCCGACAGCGCCGAGATCGACACCCAGCCAGTGCTGGAAATCCACGCCGACGAGGTCAAGGCCGCGCACGGCGCTACCGTCGGGCGGCTCAGCGACACCGCCCTGTTCTACCTGCGCTCGCGCGGCATTCCCGAAGACCAGGCCAGGGCCTTGCTGACGCTGGCGTTCTGCAAGGAAGTACTCGCCATCCTCCCGGACCCCGCGCTGGTCGAATCGCTGTCGGATATTCTCGAGGCACGACTGTCGCTGCCGGAGCTGGCGCCGTGACGGCGATCGACTGGCAGGCGCGGCGCGCCGATTTCCCGGTTTTGTCGCGACGCGTGCACGGCAAGCCCCTGGTCTACCTCGACTCGGCCAATACTTCGCAAAAACCCGCCGCCGTGATCGAGGCGGTCGACGATTTCTACCGGCGCCACAATGCCAACGTGTCGCGCGCGGTGCATACGCTCGGTGGCGAGGCGACCGAATCCTACGAAGGCGCGCGCAAGCGACTCGCCGCATTCCTGAACGTGCGGCCCGACGATCTCGTACTGACCTCGGGCACCACGCAAGCGATCAACTTGGTCGCCTACAGCTTCGCCCTGCCCCGGCTGCGGCCGGGCGAGACGATCCTGCTCACGCGCATGGAACACCATGCCAATATCGTGCCCTGGCAACTGATCGCCGAACGCTGCGGCGCGACCATCAAGGTCGCCGAGATCACGCCCGCTGGCGAGCTCGATCTCGACGCCTTGTGGAAAGCCATGACGCCGGAAGTGAAGATCCTCGGCGTGACCCACGTGTCGAACGTGCTCGGCACGGTGAACCCGATCGCCGAGATCTGCCGCGAGGCGCGCCGACGCGGGATCGCGACCGTGGTCGACGGATCTCAGGCGGTGCCGCACCGTCCGGTCGACATCGCCGCGCTGGGTTGCGATTTCTACGCCTTCACCGGCCACAAGATGCTCGGCCCGACCGGCACCGGCGGCCTTTGGGCGCGGCG
The DNA here is from genome assembly GCA_025356635.1 of Gammaproteobacteria bacterium. GTDB lineage: Bacteria > Pseudomonadota > Gammaproteobacteria > Xanthomonadales > Xanthomonadaceae > Arenimonas. The sequence continues at coordinate 51,654 of JANXRY010000067.1, forward strand.
CGAACACTGGCTGGCGATGCCGCCCTTCCTCGGCGGCGGCGAAATGATCAAGGAAGTGCGCTTCGAGAAGACCACCTTCAACGACCCGCCGCACAAGTTCGAAGCGGGCACGCCCAATATCGCCGGTGTGGTCGGGCTCGGCGCGGCCGTGGACTATCTGTCGGCGCTGGGCATGGCCGCGATCGAAGCGCGCGAGCAGTCGCTGCTGGCTTACGCGACCGAGAGGCTGTCGATGGTTCCTGGCCTGCGCATCATCGGCCAGGCGCAACAGAAAGCCGCGTTGATTTCCTTCCTGGTCGAGGGCGCGCATGCCCACGACCTCGCCACCCTGCTCGACCTTGAAGGCATCGCGGTGCGTTCCGGCCACCACTGCGCGCATCCGCTGATGCAGTTCTACGGCGTGCCGGCCACCTGCCGGGCTTCGCTGGCCTTCTACAATACGACCACGGAGATAGATGCGCTGGTCACGGCCATCGACAAGGTCAGGAAAATGCTCGGATGAGCCCTCTTGTGTTTCGCGCCGCCGACGCGGCCGATATTGCGGCAGTCGTCGCCCTCGTCGAATCGGCCTACCGCGGCGACGCCAGCCGCGCCGGCTGGACCACCGAGGCCGATTTCCTCGATGGTCGTCGCACCGGTCCCGACGAGATCGAGGCGATCCTTGTGCAATCGCGCAGCCGCATCGTCTTGGCCGAACGCGACGGCGAACTGATTGCTTGCGCGCACGTGGCGGTCGAGGACGACGCCGGCTATTTCGGCATGTTTTCGGTCGATCCGACCCAACAGGCGGGCGGCATCGGCAAGGCGGTGCTGGCCGAAGCCGAGCGCGTCGCCCGCGGAGAATGGGGCATGAACGCGATGCGCATGTCCGTCCTCGATATCCGCGATGAGCTCATCGCGTACTACGAGCGCAGAGGCTACCGCCGAACCGGCATCAAGAAGCCTTTCCCGTACGACGACGATAATTTCGGCTTGCCCAAGCGCGCCGACCTGCGCTTCGAGATCCTGGAAAAGCCGTTGTGAACGGCTGGATCCGGGTCTGCGCTACCTCCGAATTGCTGCCCGGCGAATTCCAGGTCGCCTTCGATGGCGATACCGCGATCGCGGTGTTCAATATCGACGGCGAGCTCTACGCCATCGAGGACGTCTGCACGCACGATGGCGGCGAACTGGCCGGCGGCCCGATCGAGGGATTCGAAGTCGAGTGCCCGCGCCATGGCGCCAAATTCGATGTCCGCACCGGAGAAGCGCTGTGCGCGCCGGCCTACCTGCCGACCGCGAAGTTCCCGGTGGCCGTCGATGCCGACGCCGTCTGGACCCGCGACGACCGCTGATCAGCGCGTTGCGATGCGCGCCAGCAGCACTTCGCCGCCGCCGTCGAGTACCAGGCGGTGGCTGCGGCCTGACGGTTGCAACAGCGCCGAGTCGCCGGTCTCCAGCATCGCCGGCTGGGCCTGGTCCCTGATCTCGGCGCGCCCGGCGAGCTGGTAAACGAACCACGACACGCCCGGTTCGGCGAAGAACAGCATCGGTCCGACCAAGGGCCGGTGCAGGAGTTGCGTGGCGATCCGGTCGCGCCGCCAGATCAGGTTGAAATCGGTGGTCGGGCCGGAAATCAGTTCGGCCGCCAGGGGCCGCTCGCCGGAGAACTGGTGCTTGCCATGCGGTGGCTGCAATTCGATGGATTGGCCATCGTCGAAGTCCAGGCGCATGCCATTGCCGGACAACAACACCAGCTCGCGCTCGCAGCCTTCGAAGATCGAGAACGGGCCGCCCTGGTCGACTTCGGCGATCGAAACGCGCCAGTCCCACTCCGGTGCATCCTGGGGAACGCGCAGGATTTCGCGGGTCCAGCCCAGGCCGTTCTTCCAGCGAACGCGGGTGTATTCGTTGGCGGGCAGCAAGGTGATGCGCATGGGTGGATTGTGGAAGCACCCATGCACCCGATCAAGCGCGTAGAGAAAAAGGGGTCAGATCCCTTTTCCATGGGATGCCTCAACCGAAAAGGGATCTGACCCCTTTTTCTAGCTCAGTGGTGGGCAGCGGGCTTCGCCGCCGGAGCCGGACGCGCGGGCGCCGGCGCGGCGCCGCCAGCGACGACGATGCGGTCGCGGTTCTTTTCGATCGTGGCCAGGCCGATGCCTTTGACCGAGGCGAGCTGGTCGGCGCTGCGGAAGGCGCCATTGGCCTTGCGGTAGGCGACGATCGCTTCGGCCTTGCTCGGGCCGACGCCGACGAGGACGCGGTCCAGGGTCGGCGCATCGGCGGTGTTGATATTGACCTTCTCGGCGGCAAAAGCTGAACCGACCAGCAGGGCGGACAGGACGAGGGACTTCAGGATCAGGGCGAACGACTTCATGGAGAGCTCCTAGTATTGGAATGGGTGGTCCGGCGCGGCGCGGGCCGTGCCGGTGAACCCAGTCTCGACATGGGGCACGGGCATCTCCATCATCCGATGCGTCATAATCACTGGCGAAGATCGACCCAAGCGGGGTCGGTGATTTCCTACCGGAACCCCAAGGAGCCACCGTTCATGGATAGCGCCAAGATCGCCAGCTTCGTCGGCGAGGCTTGGGACGGCGAAATCGTCCCGAAGCTGGTCGAATACATCCGCATCCCGAACAAGTCGCCGATGTTCGACAGCAGCTGGCAGACCCATGGCTTCATGGATGCCGCCACCGACCTGCTCGCCGATTGGGCCCGGAAGCAGCCGATCGCCGGCATGAAACTCGAAGTCGTGCGCCTGACCGGGCGCACGCCGCTGATCTTCATCGAAATCCCGGCTTTCGGCACCAGCACGCCTTCCGACGATTGCGTCCTGCTCTACGGGCACCTGGACAAGCAGCCGGAAATGACCGGCTGGGCCGACGGCCTCGGCCCCTGGACCCCGGTCATCCGCGGCGACAAATTGTTCGGCCGCGGCGGCGCCGACGACGGCTACGCGCTGTTCGGCTCGCTGACCGCGATCCAGGCCCTGCGCGAGCAAGGCCACCCGCACCAACGCTGCGTGGTGCTGATCGAGGCCTGCGAGGAATCGGGCAGCTACGACCTCCCCTACTACGTCGACCACCTCGCGGAACGCATCGGCACGCCGTCGCTGGTCGTTTGCCTGGATTCGGGCTGCGCCAACTACGACCAGCTCTGGTGCACGACTTCGCTCCGCGGCATCGCCGGCGGCAACCTGCGCGTCAGTGTGCTGAGCGAAGGCGTGCATTCCGGCGACGCCTCCGGCATCGTGCCGTCGAGCTTCCGCCTGCTGCGGCAATTGCTGTCGCGCCTCGAGGACGAAACCACCGGCACGATCCTGTTGTCGGAGTTGCACGTGGAGGTTCCTGCCGACCGCCTGGCCCAGGCCGAGCGCGCGGCCGAGGTGCTGGGGACCGCGGTCTACGACAAATTCCCGTGGCTGCCCGACATCGTGCCGATGTCGCCCAATCTCACCGAGTTGGTGCTCAACCGCACCTGGCGGCCGATGCTGTCGATCACCGGCGCCGATGGCCTGCCGCCGCTGGGCAATGCCGGCAACGTGCTGCGGCCGCAGACAGCGGTGAAGCTCAGCCTCCGGCTGCCGCCGACACTGAATCCGAAAATGGCCAGCGAGACGCTCCAGCGCCTGCTCACCGAGCACCCGCCGTACGGCGCGCGGGTCGAATTCGAGGTGGAAAAGTCGTCCACCGGTTGGAACGCGCCGGTGCTGGCGCCCTGGCTGGAAACGGCGATCGACCGCGCCAGCCAGGAATGTTTCGGCGCCCCGGCGATGTACATGGGCGAAGGCGGCACGATCCCTTTCATGGGCATGCTCGGCGAGAAATTCCCGGGCGCGCAGTTCATGATCACCGGCGTGCTCGGACCGCATTCGAATGCCCACGGCCCGAACGAATTCCTGCACATCCCGACTGGCAAGAAGGTCACCGCCGCGGTTGCCCGCGTGGTCGCCGAACACTTCCACGCCAGCGAAGCGGGGCTCACCCGCGGCGTCGGCGCGCAAGCGGGCGAGTCCTCATTCGGGGACCACGGCTGCTGCTGAGTTCGCCTCAGGTGCGGTGGTAATCGCGGTACCAGCGCACGAAGCGCTCGACGCCTTCTTCCACCGACACCACCGGCCGGTAGCCGACGCGGGCGACCAAGTCGGTCACGTCGGCCTCGGTGTCCGGCACGTCGCCGGCCTGCAGCGGCAGCATCTCCATGCGCGCCTTGCGGCCCAGGCATTGCTCGAGCACTTCGATGTAACGCAATAGCTCCACCGGCCGTTCGTTGCCGATGTTGTAGAGCCGGTAGGGAGCGCTGCTGGTCGCCGGATCGGGCGCGTCGCCACGCCAGTCCGGATTCGCCAACGGCACCCGGTCGAGCGTGCGCACCACGCCTTCGACGATGTCATCGATGTAGGTGAAGCTGCGCTTGTGCCGGCCATGGTTGAAGACTTTGATCGGTTCGCCGGCGAGGATCGCCTTGGTGAACAGGAACAGCGCCATGTCTGGCCTGCCCCACGGACCGTAGACGGTGAAGAAACGCAGGCCGGTGCCCGGAATGCCGTACAGATGGGCATAGCTGTGCGCCATCACTTCGTTGGCTTTCTTGCTCGCTGCGTACAGGGTCAGCGGGTGCTCGGTGGGCTGGTGCTCGGAAAACGGCATCCGGGTATTGGCGCCGTAGACCGAACTGGTCGATGCGAACACCAGGTGTTCGACGCCGTGCTGCCGGCAGCCTTCGAGCACATGCAGGAAACCGGTGATGTTGCTGCTGACATAGACGTGCGGGTTCTCGGCGGCATAGCGCACGCCGGCCTGCGCCGCCAGGTTGATCACGCGGGTCGGCCGGTGTTGCGCGAAGATCGCTTCGACCGCGGACCGATCGGCGAGGTCGGCCGTGACGTGCGTGTAGCCCGGTTGGTCGGCGAAACGGGCCAGTCGCGCCCGCTTCAAATTGACGTCGTAATAGTCGCTCAAGTTGTCCAAGCCGATCACTTCATCGCCGCGCTCGAGCAGGCGCATCGCCACATGCGAACCGATGAAGCCGGCGGTGCCGGTGACCAGTACCTTCATCACAGCCTCCCGTCCGCGCTGCCCTGCGGCAACACCGACTTGACGTCGTAGACCACGGCACCGGGTTTGCCGAACGCGCGCACGCCGGCCGCGCCCAGCGCCGCGAACTGGCGGTGCCCGACGGCGAGCACGACGGCATCGTAACTGCCCCGCTCTGGATGCTCGACCAGGGTCAGCCCGTATTCCTCGTGCGCCGCCGCCGCATCCACCCATGGGTCGTGTACTTCGACCACGGCGTTACACGCGG
>JANXRY010000112.1 GCA_025356635.1 Gammaproteobacteria bacterium
GCACTCGCGCCATGGGAAGCCGCGCTGGGGACCACGGTCAGTGTTCCCACGCTGGGTGGTGCGGTCGAATTGCGCGTGCCACCGGATTCGGATGCCGGGCGCAAGCTGCGTTTGCGTGGGCGCGGCTTGCCAGGCAAGCCGACTTCTGGTGATCAGATCGTGGAGATCGAGATTCGCGCGCCCAAGGCCGAAACCGAGGCCCAGCGCGAGTTGTACCGGAAAATGGCGGGCGCTTTCAGCCCACCAGCAGGGAGTTGATCACTTCGATCAACTGCGCTTCGGAAAAAGGCTTGGTGATGTAGGCCTTGGCGCCTTGGCGCATGCCCCAGACCTTGTCGGTTTCCTGATCCTTGGTGGTCACCAGCACGACTGGAATCTGGGCAGTGGTGGCTTCCTTGGAGATCGCCCGCGTGGCCTGGAAGCCATTGAGGTTGGGCATGACCACGTCCATCAGGATCAAGTCCGGAAGGTGGGCCTTGGCAGCTTCCACGCCGGCGGAACCGTCTTCGGCGACCAAAGCTTCATGGCCGAGTTTTTCCACGATGCGTTTCATGCCCAGGAGCTGGGATGGTGAGTCGTCTACGATCAGGATGCGTGCCATGGAGGGTCCCCGGGGAATCTAGGTGGATTGTATGCCCGGGAGTGCCCGGCGACGCAAGATTGCTTCACATATTCACGATCGTCCGGCCCAGCGAGCCTCCAGCCAGCATCGCCTGGAACACCTCAGGAAGGCCATCCAGGGCGATTTCCCGGGTGCAGATCGAGGCTAGGTCGGTGGGTTTCCAATCCGAGGCCAGGTGCTGCCAGACGGCGTCGCGGATCGGTCGTGCGGTCCCGGCCGAGGCGATCCCGAGCAAGGACACGCCGCGAATGATGAAGGGCATGACGGTCGTGGCCAGCATGTGGCTGCCGGTCAGGCCGCAACTGGCGACATTGCCGTAAGGGGCGGTCTGCGCGAGCAGGTGGGCGAGCATCGGCCCGCCGACATTGTCGAGGGCGCCGCCGAAGCGGGTGCTGTCCATCGGTCGCGTCGTGCTGATGCCATCGCGTGCGATGACCTGGCTTGCGCCGAGCTCGCGCAGGTAGCTTTCCTGTTCGGGTTTGCCGCTGATGGCGTGGACTTCATAACCCGCGCGGCTGAATACCGCGATCGCGAGGCTGCCGACGCCGCCGGTCGCGCCGGTGACCGCGAGCGGACCGAGCGCCGGTGCCTGACCGTTCTGTTGCATGCGGTACAAGGCCAGCCCTGCGGTGAACCCGGCGGTGCCGAGGATCATGCTCTCGCGCAGGTTCAATCCGGTCGGCAAGGCCACCGTCCACGCCGATTCCAGCCGGGCGACTTCGCCGTAGCCGCCGTCGCGCGTTTCGGAAAGCCCGCAACCGGTGCAAAGGACGGCATCGCCTTCCTTGAACTTCGGATCGGTCGAGGCGACCACATGGCCGGCGACATCGATGCCGCCATTGAGCGGGGAACTGCGCAGGATCTTGCCCTGGCCGGTGCCAGCGAGCGCGTCTTTGTAATTGACGCTGCTGTGAGCGGCCTTGATGATCACCTCGCCCGGCGAGAGATCCGCAAGCGAGATCGATTCGATCCCGGCACGATGGCTTCCGCTGTCCTGATGGATGCGGAAGGCACGGAATTCCGTCATTGCGGTGAATTTCCGTTGTGCTCGAGCAACATGATGCCGGACATGCGCTGCGCCGCCTCGCGATTCTTTCGCGAACGCAACATACCGAGCAGGCGCCAGACCCACGCCCCGCGCATGGTGCGATTCAATCGCCAGGATTCTGTCCAACTCGACCGGAATTCGAGTTCACGCCAGCCGAACGGGGCGAAAAACGCGGTGCCTTCGGCTGGGCCGAAGCGAAACGGAGCATTGCCTGCGGATAGTTTGGGTTGCCAGCGTTTCGCCAGGAACTTCAACAGCATCGGCGATGCCAGGTCGCTGAGCCACCAGCGTACTCCGGCAATTGAAGTCAGGTCGCGGGCCAGATCCACTACTTGCCCGGATTCGAGGTAGACCAGCAGGCCTTCGGTGATCACCAACACCGGCCCGTGTCCAGCCGCCTTGGTGAAGACCTCGCGTCGGGCATCGGCCTCGCGCAAATCGGCGGCGATGAACTCCAGTGCGCAGCGTGGAGTATCGTTCACCATGTTGTCGCGGAAATACGCCAGCATGTCCGGCAGGTCGACGTGCAGCCAGCGCAGGTCTGCAGGAAGGTCGAGCCGGTAGGGGCGGGCGTCGAGGCCGGCGGCGAGGTTGAGCACGGTTTTCGCGCCTTGCTGCACGCAGCGCAGTACGATCTCGTCCATCACTGCGGTACGCACGACCATCGGCCAGCTGCCTGCCTTGCCGCCGGGCATGTTGGCGACAATGGCTTCCCCGCGTTCGCCGCCCAGGCGGCGTGCGTAGGGGTCGCGGAATATCGCGTCCGGGCGCTCGCTTTCCATGGCGCGGTAGATCGCCACCCACAACGCGGTATCGGAGACGTTGCGGATCGGGCTGTCGTTATTGGCCAAGCGTATGCTCCGTGGTGCTGCAGGTGGCGCTCAGTTCGACTTGTGGATCGCGCGTTTGTCCACCGCCAGCGCCGCTTCGTGCACGGCCTCGGACAGGGTCGGGTGGGCGTGGCAGATGCGCGCGAGGTCGTCGGCGGAGCCGTTGAACTCCATCGCCACCACGCCTTCGTGGATCATTTCCGAAACATTGGCGCCGCACATGTGCAGGCCGAGGATGCGATCGGTTTCGGCATGCGCGATCACCTTCACCAGGCCGGCGGGTTCGTTCATGGCGACAGCGCGGCCGATGGCGGCGAACGGGAAGCTGCCGACCTTGTAGGGAATATCGGCGGCTTTGCACTCGGCCTCGGTCTTGCCGACCCAGGCAATTTCCGGTTCGGTGTAGATGACCCAGGGCACGGTGTCGAGATTGACGTGGCCGGGCAGGCCGGCGATCAGCTCGGCGACCGCGATGCCTTCCTCGGACGCCTTGTGCGCGAGCATCGGCCCGCGTACACAGTCGCCGATCGCCCAGACGCCTTCGACGCCGGTGGCGCAATGCGCGTCGACCACGATGCGACCGCGATCGTCGAGCTTGACGCCGGTGCCTTCGGCGAGCAGCCCGGCGGTGGCGGCCTTGCGACCAACCGCGACCAGCAGCTTGTCGACGACTAGCGATTTCTCGCCCGAAGCATCCGAGTAGATCAGGTGGACTTCATTGCCCTTGATCTCGGCCTTGCTGACTTTCGCGCCGAGCTTGATGTCGAGACCTTGCTTCTTGAATTCGCGGGCGGCGGCTTTGCTGATATCGGCGTCGGCGGCGGCGAGGAAATCGGGTAGGGCTTCGAGGATGGTGACTTCACTGCCGAGGCGGCGCCAGACGCTGCCCATCTCCAGGCCAATGACGCCCGAGCCGATCACGCCCAGGCGTTTCGGAACTTCGGTGACGTCGAGGCCGCCGGCGTTATCGAGAATGAGCTTGTTGTCGAACTTGGCGAACGGCAATTCGATCGGCTGCGAGCCGGCGGCGATGATCACGTGCTTGGCCGATATTTCAGCGGATTTTCCGTCGTGGCCCTTGATGCTGATCACCTTGCCCGGCTTGAGCGTGGCGAAGCCGGCGATGGCGGTGACCGGATTGCCCTTGACGCCCTTGAACAGCATGGCGATGCCGCCGGTGAACTGTTTGACGATCTTGTCCTTGCGGGCAATCATCGCCGGCACGTCGATGCGCGCGTTATCGGCGCTGATGCCGTGGTCCTTGAAGCTGTGCGTCAGGTTGTGGAATTGCTTCGACGAATCGAGCAGCGCCTTGGATGGAATGCAACCGATGTTCAGGCAAGTGCCGCCGAGCGCGGGCTTACCGTCCTTGCCGATGAAGGCATCCACGCAGGCCGTCTTCAACCCAAGTTGCGCGGCGCGGATCGCCGCCACGTAACCGCCGGGGCCGGCGCCGATCACCACTACGTCGAATTGCTCGCTCACGATCGGCTCCTCAGAGGCCCAACAACATACGGTGCGGGTTTTCTAGCTGGTTCTTGATGTCGACCAGGAACAGCACCGCATCCTTGCCATCAATGATGCGGTGGTCGTACGACAGCGCGATGTACATCATCGGCGCGACCACGACCTGGCCGTTCTCGGCGATCGGCCGATCCTTGATCGCGTGCATGCCCAAAATCGCCGATTGCGGCGGGTTGACGATCGGCGTCGACATCAGCGAACCAAAGGTGCCGCCGTTGGTGATGGTGAAGGTGCCGCCCTGCAGGTCCTCGAGCTTGAGGCCGCCTTCGCGCGCGGCTTTGGCGTAACCGGCGATGGCGCCTTCGACTTCGGCGAAGCTCATGTTCTCGACATTGCGCAGCACCGGCGTGACCAAGCCCTTCTCGGTCGCGACCGCGATCGAGATGTCGGCGTAGCCATGGTAAATCACGTCGTTGCCGTCAACGGAGGCGTTGATCACCGGATATTTCGCCAGCGCATTGGCGGCGGCCTTGGCGAAGAAGCTCATAAAGCCAAGCTTGATCCCATTAGACTTCTCGAAGCCCTCACCCAATTCCTTGCGCATCGCCATGACCTTGCCCAGGTTCACTTCGTTGAACGAAGTGAGCATGGCGATCGAATTCTTCGACTGCATCATCCGCTCGGCGATGCGCTGGCGGATACGGGTCATCGGCACGCGACTTTCAGGACGAGCGCCGCCACCGGACTTGACGTAATTGACTAGGTCTTCCTTGGTGACCGCGCCCTTGCGGCCGGTACCAGCGACATCGGCCGGATTGACGTTTTGTTGCGCGGCGTAGAACGCGGCGCCTGGCGGCAGACCCGTCGGTGCGGATTCTGCTTTTGTAGGAGCGGTGGAAACCGCGACCGGCGGAGCGGCTGGGGTCGCGATTGCCATCGCTCCTACAGGAGCAACCGGCGCTGGCGCCGCTGCCACTGCTCTAGGCTCGATGACAGCGATCACCTGCGAACTGGTGACGGTATCACCCGCCTTGAACTTGAGTTCCTTGATCACGCCGTCGACCGGCGAAGGCACTTCCAGCACGACCTTGTCGGTTTCGAGGTCGACCAGGTTTTCGTCGCGGCGCACGCTGTCGCCGGCCTGCTTGTGCCAACTGGCGATAGTGGCGTCGGAAACGGATTCGGGAAGGACGGGGACTTTGACTTCGATGCTCATGGGATGGCCCTGCTGAGGTTTCGGTTATTCGTGGACATGGTCGCCGTCGGCCGGATTGACCAGCGCGTCGGTGAGAAGTTGGGTCTGTTCGACGACGTGGGTCGCCAGGTGTCCGCAGGCGGGGGCCGCCGAACGGGCGCGACCGGTGTAATCGAGCACCTGATTCGGCTGCAGGCAAGTGCGCAGGTGATGCTGGATCTGGTACCAGGCGCCCTGGTTCATCGGTTCTTCCTGGCACCACATCACTTCCGTGGCGTGGCCGAAGCGCTTGAGCTCGGCGGCCAGTTCGGCCCGCGGGAACGGATACAGCTGCTCGATGCGCACGATCGCCACGTCGGTGAGGCCCTTTGCGTCTGCGGCTTCAACCAGGTCGTAGTAAACCTTGCCACCACAGACCACTACGCGCTTGGCCTTGACAGCATCTTTGCAGCGGCTGTCCGGGATCAGAGTCCGGAAGCTGCCATCGGCCAGGTCTTCCATCAACGAGACCGAAAGCTTGTGCCGCAGCATCGACTTCGGCGACATCACCACAAGCGGCTTGCGGGTGGCGCGCAGCATCTGCCGGCGCAGCAGGTGGAACATCTGCGCGGGGGTGGTCGGTGTGCACACCTGAATATTGTTGAGCGCGCACAGCTGCAGGAAGCGTTCCAGGCGCGCCGAGCTGTGTTCCGGGCCTTGACCTTCGTAGCCGTGCGGCAGGAACAGCACCAGGCCGCATAGGCGGCTCCACTTCGATTCTCCGGAGCTGATGAACTGGTCGATCACTACCTGGGCGCCATTTGCGAAATCGCCGAACTGGCCTTCCCAGATATTGAGCGTCATCGGTTCTGCGGTGGCGTAACCGTATTCAAAAGCCATCACCGCCTCTTCCGACAGCAGCGAGTCGATGATCAGCGCGTGCTCGGGATCCTTGACCAGCTGGCGCAGCGGCATGTTCGCTTCGCCGGTGACCTGGTCGTGCAACACCGCATGGCGATGGAAGAAGGTGCCGCGGCCAGCGTCTTGTCCGACCAGGCGCAGGCGATAACCTTCCGTCAGAAGCGTGGCGTAGGCGAGATTTTCGGCGAAGCCCCAGTCCATCGGCAGTTCGCCCGCCATCATCTTGCGGCGGTCTTCGTAGATCTTGGCCACGCGCGGGTGCAGCTTCTGCGTGTCCGGAATCGTGTTGATCTTCTTGGCCAGGCTGTCCAGCGAAAAACGCGGCAGGCCGGTCTTGATCGCATCGGACAGCTTGCCCTTGAGCCAGGGTGTCCAGTCGATGCCGTAGGCATCCTTGCCGACGTCGGCCAACTCGGTCGTGACCTTGCCCTGATCGAGATTGTCGCGGTAGGTGTCGACAAGTTTTTTCGCGGCCTCGGTAGTGGTAACGGACTGGGCGGTCAGGGCATCGGCATAAAGCTCGCGCGTGGTCTTGCGGGCGCGGATATTTTGGTACATCAGCGGCTGGGTCGCGGCGGGCTCGTCGGCCTCGTTGTGACCGTGGCGGCGATAGCAGACCAGGTCGATGACGATGTCGCGGCCGAACGTTTGGCGGAAGTCGAAGGCGATCTGCGCGCAGAACGCCACTGCTTCCGGATCGTCGCCGTTCACATGCAGCACCGGTGCGCCGACGATCTTGGCCGGATCGGTGCAGTACAGGGTCGAGCGGGCGTCGTCGGGGCGACTGGTGGTGAAACCAACCTGGTTGTTGATCACCACGTGCACGCTGCCGCCGACCGCGAAACCGCGTGCCTGCGACATCTGGAACAACTCCATGATCACGCCCTGGCCGGCGAAAGCGGCATCGCCGTGGATCAGCACCGGCAACACTTGCTTGCGTTCCGCGTCCTGACGGCGCATCTGGCGCGCGCGCACGCTGCCGGCCACGACCGGATCGACGATTTCCAGATGCGAGGGATTGAACGCCAAAGCGAGGTGCACCGGGCCGCCGGGCGTGGCGATGTCGGCGGAAAAGCCCATGTGGTATTTCACGTCGCCGGAATGTTCGGGCGTGTCCGGACGGTCGAACTTGCCTTCGAATTCGGCGAACAGTTTTTCAGTCGGTTTGCCCAGCGTGTTGATCAACACGTTGAGGCGGCCGCGGTGAGCCATGCCGATAACCACGTCCTTGACGCCATTGCCGCCACCGCGACGGACCAGCACGTCCATCAATGGAATCAGCGAATCGCCGCCTTCCAGCGAGAAGCGTTTCTGACCGACGTACTTGGTGTGCAGGTAGCGCTCCAGGCCTTCGGCGGCGGTCAGGCGCTCGAGGATCCGCAGCTTGCTGGCAGCGTCGAAGCCGCAGTTGCCAGCGGCGTTCTCCAGCCGCTGCTGCATCCAGTGGCGCTGGGCGGTGTCGGCGATATGCATGAACTCGGCGCCGATCGAACCGCAATAAGTCGCGCGCAGCTTGGCCAGCAGGTCGCGCAGCTTGTAGCGCTCGCCACCGAAGTAAGTAGCGACGGCGAACTCGCGGTCGAGGTCGGCCTCGGCCAGCCCGTGGAAGGCGGGATCGAGATCGGGCGAAGGCTGCGGCGCGGTCATCGCCAGCGGGTCGAGGTGGGCGGCCAGGTGTCCGCGCGAGCGATAGGCCGTGACCAGCTTGCCGAATACCGTCTGCTTGCGCGCGGCTTCCTCGTCGACCGGGCCGCTCGCGAACTTTGCCCGGGCGGCGCGTTGCACCTGCGCAATCACTGCCGAGTGCGGCACATCGCCGGCTTCGCGGCCATGGAGGCCGTCGAAATACGCCTTCCACTTCGCCCCGACACTGTCGGGATTGGCCAGGTACTGCTCGTACAAGTCTTCGATGTAGCCGGCGTTACCGCCGGCAAGTTGTGAGGACTGCGAAAACTGCTTGATCAGGCTATCCACGGCGTCCGCTATATGCTTCGGGCAGAGCCGCTAATTATAGCCCGAGTGCGCGGAACTCGGTGCAGGGTCGGCAGCGCGCCCAGGTGCGTTCGAAGAATTCGCGTAGCTGCCGGTTCCGGGCCGGCTGGGCCGGGCTCCATTCCCCGTCGTTGCGGCTAGCCAAGGTCCGGAAGCAGATGCCGTCGCGGTCGTTGACCACGAATGCCGAGGGGTATTGCAGGTCTTCCAGGTCAATCGGTGCGCGAAACTCGAACACGCTCGGCAGGCGTTGTGCCAGCAATAGCAGGGGATGGGACTGGTGTTCGATCTCGGTCGGGTTCTGGATCAGGAGTTGGACCACGCCACCCCGGTCGGCAATGGCGAAGTCCTTGAGAGCCTCGACGACCAGGGTATGGCCGTAGATCGCCGGGTCCAGCCCGCGCGTGTAGATCAGGATCTGCCGGCGCGCGGCCAGTATCGTCAAGCGGGTGGCTTCGAGGGCCTTGTCGTAGTCATGGAATTCTTCCGGCGCTTTGGAAGGACCGCGCGCTGGTGCGGCCGGTCGCCCACCTGCCGATAGCGGGATGAGTGCGAGCCGCATCGCCAAATGCTCGATGCCAGCTTCCTCGAAGCGCTCGCCCACCGGTTCGAACGCGAATTTCTCGTAGAAACCAATCGCGGAGGCTTGCGCGTGCAGGTTGACCTCGCTCCAGCCAAGCCGGCGGGCTTCATCG
>JANXRY010000052.1 GCA_025356635.1 Gammaproteobacteria bacterium
CGCCGCGACTGCAGCGCTTCAACGACCATGCTGGCGGCGGCAGAGGCGCGCTCGGTTTCGGCGGCCTTCGGCGGTTTGTAACGCTGGATTCCGCGATCATTTCCGCGAGCTTCGCGTGCGGCTTTCTCGACCGAGTTGAGCATGACATTGGCGTTAGCGAAGCCGTGGGCAAACGCGCAGACACCGACCGACAGGCGCAGCCTTACCGGCTGGCCGAGTGCCTGGAAGGGTTTCTCGATGAGGCTGCCACGGATCACGCTGCCCAAGGCTTCGAGCCGGGACTCCTCGCGTTCCGTATCCAGCACGAGGTAACTGCCGTCACCGATTCGCGTCACCTGCTTGCCGCTTGCCAGGCTAGTCAGGGCGCGACTGACATCGCCCAGTAATTGCTCGAGCGCCGCCAGTCCGATCCGGTCTCGCAACAGCCCCAGACCGTCGATTTCGACGAACACCAGTCCGCCCTTGTTTTGCCCTGCCTGCAGGTTGTCGCTGATCAGGTCAATGAGTGCGCTGCGGTAGACCAGGCCGGTGGCCGCATCGCGATCTGGCCGCTTGCTCTGGCGCTTGGCCAGCGAACGATGCCGGCGGACCCGGCTCTGCACGGCGGAAATCAGGTGCCGTGGGCGGATCGGCTTGCTCAGGAAATCATCGCCGCCAGCATCGATGGCATCGAACTGCAGGTCTTCACTGCTTTCACCGGACAGGAACACGATCGGTGTGTGCGCGAAATCCTCGTGCTCGCGAATCAGCGCCGTCAGCTCGATGCCATTGGCGCCAGGCATGTTCAAGTCCATCAGGATCATGTCTGGATGGAATTGTTCGAGTGCCGGCATCACGCCGAGCGCATCGAGTACGACCATCGACTCCATGCCGGCGTTGCGCAAGATGCCCTCGGCAAACAATGCCTGGCTGCGATCGTCCTCGACGATCAGCACCCGATAGGACTCCTGCCGTTCGGGATCGAGCAGGGCCTGCAGGCGCTTGAGGATGTCGGAGGCGCTCTGTGGCGCCACCACCAGGGCATCGACACCGGCGCGCCTGGCTGAAAGGCGCAGGGTGATGTCATCGGCCGCGCTGATAGCCACGACGAGTAGCCGGCGTTTTCCAAAGCGTTTCCGGGCTTGGTGCACCGACTCGCCCAGGCCATCGAGATGATGGCTGAAGTCGGCATCGATCAGGATCACGTCGGCGGGCAAGGCGCCGAGCAGCTCCTTGAGCTCCTCGACGTCTTCGAGCAGTTCGATCTCGAGACCCTGGGCCTCCAGGCGTTGGTCGAGCTCCACCGACAAAGATCCGTGCGCCGTCAGGTGGTAGAGGCGGAAGCCCTGCGGCACTGTTAGTTGGACGGCATCAGCGGCTCCGCTGCGGGTCGGTGACCGGAGCGCTTCCGCTTGCGCTGGCGTGACGGCCGGAATCGGCGCGGCGGGCGACGGTGGATCCGGGCGCACCGGCACCGGGGCCGCGCGTGGTGGAGCGGCGACTGGTGGAGCGGCGACTGGTGGAGCGGCAACTGGCAGAAATCCAAAATGCTGGACGTTGTCGCCCCACGGGTCCGGTGCTTCGGCGACGTCCTCGGGACTCGAGTACAGGTCGGCGGGAGCTTCGTGCGGATCTTCCAGCAGTTCGTCCGCCGACATTTGCAAGACCGCTTCCCGAAGTGACAGCTGAAGAATGGGGAGGGGTTCGGGGAGGACTACTTCAATGGGAGTCTCGGGGAGCTCGGCCAGGATCTGTTCGGCCTGACTCAGCCAGCGGGCGCCCATATCGGCATCGGGCAAACTTTCGATCGCCAGGCATTGGTCGAGATTCGAGGCGAACTCGCTCAGGGCCTCTGCCGTGGGATCCAGTCCTTGCTGGCGACAGGCGTCAGCCCAGCGGCAGACATCGCTCCGGGTCATGGCCAGGCCATTGATGTCCCAGCCCGAACGCTCAAATCGGCGCAGTCGGCCGAGCATCTTGCCAATCCGATCTGGCAGACGCAGCAGCAACTGGCGAGCCGGTTGGCGGTCGGCGAGCAGGGACTCGTCGTGCAAATTCATCATGCGACCTCTGGATGACCGATAATTATGCGCTGCAGCCTTCGGACTGTCAGGCTTTGGCGGGAGCTCGAGGAAGCCCACCGGCTGGGTGTGGTCGCAGTGGAGGTCCGGGGTCGGTTCGGAAATCGGCTAAGCAGGGGCATGATCCGCATCTGTTTTGTGACGCAGTAAGCATATAGCCTTGCACGCCAATGGTTGCAACGGGTAAGCCCCTTCCTTTCTTGCGTCTGGCCGGGCCGGTATCCTGTCCGGATGAGTTCCCCCGGCCCCGACCCCCAGCGCTTCCTGATCGTGCCCCATCGGCCCTTGCGCCGGATCGGCTGGATCTTGCTGGCCGTGCTCTGGCCGGCAAGTCTGGTCCTGGCCTGGAACTACGCCAGTGGATTGGCGGCGCCGGACCTGTCCGGTGCGCGCGGACAGTTGCTGCAGGCGCGGAAACTGGCCGGGGGGCAAGCGGCAATATTGAAGGAATTGCGCCAGCAGCAGGCCACGCTCAAGCGTTCCGACCAGATCAGTCGTGACGCCAATGTCGATCTGCAAACGACCTTGGCCGAACGCGAAGAAGAAATTTCCGGCCTGCGCGCCGATGTCGATTTCTACGAGCGCCTGGTTGGTTCGACCGGCCAGCGGCATGGCCTGCGCGTACATGAAGCTAGCTTTGCACCCGAGGTCGGCGGCACCTGGCACTACACCGTCACCTTGACCCAGAACCTCAACCGCGGTGCGATCAGCAAGGGCGAGATGCAGCTTTCGGTAGAGGGCGTGCGCGCTGGCAAGTTTGCCACCGTGGCTTGGGGCGATTTATTGCAAAAGCCCGGCGCGGCCGGAAAACCGTTTTCGTTCCGTTATTTCCAGCAGATCGAGGACAGCGTCATGCTGCCGCCGGGGTTCAAGCCGCAGCGCGTTAGAGTGAAATTGCGTGGCAATGGCGAGGAAGTCGAGCAGACCTTCCCGTGGCAGACCGGCAAGACCCAGGGAGAATGAAATGTTCGGGGACAAGGGCAAGGGCAAGGTTTCACGCAATGGCACGAACTCCGTCGAGACCCTGATCGGGCCGCGCGTGGTGATTCGCGGCGACATCAGTTTTTCCGGCGGGTTGTACGTGGAAGGAAAAATCATCGGCAAGGTCGTGGCTGACGAAGGCGCGGCGGCAGTACTGACGGTGGCGGCGCTGGGGAGCGTCGAAGGCGAAGTGCATGCGCCGGTGGTGGTGATCGCCGGACAGTTGCATGGCGATGTCCATGCCAGCGAGCGCGTCGAACTCGCCGCCAACGCCCGTGTGCAAGGCAACATCTTCTACAAAGTGGTGGAAATGGCCGCCGGATCGATGATCACCGGCCGGCTGATCCATGCCGACGTTCCGATGGCGCAGCTCACCGGCCCGGACTCGCCCGTTGCCGCCAGCCCTTGAATAGCGCCTGCGGGCGCATACTTTGCAGACATGGACATTGCACCGAGTTACCAGGATCTCGATCGGCCGCTGGATTTCACCGCCGCGGCCGCCGGCAAGGTTGCCACCTTGATCGCCGAGGAAGGCAACCCGGCCTTGAAGTTGCGTGTCTACATCAGCGGCGGCGGCTGCTCCGGTTTCCAATACGGATTCGCCTTCGAGGAACAGCGCAACGAAGATGATCTGGCGGTGGAGCGCGATGGCGTGACTCTGCTGGTCGATCCGCTGAGCCTGCAATACCTGATCGGTGCCGAAGTCGATTATCGCGAAAGCCTGCAAGGCGCGCAGTTCGTGATCCGCAATCCCAACGCCAAGAGCACCTGCGGCTGTGGCAGCAGTTTTTCCGCGTGATCGAAGCGGAGCCTCGTTACGCCTTCCGGCATCCCGGCCTGGACCGGGCCGACGAATTGCGCAGCGATGAAGCCGCGCTGGCGCAACTGTGGCTCGAGGCGCGCATTCTTGTAGTGGATGTCGAAGGCCAGGCGCGCGGCTGCGGCGATCCGGAAAGCCTTCAATTTCCCAGTGCGACCGATCTATTCCCCGAGCGACCGGCCGACGCTATCTTCCTTGGTCGTGGCGATGGCGAACAGGCGTGGTTCGCCTTGCCCGCCACCGCACTGATCGAGGTGCCCGAGCACGCTTGCGATTTGCGTTCGGCCGCGAGCCAGTGGCCGGCGTTCGAGGCCAGCGTGTTCGCGCAGGCGCGGGCGTTGCTCCACTGGCGCACCCGCAACAAATTCTGCGGCGCTTGCGGCGTGCTGCTCGAAGCCCGCCGCGGGGGCCACATGCTGCTGTGTCCCGGTTGCGGGCTCGAACATTATCCGCGCACCGACCCAGCGATCATCGTGGCAGTGAGCGATGGCGAACGCTTGCTGCTTGGGCGACAAGCGAGCTGGCCGGCCGGACGTTGGTCGGTGCTGGCCGGTTTCATGGAACCGGGCGAATCGCTCGAACAGACGGTTGCGCGGGAAGTGCTGGAGGAATCCGGTGTGTGCATCCGCTCGGTTTCGTATGCGGCTTCGCAACCGTGGCCGTTCCCGTCGGCGCTGATGGTGGGTTTTCGTGCCGAAGCCGATCCGCAGCCCGCGCAGGCCGGCGCGGAACTGGAAGCCGCGCAGTGGTTCAGCGCCGCCGAGTTGCGCGCGCAGATCGCATCCGGCTCGATCATCCGTTCGCCGCGAATGTCGATCTCGCGCTGGCTGATCGACGATTGGTTGGCGCAACACTGAAGCGCGCAGCTTTCGGGGCTAGAATCCGTCCATGGCACTGACCTTGATCGCCGTCGTGTTGTCCCTGGTGCTCGGCCATGTAGCGCCTGGCCTGGTGGCCTGGCGCGGCTACGGCTGGTTCACCGCCTGGCTCAAGCGATTGGGCCAGTGGCTGGGTGATCAGGACGTGTGGCGCGGCCGCTTTGGGCTCGCGATCGGCATCGGCCTGCCGGTGCTGGCGGTTGCCGCCATACAATGGTGGCTGCGCGATCGCTATTACGGGCTGCCTCTGTTTGGGTTTTCCTTGGGCGTACTGGTGATGAGCTGGGGCCCGCGTGAGCTGGACCTTGACGTCGATGCGGTGGTCGAGGCACGCGATCCCGCTGCCCGTCGTGCCGCTGCCGCAGCATTGTTTCCAGAAGGTGGAGAGCCGGTGCTGGAAGGGCCGGCGCTGGTCGAAGCGGTGTTTCGCTGCGCGCTCTGGCGCTGGTTCGGCGTGCTGTTATGGTTCCTGACGCTCGGCGCCGCCGGCGCTATCGGCTATCGTTTGGCGGCGCTGGCCGCTCAGGGCCGCGCGCAAAGTCTGTTGCCGCAGGCACAGGGCGTGGCCGCAAAAGAATTTCTCGCGCTGCTCAACTGGCCGGTTGCGCATCTGATGACATTCACGCTGGCGTTGGCGGCAGATTTCGATAGCGTGCTCGCCGCCTGGCGCGATTGGCATGCCCAGGGTGGCTGGCGGCTGGACATCGGTTTCCTTGGCGCGGCGGCGCGTGCGAGTGTTGTCTGCGAATTGGGCGAAGAGGAGGCCTACGCCGGCGATGGCCCGGCGCAGGCACCGGCGCTGCTGGAACTGCGCGATGCGATGAGCCTGGTCTGGCGCATCCTGCTGCTATGGCTGGCGGTGCTGGCGATCTTCGTGATTGCCGGCTTCGTCAACTAGGCGTTCGCACCGCGCAGCCGGCGCACGATTGCTTCCAGTTGCGCGGCGGTGGCCTGCTCGCCGGGAATCGCCGGCGCTGCTTCCAGTTCGATGCGCGCGCGCAGTCGTCGCGGCAGGCGGGTCAGGCGTTCTTCGCGTCGGCTGAACAGGCTCGCCCACATTCCGCGCAGCGCCATCGGCACCACTGGCACCGGGCGCGTTTTGAGAATGCGTTCGAGCCCGCTCTTGAACGCGGCGATTTCGCCATCGGTGCTGAGCTTGCCTTCGGGGAAAATCCCGACGATCTCGCCTTCGGCCAGCGCCTGATCGACGGCAGCGAACGCGGCTTCCATCACCACCAGGTCTTCCTTCGCACCGGCGATCGGGATTGCGCGGGCATTGCGGAACAGCCAACTCGCGCCTGGTGTGTTGAAGATCTTGTAGTACATGACAAATCGCGTCGGCCGCGGGATCGCGCCCATCAGGATCAGCGGGTCCATGTAACTGACGTGATTGCAAACGATCAACGCCGGGCCTTCGTCCGGAACGTATTCCTCGATGCCTGTCACTTTGACGCGATAGAGTGCCTTGGTGATCAGCCAGCTCAGGAAACGCATCAGGAATTCCGGCACCAGCGTGAAAATGTAGACCGCCACGACCGCGTTGAGAATGGCGACGGCCAGGAAGAAGTTCGGAATGCTCCAGTGCAGCACTTGCTGCGCAACGATGCCGCAGACTGCCGCCGAAACGATGAACAGCGCGTTGAGGATGTTGTTTCCGGCAATGACCCGCGAGAGCTCGCTGCGCGGCGTGCGACTCTGCACCAGCGCGAACAACGGCACCAGATACAAACCGCCGAAGACGCCGATCATGGTCAGGTCGAGCAGGATGTGAATGCCGCCGGCGGCGTGCAGGAACGCCGCCACATCCAGGCCGGTGACCGGCGCCAGTCCCGGCCGGGAAAAATACAGATCGATGCCGAACGCGCTGATGCCGAATGCACCGAGCGGCACCAGGCCGATTTCGACCGTACGCTGCGAGAGTTTTTCGCACAGCAGCGAGCCAATGCCGGTGCCGATCGAGAACGCGCCCAGCGCCAGCAGGTTGAGCGACTCGCCGCCGCCCAGGTACAGCTTGGCGTAGTTCGGCAATTGCGCGGTCAGCGCAGTGCCGAAAAACCAGAACAAGGAAATGCCCAGCACCGAGTTGAACACTACGCGTTGCTTCATGCACAAACGGAAAGTGCGCCAGCTTTCGGTGATCGGATTCCAGTGGATCTTCAAATCCGGCGAGTTCGGTGGCGCCGGCGGAATGAAGCGCGCCGTGGCATAACCCGCCAGTGCGATAGTGAGCACTGCCAGCGAAGCCAGCATCGGCCCCTGGCCGGGCACGCCCATCAGGCTCATGCCCAGCATCATGCCGAACAGAATTGCCAGCGCCGTGCCGGATTCGACCAAGCCGTTGCCGCCGGTCAGTTCTTCCGGCGTGAGCGTCTGCGGCAGGATCGAATATTTGATCGGTCCGAATACGGTTGAGTGCAGGCCCATCAGGAACAACACCACCAGCAACAGACTGACGTGGTGCGCGTAGAAACCCCAGGCGGCTACCGACATCGCCGCGATTTCAAATAATTTTACCGCGCGGATGATTCTCGTCTTCTCGTATTTCTCGGCGAGATCGCCGGCAGTGGCGGAGAACAGGAAAAACGGCAGGATGAACAGCGCCGGCGCGAGGTTGGCGTACCAGGTCACCTGGTCGGTGCTCAGACCCATCTGGAAGGCGATCAGTACCAGCGTTGCGTTGCGGAAGACGTTGTCGTTGAACGCGCCCAGCGATTGGGTGAGGAAGAACGGCAGGAAGCGACGTTTTCCGAGTAGCGAAAATTGATTGTGGGCCATGGCTGTTCCCTTAGCCGCGTTCGCGAGCGATCGCCCGCCAGCCGATGTCATGGCGGTG
The DNA here is from genome assembly GCA_025356635.1 of Gammaproteobacteria bacterium. Lineage (GTDB taxonomy): Bacteria > Pseudomonadota > Gammaproteobacteria > Xanthomonadales > Xanthomonadaceae > Arenimonas. The sequence continues at coordinate 7,573 of JANXRY010000052.1, forward strand.
GAATTCGCCATCCCAGGAAATTTTCGCCACCGCATCGTAGGCCTGACGTTGCGCTTCGGCGACGCTCTCGCCGAGCGCGGTGGCGCAGAGCACGCGGCCACCGGTGGTGACGACGTTGTCGCCTTGCAATGCGGTGCTGGCGTGGAAGACTTTGGCGCCATCCGGCGGGGCGACTTCCAGGCCATGAATGACGTCGCCGGTACGAGGCGAGGACGGATAGTTCGCCGCCGCCATCACCACGCCCAGGGCCGGACGCGGGTCCCAGTCGGCGGTAGTCTCGTGGAGTCGGCCATCAATGGCGGCTTCCAGTAGATCCACCAGATCGGAGCGCAGGCGCAGCAGCACCGGCTGGGTTTCCGGATCGCCAAAGCGCACATTGAATTCGATTACCTTGGGCGCGCCGCTGGCGTCGATCATCAGGCCGGCGTAGAGAAAACCGGTGAACGGCATGCCGTCTGCGATCATGCCGCGCACGGTTGGTTCGACGATCTCGCGCATCACTCGTGCATGCACTTCTGGCGTGACCACCGGCGCCGGCGAATAGGCGCCCATGCCGCCAGTGTTCGGACCGGTGTCGCTATCGCCCACGCGCTTGTGATCCTGGCTCGTGGCCATCGGTAGCGCGGTGTGGCCGTCGACCATCGAAATAAAACTGGCCTCCTCGCCATCGAGGAATTCCTCGATCACCACCCGCGATCCGGCAGCGCCGAAAATATTGTCGCCGAGCATGTCGGTGATTGCGGCCTCGGCTTCGGCCAGGGTCATTGCCACCACCACGCCCTTGCCGGCAGCCAGGCCATCGGCCTTGATGACAATGGGTGCGCCGTGGTCGCGGACATGTTCGAGAGCCAGTTCCAGATCGTCGAACACCGCGTAGTAGGCGGTCGGGATCCGGTGTCGGCGCAGGAAGTCCTTGGCGAAGGCCTTGCTGCCTTCGAGCTGTGCGGCAGCAGCGGTCGGGCCGAATACGCGCTGTCCCGCCTCGTGGAAGCGATCGACCACGCCGGCGACCAAGGGGCCTTCGGGACCAACGACGGTCAAAGCCACGCCTTCAGTTTCGGCGAAGTTTAGCAGTGCGTCGAGGTCGCTCGGCTTGATATCGACATTGCGACATCGTGCCTCAAGCGCGGTACCCGCATTTCCGGGCGCGACCAGCACTTCCGACACGCGCGGCGACTGCGCCAGCTTCCAGGCCAAGGCGTGTTCGCGACCACCGGATCCGATGACGAGGATTTTCATGGCTCAGTGCCTGAAATGCCGTCGGCCGGTGAACACCATCGCCATGCCGTGTTCGTCGGCGGCGGCGATCACCTCGTTGTCGCGCATCGAGCCGCCGGGCTGGATTACCGCGACGATGCCGGCTTTCGCGGCCGCGTCGATGCCGTCGCGAAACGGGAAAAAAGCATCGCTGGCCATCACCGAGCCCGGCACGATCAGTCCTGCTTCCTCAGCCTTGAGGCCAGCGATTTTCGCGCTGACCACGCGGCTCATCTGGCCGGCGCCAATGCCAATTGTTTGCAAGTCGCGCGCATAAACAATGGCGTTGGATTTCACATACATCGCCACTTTCCAGGCGAACAGCAGGTCGCGCAGTTCAGCGTTGGTTGGCGCGCGCTTGCTCACGATCTTGAGATCGTCGGCAGTGAGCGCATCGCTGTCGGCGTCCTGCACCAACAGGCCGGCGCTGATGCGCTTGAAATCCATCGCGCCCGCCACGGATTTGAGCGGGCCACAAGCCAGCACGCGCACGTTCGATTTCTTGGCGAAATGCGGGAGCGCATCGGCGGCGATATCTGGCGCGATCACCACTTCAACGAACTGGCGTTTCAGAATTTCCGCAGCCGTGGCCGCATCGAGCGGGCGATTGAAGGCGATGATGCCGCCGAAAGCCGAGGTCGGATCCACGGCGTAGGCGCGGTCATACGCCGACATCAGATCAGCGGCAACCGCGACACCGCAGGGATTGGCGTGTTTGACGATCACGCAGGCCGGTGCATCGAAGGCCTTGACGCATTCGAGCGCGGCATCGGCATCGGCGAGGTTGTTGTAGGAAAGCTCCTTGCCTTGCAGGAAACGCGCGGTGGCGACGATGCCGGCCGGCGCATCCTTTTCCACGTACAGCGCGCCGCGCTGGTGTGGGTTCTCGCCGTATCGCAACGCCGAGGCGAGTTCGAAGGACGGATGCAGCGTATGCGACCAGGCTTCCGGCGCGGCTGGATCGGCGGCACGGCGCGACAGCCATTCGGTGATCTGGCCGTCGTAGGCGCTGGTATGCGCGTAAGTCTTGGCGGCGAAATCGCGGCGCTGCGCCAGAGTGGTGCCGCCAGTCTTCAATGCTTCGACCAATGTTTTGTAATCGGCGGGGTTCACCAGCACACTGACGCGCGCGTGGTTCTTGGCGGCGGCGCGCAGCATGGCCGGGCCGCCGATATCGATATTCTCGATGGCATCGTCGTAGTTGCAATCGGGCTTGGCGACGGTCGCGGCGAACGGATACAAATTCACTACCAGCAGGTCGATCGGGGCGATGTCGTGCTCAGTCATCACTGCATCGTCGGTGCCGCTGCGGCCGAGCAAGCCACCGTGGATTTTCGGATGCAGGGTCTTGACCCGGCCGTCCATGATTTCCGGGAAACCGGTCACTTCGGAAACATCGCGTACCGGGATGCCGGCGTCACGGATGGTTTTGGCGGTGCCGCCGGTGGACAGCAGTTCAACGCCGAGCGCGGTGAGTTCGCGGGCGAGTTCGAGCACACTGGATTTATCGGAAACGGAAAGCAGGGCCCGGCGGACGGGCAGGCGGTCGGCAGACATGGATTCACCCCAAGAGAGGGCGAATTATACCCGGGCAAACCTACAAACCGTACTGCCGGAGCTTCTTGCGCAAGGTGGCGCGGTTGAGCCCGAGGATAGCCGCCGCCCGGCTCTGGTTGCCATCGCAATGGCGCATCACTTCGGTGAGCAGGGGCGCTTCTATTTCGCACAGCACGATCTCGTAAAGTTCGTGCGAGTCGCAGTTGCCCAGGTCAATCAGGTAACGCCGTACTGCCTTGGCCACGTAGTCGCGCAACGCTGGCTGTGGATGTGAAACCGGGGCGGGTTCAGCGCGCAGGCTGGCGGAGGAATTCACGGGGCACAGCTCCATCGGAGTTCCGCGTGTCGCAGGCGCACGATCGCGGGAGGCGAAGTCTAGCGCCAGCCGCCGGCGTGCGCCATGGCCTCCTCCGGGAATATTTATTCGAGGAAGTCGAAACTGAAGGCAACCGCGCGCTTTCCCGGGTCAAGGATCTCAAGGGTGATGCTCGCCGATTGGCCCGGTGCGACCTGACGTGTTGCCGGTGCGCTGCCCAGATACTCTTGCGGGCTGAATCGGCGCAGGCCCAGCGATTGTCCGTTCAGATCGGACAGGGACAACTGCAGGCGTGGCCAGTCCTGGGCGAAAGCGGCGTCGTTGCGAAGACTGGCCGTCACCAACAATACCCCCGCTGCCGAGGGGTGCGGGCGGATCTCGCGCGAAGTGATGTGGAAGGCCGAGGGTTGCCGCCATGCCGGCACACTGCAACGCAGGAACGCGCAAAGTTGCCCGATACGTGGACGCCAGGCAGGATCGGCGGCCAGGCGGTCGCGGTCGGCAACAACGATCTGCAATGCCAGCAACGCACCCAGCAACGGGATGGCCAACCAATGCCAGGGCCAGCGTCGCGGCGATGGCGACGAAGATTGCAGGAAGTCGGGATCGGGTTCAGTCACGGCTTGCTTCCTTGCGCCGGCCGGTGATGCGCATCCAGTCCTCGAGGCGCGTGGCTTCCAGCGCGTCGAACCAGGGTGAATAGCGTTCGATCAAGGCGGCCTCCTGACCCTGCAATATTCCCGACAGCGCGATCACACCGCCTGGCGTGACGCGCGCGGCCAGGGTTTCAGCGAGCGCATCGAGTGCCACTGCCAGGATATTCGCGACCACCACCGGATACGTCGCGATCGGTTCGGCATCAGGTGTGTGGACGTCAATCCGTTCGCCAACGCCATTGCGCTCAGCATTGTCGCGCGTTGCCAGTACGGCCTGCGGATCGTTGTCGACGCCGATCGCACGGACCGCGCCGAGCTTGAGCGCGGCCAGCGCTAGGATGCCCGAGCCGCAACCGAAATCGAGCACGGCCTTGCCTGCGAGATCGAGCGAATCGAGCCAGGCCAGGCATAGTGCGGTGGTTGGGTGCGTGCCCGAACCGAAGGCCAGCCCGGGATCGAGCCGCACGATCACGCCATCGGCGGCTTCTGTCGGCGCCTGCATGTTCCAGGGCACGATCCAGGTGCGCGTGCCGAATTTCATCGGCGCGTATTGATCCATCCAGGCGCGTACCCAGTCTTGGTCTTCGACCACGCGAAACGCCGCCGCCGCCACGTCGATCCGGTCGTCGAAGGCTTCGAGCGCGTGCAGCAACAAGGTTTCGTGGGTGCCGTGCTCGAACAGCGCGAGCATCATCACTTCCGGCCATAGTGGTGTTTCGCCGACGCCCGGTTCCAGAATTGCTTTCTCGTTCTCGGCATCGGCCGCATCCATCAGCGACACCGACAACGCACCGAGGTCTTCAAGCGCGGCTTCGAGTCGCGCTTCGTCGGCCGCACGGCAGCGTAGGGAGAGTTCAAGCCAGGGCATCAGGCGGCGGGCGAAGATTTAGGCGAAGCTTCGCGAGCTGCGAGTGTCTCGGCCAGCTTTACCAGCAGTGCGTCCTGCGCCGCCAGGTGCTGCTGGATCTGCAAGGCTTCGTGCAGGACCGCCTCGGCGTCGTTGTAGGTTTCGATGGCGCGCTTGTCGGTCGCTTCGCCGGCGATTTTCTGGCCGACCATGATGATCGACAGCAAGACCAGCTGGATGAAGGTCTGCGCCGTCCATGCAACGAGCGTCGCGGTGCCGCCGGCGATTGCCTGCGGCAGGCTGACCAGCGCCAGCGCCGCGAACAAATACGCGCACCACATGGTGCCGACAGCGCCGGTGATCCTGACGCCCAGCGCGGTGTTGAATCGTTGCATAAACCCAGCGGGCGCAATGGCAGCCTTGGGCGCGTGCTGCTTGCGCCGGGCGATATGCGGATGCGGCGTATGGGTGAAGATCGCGCTGCGCGCAGACTCGGTTTCCATGCTCATCTCCTGGAACGATTCGAGATCCTGACGATCAAGTCGATCCTACCCCAGCCCGATCGCTTTCTCTTTCCGTTCGGCGAGCCGTTTTTCGAGGTAGTGGATATTCGTGCCGCCTTGCTGGAAGCCGATGTCGGCCATGATCCGTTGCTGTAACGGGACATTGGTCTTGATGCCATCGACGACCATCTCGCTCAGCGCGACCTTCATCCGCGAGATCGCCTGCGTACGGGTGTTGCCGTGGACGATGAGTTTCCCGATCATCGAATCGTAGTTCGGCGGCACCTTGTAGCCTTCGTAGATATGCGAATCCACGCGCACGCCGGGGCCGCCCGGGGCGTGGAAATGCTTGATAAGGCCGGGGCAGGGCAGGAAGGTCTCCGGGTCCTCGGCATTGATCCGGCATTCGATCGCGTGGCCGCGAATGACGATGTCTTCCTGCTTGAGCTTGAGCTTTTCGCCAGAGGCGATCAGCAATTGCTCGCGCACCAGATCGACGCCGGTGACGAATTCGGTGACCGGATGTTCGACCTGGATACGGGTGTTCATTTCGATGAAATAGAAGTGGCCGTCCTCGAACAGGAATTCGAAGGTGCCGGCGCCGCGGTAGCCGATGCGGACACAGGCGTCGACGCAGACTTTGCCGATGGCTGCGCGCATCTCCGGCGTGATGCCGGGTGCCGGCGCTTCTTCCACGACTTTCTGGTGCCGCCGCTGCATCGAACAATCGCGTTCGCCTAGGTGGATGGCGTTGCCCTGGCCGTCGGACAACACCTGGATTTCCACGTGGCGCGGGTTCTCCAGGAATTTCTCCATGTAGACCATGTCGTTGGCGAATGCCGCCTTGGCTTCGGCCTTGGTGGTCGTGATCGAAGACTGTAATGCGCCTTCTTCGCGAACCACGCGCATGCCGCGGCCGCCGCCACCGCCGGCCGCCTTGATGATCACGGGGTAGCCGATTTTCTTGGCGATGCGCAGGTTCTCGGCCGCATCGTCGCCGAGCGGGCCGCCGGAACCGGGCACGCAGGGCACGCCCGCGGCTTTCATCGCGTTGATGGCTTCGACCTTGTCGCCCATCATCCGAATGACATTCGCGGTCGGACCGATAAACACGAAGCCGGAAGATTCCACGCGTTCGGCGAAGTCGGCGTTCTCCGACAAAAATCCGTAGCCGGGATGTATGGCCTGCGCGTTGGTGACTTCGGCGGCAGCGATGATCGCCGGGATATTGAGATAGCTCTCGATCGAGGGCGCCGGGCCGATGCAGACCGACTCGTCGGCCATGGCCACGTGCTTGAGGTTGCGATCAACCGTGGAATGTACCGCGACGGTCTTGATGCCGAGCGCGTGACAGGCGCGCAGGATGCGCAGTGCGATCTCGCCGCGGTTGGCGATGACGACTTTGGTTAGCATGGGTTTCGCCTCAGCCGATGATGAACATGGGTTCGTCGAACTCGATCGGCTGGCCGCCCTCGACCAGGATGGCGCGGATGATGCCGGAGACATCGGCCTCGATCGGATTGAACATCTTCATCGCTTCAATGATGCCGAGCGTGTCGCCAGCCTTGACGGCCTGGCCGATCTTCACGAATGGCGGCGCGTCAGGATTGGGCGAAGCATAGTAGGTGCCGACCATGGGTGAACGCATGGTGTGGCCTTCGGGCACTTCCTTGGCGGCCTTGGGCTGCGCTTCCTGGGCGGTCGCGGCCAGCGCCGGGGTCGCGGTTGACGCGGGTCGCGCCGGCTCGGCGTACTGCGGCGCCGGCATCGGCGCGGCGACCATCATCGGACCCGGCTGCATCTGCCGGCTCAGGCGCACCGATTCTTCGCCTTCCTTGATCTCCAGTTCGGAGAGGTTGGATTTTTCGAGCAGGTCGATGAGTGCTTTGATCTTGCGAAGGTCCATGGTGGCCTCGTCTGGTTGGAATGGAGTGAAGAGTCAGGCAGTGGCGGGCGGGGCGGCGCACCAGCGCAGCGCCGCTTCAAGAGCGTAGTGGTAACTGTCGGCACCGAAACCGGCAATGACCGCGCGGGCCAGGTCGCTGACATAACTTTGCCGGCGGAACGGTTCGCGCGCATGCGGGTTGGACAAATGGACTTCGATGAAAGGAATTCGCACTGCGGCGAGGGCGTCGCGGATCGCCACGCTGGTATGGGTGAACGCGGCGGGATTGATCAGCATGAAATCGGTGCCGTCGGCGCGCGCCGCCTGGATGCGTTCGACCAGCGCGTGTTCGGCATTGGATTGGAAACTTTGCAGGCGATGCCCCGCTTCAGTCGCGCGAGCCGCGAGGCGGGCATCGATCTCGGCCAGTGAGGTGCGGCCGTAGACTTCCGGCTCGCGTTCACCGAGCAGGTTGAGGTTGGGTCCATGCAGTACAAGGATGCTGGCCACCGGTCCTCCCGTGGGGCAGGCAGTGTTACCCAAGCGGCGCCGGATTGTCCAGACGATCCCGGCGTGTTCCCGGCAGATCGCAACTGTTTGGTTCTTGTTAAAGCGAGAAAAACCACCCGATCAGCGAATTTCGGCCCAGTTGCGCAGATCCTCGGCATCCCGGAAGGCACCGGAATGGCTGCGCAGCTGGCGACCATCGGCGCCGATCAGCACGCTATAGGGCAGCACAGCACGGTGGTTGCCGAGCCGAACGGAGCTGTCGTGTTCGCCAGGTGCTTCGCTCAAGCTGGGGAACCCGAGGGGGCGTTGGCGGACGAATGCTTCGGCTTGGGCACGGTCGTCCAGGGCGATGCCCACTACTTGCACGCCGCCCGGGCCTTGTTGGGCGGCAAATGCTGACAGCAGGGGCAGCTCGTCAAGGCAGGGCCCGCACCAGCTGGCCCAGTAATTCAGCAGCACCGGCCGCCCGCGCGTCGGCACGGTCATGGCCGGTCCGGCAAGCCCTGGCAGGGTGAAGGCCGGCACCGGATCACCCGGCGCGAGCAGCGTCACGCCGGCGATCCCGCAGGCCAGCAACGCCGATGCCAGCAGCAGTCCTTGCCGCAGGCTCACGGCCTACTTCGCCGCCTGCAGGGCATCGCGCACGATCCGCTCCGAAAGCAGCTGTGGCAGCTTCACACCCGGCCCGCCGTTCGCCGGAAACACCACGTACAGCGGCACGCCGGGTGAGTGGTACTGGTCGAGCAAGGCGCTGATTTCCGGGTCCTGGTTGGTCCAGTCGCCGATCATGTACACGGCGTTGGTATCGGCCAGCAGCTTGCGGAAGGCTTCGGTATTGAGCACGGCCTTCTCGTTGACCTTGCAGGTGATGCACCAGTCGGCGGTCATGTCCACGAACACCGGCCGACCGGCGGCGCGTAGTTCTGCGAGCTTCGCCGCCGAATACGGCACGCTGCCTTCGGCCGAGATCGCTGCCTTGTCGCTGTTCGGCAAACGCAGTGCGCCGACCAGCGTGGCCAGCGCCAGCGCGAGGAAGATCCACGCGAGCGCCTTCTTGATCGCGCCTTCGGCATAGCGCTGGCGTTCGAACCACCACAGGCCGATCGTGAGCAGGAGCAGACCGACCAGCAGCAGGGCGAGCGCATCGATGCCGCGTTGCTTGCCGAATACCCAGGCCAGCCAGACCGCAGTCAGGTACATCGGGAAGGCGAGCCAGGTCTTGAGCGTGTCCATCCACGCGCCGGGCCGGGGCAGGCGCGAGGCCAGTGCCGGCACGAAGCCGATCAGCAGGAAGGGCAGCGCCAGGCCGAAGCCGAGGGCGAGGAATACCAGCAGGGCGAGCCCGGCCGGAGCAGTGAAGGCATAGCCGAGCGCAGCACCCATGAACGGCGCGGTGCACGGGCTGGCGACGACCACCGCGAGCACGCCGGTGAAGAAGTCGCCGGCCGGCCCGGACTTGCTGGCCAGTTGCTGACCGACGCCAGCCATGCCGGCACCGAAGTGCACGACGCCAGACAGGCTCAGGCCGATCGCGAACATCAGCAGGCTGAGAGTTCCGACCACCGCCGGTTGCTGCAACTGGAAGCCCCAGCCCAGCGCGGCGCCGGCGCCCCGCAAGCCAAGCACGAGCATGCCAATGGCGGCGAAACTGGCGAGTACTCCGGCGGTGTACCAGAGCGCATGCGCGCGGGCGCGATCGCGGCTCTCGCCGCCTTCGGCCAGCGCCAGCGCCTTGAACGAGAGCACCGGCAGCACGCAGGGCATCAGGTTGAGGATCAGGCCACCGAACAGCGCCCAGAGCAAGGCGACCAGCAAGCCGATGCTTGTAGGAGCGATGGAAATCGCGACACCCGACGAGGTGTTGGTCGCGATTTCCATCGCTCCTACAACGCCGTTTCCAGCCGGCAGATCGACGTCGACGCTTCTCGTCATCGGCGGGTAGCACAGGCCGTTGTCCTGGCAGCCCTGGAAGGTCGCCTCGAGCGCGATCGTCTGCGCGGCGGTGTTCGTGCGCTGCACCGGCAGTGGGATTTCCACCAGCTTGAAATAAACGACGACATCGCCGAAATGCTCGTCGTGGTGTTGTTGGCCCGCGGGCCAGCGCGGCGCGCCCAGGACCACGCCATTGCCGGACGTGAGCCGGAAGCGGGTCTTGTCGCGATACAAGTAGTAACCCGGCGCCGGCGTGAACCGGACCAGCAGATCCGACGACGAGTTGGCGATCGCCTCGAACTTGAAGGCTTCGTCCTCGGGCAAGGGCAATGCGTCGCCAAGAATCGTGCCACCCGTGGCAGGGGGGGGGGCTACCCCGAACTGGGTGTCGGCATTCTGGTTCGCACCCCCCCCTGCCGCAGGTGGCATCGCCACGGTGATAGTCCGCGTTTGTGGCGGATAGCAGACGCCCACATCCGCGCAACCCTGGTACTTGACCTTGAACGTCACCGCCGCCGCATTGCTGGCGGTCGCGCCCGTCAGCACCGCGGTCACGCTGTGGCGGTAGGTTTCGACATCACCGAAGAACTGGTCGTGGTGCTTGGCGCCGTCGGGTAGTTGCAGTGGATCGGCCGTGAATGCCGCGTCGGCCGATATCACCGCGAAGCGATGGCGATACAGGTAGTAGCCAGGCGCGATCGTCCAGGTGAATTCGACCCGTTCGCGGCTGACCGCTTTCGCCTCGAGCCGGTAGGCCTGGTCGACCGGCAGCAAATCTTCCACGCCGACGGCGCTGGCAGGGGCTGCAAACATGGCCAGCAGGGCGAGGGCGGCGGATAGCACCGCAGCAATGCAAGGTTTCATCCGGGGGCTCGTGGGGTAGGTCGAACGACCATTAGATGGACATTCTAGGCCACGGCAGGCTCCGCCCTTGAAAGCTGTAAGCCCGCCCTCATCTAGTGGGGGTCGCAAGGGTTCCGGGTTGGAGCCTTCGCGCGTATCATTGGCACTCATCGAGGGTGAGTGCTAACAGCGATCCCCCGAAACACGACAAGTCCTTGTTTTCTTTGAACCTAAGAGGCTAAGCATGAATATCAAACCGTTGTTCGACCGCGTCGTTATCAAGCGCATGGAAGAAGAGAAGATGTCCGCTGGCGGCATCGTGATCCCGGATTCGGCTACCGAGAAGCCGATCAAGGGTGAAGTCATCGCCGTCGGTTCCGGCAAGGCCCTGGACAACGGCACGACCCGCGCCCCGACCGTCAAGGTCGGCGACAAGGTCCTGTTCGGCAAGTACGCCGGCACAGAAGTGAAGCTCGACGGCCAGGACATTCTGGTGGTCAAGGAAGACGACATCTTCGCCATCCTCGGTTGATCGCCGCCGAGGCAATCCCGAGCTCTTAGTCACTATCCCCATTCGCACTAGACATACATTGAGGTAATTCCAAATGGCAGCCAAAGAAATCCGTTTCGGTGAAGACGCCCGCGCCCGCATGGTGAAAGGCGTAAATATTCTTGCCAACGCCGTCAAGGCAACCCTCGGCCCGAAGGGCCGCAATGTCGTGCTCGACAAGAGCTACGGCGCCCCGACCATC
>JANXRY010000081.1 GCA_025356635.1 Gammaproteobacteria bacterium
GCTTGCATTTCCTGGTACCCGGCTTCCAGGGCGTCGGCCGCAAGATCAACATGATGGAACAGGTGCTGGAAGTGCCCAGCCAGGACGTGATCACCAAGGACAACGCGGTGGTCAAAGTCGACGGCATCGTCTTCTTCCAGGTGCTCGACGCGGCCAAGGCTGCCTATGAGGTCGCTACACTCGAGGTCGCGATCCTGAACCTGGTGATGACCAATATCCGCACGGCGATTGGTTCGATGGACCTGGACGAGTCGCTGTCCAAGCGCGACGAGATCAACACCAAGGTGCTGGTGGCGGTCGACCAGGCGACGCATCCCTGGGGCATCAAGGTCAACCGCATCGAGCTCAAGGACATCGCGCCGCCGCGCGACCTGATCGAGTCGATGGCCCGGCAGATGAAGGCCGAACGCGAGAAGCGCGCCAACATTCTGGAAGCCGAGGGCTTCCGGCAGGCGGCTATTCTAAAGGCCGAAGGCGAGAAGCAATCCGTGATCCTGGAAGCGGAAGGCAATCGCGAAGCCGCCTTCCGACAGTCCGAGGCGCGCGAGCGCCTCGCTGAGGCCGAGGCGAAAGCCACGCAGATGGTGTCGCAGGCGATTGCCCAAGGCGATGTCCAGGCGATCAATTACTTCGTGGCGCAGAAATACATCGAGGCGCTGAAGGATTTCGCCGCCTCGCCGAACCAAAAACTCTTTATCCTGCCCACCGACGTCAGCGGCGTGATCGGTTCGATTGCCGGCATCGCTGAACTCGCCAAGGACAGTCTTGCCAACCAGCAGGCGGCGATCACGGCCAAGGCCATGCGCGCGGCAGGTACCTGAGATGAGTCGGGACATGATTTTCTGGGGGTGTGCCGCGCTGCTGCTGATGGCGGCGGAAGCCTTCGCACCTGGCGCCTTCATGCTCTGGTTGGGATTCGCGGCAGCCGGTGTGTTCCTGCTGATTGCGGTGATTCCGCTGACTGAGTTGTGGCAGGCCGCGGCTTTCGTCGTGCTCAGCTTCGTCTCGGTCGGAATTTACCTGGGCTATTTCCGCGGCAAGGACCGGGCGAGCGACCAGCCATTGCTCAACAAGCGCGGCGAACAAATGGTCGGGCGCGTATTCCCCTTGCACGAGGCGATCGTCAATGGCCGTGGTCAGGTCAAGTTCGGAGATGCATTGTGGACGGTTGATGGTCCCGATCTCCCGGCCGGCGCGCCGGTGCGGGTGATCGCCGCCGACAGCATGGTATTGAAGGTTGATCCCGCATGACCCGGAAAACGATCTACAACGAAACCCACCGAGCCCACGGCGCCAAGATGGTGGACTTCGGCGGTTGGGACATGCCCATCCATTACGGTTCGCAGATCGAGGAGCACCACCAGGTGCGCCGCGATGCCGGCATGTTCGACGTCTCGCACATGACCGTGCTCGACCTGCATGGCGCCCGCGTGCGGCCATTGCTCAAACACCTGGTCGCCAACTCGGTCGCCAAGCTGGCCAAGCCGGGCAAGGCCCTGTACGCATGCATGCTCACCGAATCCGGCGGCGTCATCGACGACTTGATTGTCTACTTCATGACCGAGGACTTCTTCCGGGTCGTGGTCAATGCCGCCACCCGTGACAAGGACCTGCCCTGGATCGAAAAGCACGCCGCAGACTTCGGCGTGACCGTGACCGAACGTCGCGACCTGGCCATGGTCGCCGTGCAGGGCCCGAACGCGCGCGCCAAGGTGATCGGCCTGTTGTCGCCGGCGGCGGCACAGGCAGTCGGCAAGCTCGGCAAGTTCGTCGCCTGCGAGGCCGATGGAAAGTTTGTCGCCCGCACCGGTTACACCGGCGAAGACGGCTTCGAGATCATGGTGCCGGAAACGCAGGCGGTGGAATTCTGGAACCGACTTGTTGTCGCCGGCGTAAAGCCGGCCGGTCTCGGCGCGCGCGACACCCTGCGCCTGGAAGCGGGCATGGCGCTCTACGGACAGGACATGGATGAAAGCGTCAGTCCGTTCGAGGCCGGTCTCGCCTGGACCGTGGCTCTCGACGAAGGCCGCGACTTCATCGGCCGCGCCGCTCTGGAGAAACAGAACGCCAACGGTGTGCCACGCCAGATGATCGGCCTGGTGATGGACGACAAGGGCGTGCTGCGCCACGGCCAGCAAGTCTTCACTGCCGCTGGCGCCGGCGAGATCCTGTCCGGCACGTTCTCGCCGACCATCGGCAAGGCGATCGCCCTGGCGCGCGTGCCCGCCGGCGACGTCGGCGCGGTCGAAGTCGACATCCGTGGCAAGCGCGTGCCGGTGCGCGCGGTGAAGTATCCGTTCGTACGGGAAGGCATGATCCAGGATGGCATTTGATCAAACGTGCTGAAACCGCCACTGACATCGAAACAGACACCAGCTAGACTAGCTTCGGCGTTCCCCCAACCCCTGCCACGAGACCTTGGCCATGAGTGAGATTCCCGGCGACCTGAAGTTCCTCAAATCCCACGAGTGGGCCCGTGTCGAGGACAGTGGCCAGGTCACGATCGGCATCTCCGACCATGCGCAAGCGCTGCTCGGCGACCTGGTTTATGTAGAACTGCCGGAGGTGGGCGAGAGCATCGTCGCCGGTACCGCGGTCGCGGTGGTGGAATCGGTCAAGGCCGCTTCCGATGTCTACAGCCCGATCTCGGGCAAGGTCGTCGCCGTCAACAGCGCCCTGACCGACAAGCCTGAAACCATCAATGAAGATGCTTACGGCGAAGGCTGGCTGCTGGTTCTTGCTCCCGAGGACATGGACCAGCTCAACGACCTGCTTTCTCCCGACGACTACGCCGCGCTGCTGGACGAAGAAGATCACTGAGCGGACGTTTCCGATGCTCGGAATTTCCGGCCGCCGCGTGCGGCCGGAATCGTTTCTGGTGCTCGAGTTGCGCTCGAACGGGTTCGCGCCGGCGAAAAAAATCCGCGCACTTTCGTCTTTTTCGGCCATCTTTGACCATTGGAGTCGGTCTTCCTGGAGACCTTTCGACGATCCGGTTTTCGACCTCCAAATACGACTCGCTGCAATGCAGCGAAGCCACGCGATCCGTCACCACCACGAATGTGCTCGTGTTGGAAACCGCGTTTTTCCCGCGTTTTTTTCATCTGCGAAAAAAAAGTCGCGGGCGTGGCTGGCCGTCGTCGAGTTGCCAAGAGCAAAATCCGCTGGCGGTTTCGCGGGCTGGCCCGGAAAAATATTTTTGTAAAATGGTTGACATCGGAAAAACACGTGATTAGCTTTCGCCCAGCAGACACCGACTGCGGAAACGAGTGATCACGAACCGGACGACAAAACGAGTGACGAGCCAGCCCTCTGCCCAAGACGTTTCTACGGTGGACACAGGGATCGCTTCCCCCAAAAAATCGTCAGTTGCCCCGCTATCCAGCACCCCATTCCACGCCCGGACCGGCAACGGCCCGGGCGTTTTCATTAGCGGCGTTGATACGCCGCAACCCGATCCGGGTCGGCGCTTGCGCGCCGATCCGGTGCGTCACGGAAATCCTTCCGTGGCGGTGCCTTTGTGACTGGGCGTCCAAAAGCCAACTGACGAGGAGTTGACCATGGCTACCAAGAAAGCTGCGAAAAAACCGGCCAAGAAGGCCGCGAAGAAAGCTGTAAAGAAGACTGCCAAGAAGCCCGCCGCCAAGAAGGCTGCGAAGAAGAAGCCGGCCAAGAAGGCTGCCAAGAAGGCTGCCAAGAAGCCAGCGAAGAAAGCGGCCAAGAAGTCTGCAAAGAAAGCCGTAAAGAAGACTGCCAAGAAGGCCGTCAAGAAGGCCGCCAAGAAGCCGGCAGCCAAGAAGGCCGCCAAGAAGCCAGCCAAGAAAAAGGCTGCCAAGAAAGCTGCCAAGAAACCGGCTGCCAAGAAAGCTGCGAAAAAGAAGGCTGCCAAAAAGCCTGCTGCAAAGAAGAAGGCCGCTCCGGCCATGCCTGCGGCGCCTGTCGCCCCGGCAATGTAATTTGCGCCACCGATTGTTGTGATCTCGACTCTCTCCCCGCTGCCCAGGCGGGGAGAGAGACTTTCCCGGGCACGGAAGGTACCGAAAGAATCAAGCGCCGCAAGGCGCTTTTTTCTTGCCAGTCAATCGTGGCTGTCGTCGCTATCTACGCCCAGCCAATCTTTCCGGGGCAGGCCAAGCACGCGATCCATCAGGGTCGGTAACAGCCCTGATGGCGCGGCGCTCTCGCTGTTCCAGAGCACGACGATGCCGACATCCTGGTCGGGCATGTAGGCGATCAGGCCACGAAAACCCTGCACGGCGCCGCCATGGAACACCAGGGTGTGGCCGGCGTAGTCGAACACCCGCCACCCCAGTGCGTAATAGGCGACCGTGAGCCGCTCCCGCCGCCAGGGCGAGCCGCGCAACTCGCCCGGCGTGGCGACCTGTGGCGTATGTATGTCGTTGAGCACCGGCAAGGGCAGCACGTCGGGGCGATGCCCCATCTGTGCGATCAGCCACTGCGCCATGTCATGGATGCTGGAGTTGACGCCAGCAGCAGGCGGCACGTGGTAATAGCTTTCCTTCGGTCGCACGGACGCCCAGCCCTTGCCACGACGCACATGCGGGCTTGCCCAACTCGGGCTGGCCTCCAGGGCATCCCGGCCATAGGTGCTGCTGTACATACCGAGCGGGTGGAAAATCCGTTTCTCGACCTGGTGCGAATAGAAATCGCCGGTCGCGGCGAACACCAGGTCGCCGATCAGGCTGTAGGCAATGTTTTGGTAGGCGTAACAATCGCCGGGTGTGCAGGCCATCGGGGCATCAGCCAGTTTTTCGGCCAGCAACGGATACGGCTCGTCGTTTTCCAGGTCGCGATCATAGGTGTTGCGGGTCAGGCCGACGCGATGGCTGAGGATGTCGCGCACGGTGACGGTGCGGGCGCTGGCATAGTCGCGCAGTTTGAAGGCCGGCAACTGGTTGATGATCGGCCGGTCCCAGCCCATTGCACCTTCGGACACCAACAGCGAGGACAGCGTGGCGGCGAACGCCTTGGACAACGAGGCCAGCCGGAAAACGGTGTCGGTAGTGACCGGATCGGTGCCGCCGGCAGTAGTGACGCCGAAACCGCGCAACGTCACGACCTTGCCATCCTGCACGATCGCCAGTGCCAGCCCGGGCAGGTGCTTCTGCGCGACCAACTGCGTGGCGAGGTTCTCGACCTCGCGCGCGCTGGCGCCGATGTCCGGGTGCGGCGGACGCGCCGGCACCGGCGCGGCGGCGACGCTGTCGCCGATCGAGAGCTTCGGCGCGAGGACGAGCGCCAGCAGCATGACTATCGTTACTTTCTTGTGGGTCATGGCCAACGTATGCTTGCGGCAATGGCCCATTCTAGCGTGCGCTTCCGCGCGCCGGCCTGAACGAGGAACTTCCCATGATGGCTTTCCTGGTACTTATTGCCCTAATCGTCGTCGCGGCCCTTTGGGCCGTCGGCATCTACAACGGCCTGGTCACCGGTCGCAACGGTTACAAGAACGCCTTCGCGCAGATCGACGTGCAACTCACCCGCCGTTACGATCTGATCCCGAACCTGGTCGAAGTGGCCAAGAAATACATGGCGCACGAACGCGAGACCCTGGAAGCCGTGACCCTGGCGCGTGCCGCCGCTGTCAGCGGCCTGGCCGCGGCCAAGGCCAACCCCGGCGATGCCGTCGCAATGCAGCAGTTGTCCACGGCCGAACAGGGCCTGGGCGGCGCATTGAGCCGACTGATGGTGGTCAGCGAGCAGTACCCGGACCTGAAAGCCAACCAGAACATGATGCAGCTTTCCGAGGAGCTGACCTCGACCGAGAATCGCATCGCCTTCTCGCGCCAGGCGTTCAACGACGCGGTCATGTCCTTCAACAACCGGCGCGAAGTGTTCCCCTCGAACATCGTTGCCGGCATGTTCGGCTTCATCGCTGCCGCCCTGCTCGAGATCACCGAACCGGCCAAGCGCGAAGCGCCCAAGGTCTCGTTCTGAATCGCAGCGCAGGTAGTTCGCCCGCTTGAACTTCTTCGAACGCCAGGATGCTGCGCGCCGCCAGAGCAAGCGCCTGATTTTCCTGTTCGTGCTGGCGGTGCTGGCCATCGTGGCGGCGGTGGACATTGTGCTGCTGGTGGCTGTTGGCGGCGATGGCGGCGGCATCGGCGCGGTGGTGTTCGGCAGCTTGTTGACCCTGGCGGTGATCGGCTGCGCCAGCCTGTTCCGCATGGCCACGCTGCGCGCCGGCGGCGCCGCGGTGGCGCAGCAGTTCGGCGCCACGCCGGTGCCCGAGGACACCACCGACTTCAACCTGCGCCGGTTGCGCAACGTCATCGAGGAAGTCGCGCTCGCCTCCGGCGTGCCGGTGCCGCAGATTTTCGTGCTCGACGAGGAGCAGGGCATCAATGCTTTCGCGGCCGGTTACTCGCCCAGTGATGCCGCCATCACCGTTACCCGCGGCGCGCTCGACCGACTCAACCGCGATGAATTGCAGGGCGTGATCGCCCACGAGTACAGCCACATCCTCAATGGCGACATGCGTTTGAACATCCGCCTGATCGGCTTGTTGTTCGGCATCCTGGTGCTGGCCATCATCGGCCGCAAGATCCTCCAGAACGGCCGCTTCGGCCGTTCCCGCGATACCGGCGCGCTGATGTTGGTCGCGTTCGGTTTGCTGGTGATCGGTTACGTCGGCCTGTTCTTCGGCCGCCTGATCAAGGCCGGCGTCAGCCGCCAGCGCGAATACTTGGCCGACGCCTCCGCCGTGCAGTTCACCCGCCAGACGACGGGCCTGGCCGGTGCGCTGAAAAAGCTCGCCGGCCTGGAGGAAGGCTCGAAACTGGCGGCCAACGACGCCGAGGAAGTCAGCCATATGCTGTTCGGCGACGGCGTCGGTTATTCCGCGCTGATGGCCACGCATCCACCGCTGCTTGATCGTATCCGTGCCCTCGAGCCGGCGTTCAAGCCGCAGGCATTGGAAGAGCTCAAGTCGCGCTGGATTTTGCAGCCGCCGGTAGGCATGGACGAGGATGTCGCGCTCGGTTTCACCAGCGATACAGCAACCGCGTTACCCGCGCTGTCCCGGAAAATGGAAATCACTCCGCCCGGCGTGATCGCCCAGGTGGCGACGCCGCAGTCCGACGATTATCGGCGCGCAGGCAATATCCAGAGTGCCATTCCGGAAATCCTGGATCGCGCCGTCCGCCACCACGAAGATGTCATCGCGATCCTGCTGGGCCTGTTGCATGCACCGGCCGGGCCGCTGCGCGATCATCAGCAATACGAATTGCAGGCGCGGATGGGCGCGCGCGTCGCCCAGCAAGCACTCGACTACGCCGATCGCTTGGTCGACCTCAATCCGATGCTGCGCCTGCCGCTGGCTTCGCTGGCATTCCCGATGTTGCGCCGGCGGCCGCGCCCCGAACTGCAGCAGTTCATGGATACCGTTTACTCGCTGGTGCATGCCGATGGCGAAGTCGACCTGTTCGAATACTGCCTCGGCCGTTTGTTGCACACGCAAGTTTCCGAAGCGCTGGATCCATCGCGCGCCTGGGTGGCGGGCACCAAGCGCCTGAAAGACGCGACCGCGCCGGTCGTCACCTTGCTCGCGGTGGTCGCGCAGGCCGGGCACGACAATCCCGCCGATGCGCCGCGCGCCTACATCGCCGGGCTGACCCGGGTCTTCCCGCGCCTGAACGCGCCGTATGCACCACCTGCAGATCGGCAGACCGCGCTGGAATTGGCTTGGCCGGAGCTCGATGCGCTCGAACCACTGGGCAAAGAATTGTTGATCGAAGGCCTTGTTGCCGCGATCAGCCACGATGGTCAAGTCACGGTCGCCGAATCGGAACTTTTGCGCACCGTCTGCGCGTCCCTGCACTGCCCGCTGCCGCCGATGCTTGAGCAGGCCGAGGGTAAGCTGGCGTAGTGTGCGTTTTCCGAACGGCGGCGGATGTGTCCGGTTTATGGATTATTTCTCGTTTCCTTCAGCCGAAGCCGTTGTTTCGGGGCAATTGCCGAGGGGTTCTACCCCGTTAATGCGGACACTTCAGATAAGGTCCATTCTGGGCCAGGAGGAGTGTCATGGCAAAACGAAAGAAGTACAGCGAGGAGTTCAAGCGTGAGGCCGTTGGTCTGACCCGTCAGCCGAACGCGAAGGTCAGCCAGGTGGCACGGGACATTGGGGTCACGGCTGGGCATCTGTTCCGATGGCGGCGCGAGCTCGACGCCGGTGGCACGGTCTTTCCGGGTTCGGGTGTGGCCCGTGACCAAGAGCTGTTGTCGGTGAAGCGCGAGCTGGCCAGGGTGAAGAAGGAGAGAGATTTTTGGCGCGATGCGGCAGCGTTCTTTGCCAGGGAATCGAGCTGAAGTATCAGACGATCCAGCGCTGTCGCGACGTGTACCCGGTCCAGTTGATGTGCCGATGCCTGAAGGTCTCCACCAGCGGTTTCCATGCATGGAGCAAGCGAGCCATGAGTCCTCGTGAGTCAGACAACCAACGCCTGCTGGCGAGGATTCGTGAGCACCACGTCGCCAGCGATGGTGTCATGGGCATGCCGCGCATGCACGAGCAGTTGGGCTACGAGGGCGAGACCGCCGGACGCAACCGGATTGCCCGGCTGATGGCGCACGACGGCCTGTTCGGCGTGCCCCAGCGTCGGCGGTGGCGACGCAAGCGCAGCGGTGTGCGGCCGGCGCATGTCCGCAATCATCTGGAGCGCGACTTCCAGGCGCTGGAGCCCAACACCAAGTGGGTCGTGGACATCACCTACATCTACACCGGCGAAGGCTGGCTGTACCTGTGCGCGGTGCTCGACCTGTACGGCGGCATGGTTGTGGGTTGGGCTACATCGTCCGTCCAGGATCGCCAACTGGTGCTCAAGGCCGTGCTGATGGCGTGCTGGCAACGGCCGGACCGGACGCCCGTGATCCTGCATTCGGATCGGGGAACGCAATTTACCTGCAGCGAATACCAGCAGTTCCTGAAGGACCATCAGATCAGAATCGAGATTGGGCAAGACGTTGGTTAAGATTCAATTTCTGTTTGAGGACGATTTGAATGTCGGAACTATCAAGCGAGGAGCGCAGCAGGGCGTCTTTCGCAATTCAG
>JANXRY010000087.1 GCA_025356635.1 Gammaproteobacteria bacterium
CCTTCGAGCTGGCTGACGCCGCCGGTAAGCAGCAACTTGCCGCTGCCGGTATCGGCAGCGGTGGCGAAGCCCGGCGCCGACAAGCCTGCGAGAGCCAGGAAGAGCGATGTGCGCGCAAGCATCAGTAGATCCCGCCCTTGCTGGCCGGGGCTTGCGCCTGTGGTGTCAGGGAAGGAATCGCGGGCGGCAATTTGACCAAGTGCCAGATGCCCATGATGCCGTCGCCACTGGCGTCGCCACGCTTCTGGTCGGATACCCAGCGGTACAGTGGTTTGCCCTTGTAGGCCCATTGCATCTGACCGTCCTGACGGGCGACCAGGCTGAACTGGCCCTTCGGCTTGGCCTCGTTGCTGGCGAATACCGGCGGCCAGAGCAGCCGGCATTGGTCGTTGCACAGGCTGCGCCTGGAATCGACATCGCCGTCGTAGGTGTACAGGCCACGGCCCTTGAGATCGACCAGGATGCCTTCGCGTTGCCGGATCGGCGGGTCCGAAGGCGACATTTCGGCGAAAGCGATCAGTGGTGACAGTGAAAGCGCGAGCAGCAACAATCGCGAAAAAAATCTGGACATGGCAAACCCTTTGGCGTTTGGACAGACGGCGAACGCCGTGTCAGCCAGGGTTACGCAGGACGGGTCCGCGCTGGATGCAGCCAGCTACCACGATGCTGTGCAGGCCACGTGAAATCAGCTGACGATGTATCGGGCCATGGCTTCGGGGGTCGGCACCGGCTCACCGCGGATCATGAACAGGGCGCCGCGTGGCGATTCGAACACGCGGTGGCGTTCGCCCGGCTGCGCCAAGAGGAAATCGCCCGGGAAATACTCGATTCCGGCATGCACGATCGAGCCTTCGAGGATCAGGCACTCCTCTTCATGCGCGTGCACATGCCCGGGAACGGTTGCGCCTGGCTGGACGCGCCAGAGGGTCGTTTGCGTACGGTCATCACCGCGCAAGGTCTTGACGATGACGCCGGGGAGCAGAGGCTGCCAGTCGCCATCCGCCAATCTCTGGGCATGCACCAGGGCATCTGCCCCGGAGCTGGCGCGCGCCAGGATTGAAGCACGCAGGCGCAGGCGGAAGTCTTCCGGTGGCGACAGCTCCGGCAGCAGGTTTGCCAGGGCGGCCAGCAGAACGGAGTCGTCCGGGCGATCAGTCATGGTGGAAGCCTTCAGATTTCAAAGCCTGGCGCAGGCTGGCGAGCCCGCGGCGAGCATGGGATTTCACAGTGCCCAGGGGCAGTCGGGTCAACGCGGCGATGTCCTGGTGGGTCATGTCTTCGTGGAACGCCATGGTCAGAATCTGCTTTTGGGTGTCGCTCAAGAGTGCAAACGCTGCTTGCACTGCCTGGGAGGAAGACCAGGCTTCAGCCGCCTGCTCGACGGTAAGGCCTTCACATTGCGTATACGCGTCTTCGTCACCTTCCGGATGCAACGGCTGTTCCTGGCCGAAACGCCGGTCGCGCCGCTGGCGATCCACCGCGCGACTCCATGCCAAGGTCTTGAGCCACGCGATGACCGAACCCCGCTCCGGGCAGTAGTGGCTGGCTTTGTCCCAGACCTGCAGATACAAGTCGCCGACGACTTCCTCGGCATCGGCGGGATTACGGACCACACGCAGGATCAGACCATAGACCCGACCCAGGGTCAGGTCGTAGAAACGACCCAGGGCATCTGCCTCGTGTCTGGCAACGGCCAGCAACAGCCCGTTAAGCTCGCCTTGATCGGTATTGCAGGTGGCACTTTCAGGCGGGTGTGCATGCGCTTGCATGGATGGAACGATAGCGCATGCACTCCGGGGCGTAAAAGCACCGGTATCCTGAAAAAATAAGGCGGCCGCTTGGCGACCGCCTGAAATCCCTGCTCAAGGGTTTGGGCCGACGGCTCTCCGGGGTAGGGAGTCGCCAGGCATTCAATAGAACGGCAAGGCCTCGAAAAACCGGCCACTCGCGAAACCGGGCATGCCCGGGTCTGGATCGTTTGCTTTACACTACGCCGCGCCAGGGGCCCTAATCGGCGCCGAACCAACCACAATATTTCCATATATTACAAATAATTAATCGCGATATTTGAAGTGGATTCGATATTTTTCTCGAACGCTTCAGAGGCGCGCCAGTCCGGAGTCCACCATGCTTTTCGAAACCATTGCCAAGACCGGCCACGAAGAAATCGTGTTCTGCCACAACAAGGACGCCGGCCTGAGGGCGATCATCGCCATTCATAACACCGTGCTGGGTCCGGCCCTCGGTGGCACCCGGATGTGGCCCTACGCCACCGAACAGGACGCGATCAACGACGTATTGCGCCTGAGTCGCGGCATGACCTACAAGGCCGCAGTGTCCGGCCTGAACCTCGGCGGCGGCAAGGCCGTGATCATCGGCGACCCGGGCAAGGACAAGTCCGAAGCGCTGTTCCGCGCCTTCGGCCGCTTCGTCAATTCACTCGGCGGCCGCTACATCACCGCCGAAGACGTCGGCATCGACGTCAACGACATGGAACACGTGTTCCGCGAAACCGAATTCGTCACTGGCGTGCACCAGGTCCACGGCGGCTCCGGCGATCCCTCGCCATTCACCGCCTACGGCACCTTGCAGGGCCTGATGGCGGCCTTGCAGGTCAAGTACGGCAACGAAGAGGTCGGCAAGTACAGCTACTCGGTGCAGGGCGTCGGTCACGTCGGCATGGAATTCGTCAAACTGCTGCGCGAACGCGGCGCCAAAGTCTGGGTCACCGACATGAACCAGGACGCGGTGCGGCGCGCCGTCGACGAATACGGTTGCGAAGCCGTTGGCCTCGACGAGATCTACGACGTGCCGGCCGATGTCTACTCGCCGACCGCGCTGGGCGGCACCATTAATGAAAACACCATCGATCGGATCAAGGCGAAGATCATCTGCGGCGCGGCCAATAACCAGCTGGCCACCGACGCCATCGGCGACGAACTTCAGAAGCGCGGCGTGCTCTACGCCCCGGACTACGCGGTCAACGCCGGTGGCCTGATGAATGTCTCGCTGGAAATCGACGGCTACAACCGCGAGCGCGCCATGCGCATGATGCGAACGATCTACTACAACCTCGGCCGCATCTTCGAGATCAGCGCCCGTGACAACATCCCGACCTACAGAGCCGCCGATCACATGGCCGAAGAGCGCATCGAGAAGATCGGCAAGCTGCGCCTGCCGCATCTGGGCGTGCAGGCACCGCGCTTCCAGGGCCGTAGCGGTCGCTGAGCCGATGCGCACGTTCCCGCTCGGCGAGGACATCGACACCCTGCGCGAGGCGGTTCGCCGGTTCGCCGAGGCCGAGATCGCCCCGCGTGCGGCGCAGATCGACCACGACAATGTCTTCCCGCTTGACCTGTGGCCGAAGCTGGGCGAGATGGGACTGCTCGGCATTACTGTTCCCGGCGAATACGGCGGCTCGGGGATGGGTTTCCTCGCGCACCTGGTGGCGATGGAAGAGATCTCGCGGGCTTCCGGCAGCATCGGCCTGAGCTACGGCGCGCACTCCAACCTGTGCGTGCAGAACCTTTACCACAACGGCAACGAAGCGCAGCGGAACAAATACCTGCCGAAGTTGTGCAGTGGCGAGTTCAAGGGCGCCCTGGCGATGAGCGAGCCCGGCGCCGGCTCCGATGTGGTCGGCTCGATGGCCTGCCGCGCCACGCTTCAATCAAGAGCGGGGCGCGATGGCGCCTGGATCGCCAACGGCAGCAAGATGTGGATCACCAACGGCCCGGAAGCGGACGTGCTGGTGGTCTATATGCGCACCGCCGGCAAGGAATCCGGCTCGCGCTGCATGACCGCCTTCATTGTCGAGAAAGGCATGAAGGGCTACTCCACCGCGCAGAAGCTGGACAAGTTCGGCATGCGTGGCTCCAACACCTGCGAACTGGTGTTCGAGGACTGCGAAATTCCCACCGAGAACGTGCTGGGCGAAGTACACCAGGGCGTCAAAGTACTGATGAGCGGCCTGAACACCGAACGGCTGGTGCTGAGCGGCGGCCCGATCGGCCTGATGCAGGCCGCCTTCGACATCGCCCTGCCCTACGTGCGCGAGCGCAAGCAATTCGACGCCGCCATCGGCACCTTTGGCCTGATGCAGGGCAAGATCGCCGATATGTACACGGCGCTACAGAGCTCACGGGCGTTCGCCTACCAAGTAGCGCGCGACTTCGACGCCGGCCGCGCCTCGCGGATCGATTCCGCCGCCTGCCTGCTGCATGCCTCCGAGGCCGCCGTGCAGGTAGCACTGGAAGGCATCCAGGCCCTGGGCGGCAACGGCTACATCAACGAGTACGCCACCGGCCGGATCCTGCGCGATGCCAAGCTCTATGCCATTGGCGCCGGCACCAACGAGATCCGCCGGATGCTGATCGGGCGCGAACTGTTCGAGGATCGCGGCTGAACTGTGCGTTCGTTCACGCCGCTTTCCCCCAAACTGGGATTGTATAGTCTGGGCTGACCCCCAGCTCCCAGCAGGTACCCCATGGATTTCCTTGCCCGAACGCCCTCGGCAACGCTGCCGCCTTGGAAGGTGCTGCTGGTCGATGACGAACCGGAAATCCACGAAGTCACCCGCCTGGTGCTGGGCGGCTTTCGGTTCGAGGATCGCCCGCTCGACATCCTCTCGGCACTCACCGCCGCCGAAGCCCGCGAGGCGCTCGCCGAGCACGACAACATCGCGGTGATCCTGCTCGACGTGGTCATGGAAAGCGACCAGGCCGGGCTGCAACTGGTCGACCACATCCGCCATACCATCGACAACCACAACATCCGGATTGTCCTGCGCACCGGCGAACCCGGCCAGGCGCCCGAGCAGGAAGTCATCACCCGCTACGATATCAACGACTACAAGGAAAAGACCGAGCTCACCGCGCAGAAATTGTTCACCACGATGTTCGCGTCGCTGCGTGCCTACCGCGACATCATGATCATCGAGGCGAACAAGCGCGGCCTGGAACGGGTGATAGCTGCCTCTGCACACATTTTTTCGCACGAAAAGACTTCTGAATTCGCCTCGGCCGTGTTGTCGCAGCTGGCCAACCTGGTCGGCCTGCAACGCGGCGCCTTGTATTGCCGGGTCGCGGACATGCCCAGCGCCAGCCAGGGGCATATCCGGGTCGCGGCCGCCACCGGCGACTTCACCCGCTACATCGACCACAACGCCGACGAGGAACTGCCCGCGCATATGCTCGCGAGCCTACAGACTGCGCTGAGCGAACGCCGGCACCAGTTTCACAAGGACCATTACGTGCTGCACTTCGTCGACAGCCAACGCGCCGATAGCCTGCTCTACGTCGGTGAGTCCTGGGATTTGAGCGACCTCGACTTCAAGTTGGTCGAAGTGTTCTGTACCAATGTTTCCATCGGCTACGAAAACCTGCACTTGAACCAGGAGTTGGTCGAGGCGCAGATGGAAATGATCTTCCTGCTCGCCGGCGCCGCCGAATCGCGTTCGCAGGAAACTGCCGCGCATGTGCGGCGGGTTGGCGAGATGGCTTCGTTCCTGGCCGGTCGGCTGGAGATCGACGCGGCCCGTTGCGAGCAACTCCGGCACGCCGCCCCGCTGCACGATATCGGCAAGATCGGCATTCCCGATTCGGTACTCAACAAGCCCGGCGCGCACTCGGCGGCGGAAACCGTGGTGATGCGCCGACATGCCGAGATCGGCCACCAGATGCTCGCGCATTCCCGCCGGGGCATTCTCAAGCTCGCCGCCGAAATCGCCCTGACCCACCACGAGAACTGGGATGGCAGCGGCTACCCGCGCGGCCTGTCGGGAGAAGAGATCCCGATCAGCGGCCGGATCACCATGCTCGCCGATGTCTACGACGCACTCGGCAGCCAGCGCTGCTACAAGGAACCCTGGTCAGCCGAGGCCATCCGTGATTACCTGCTGGAACAGAGCGGGAAAAAATTCGATCCGAAACTGGTGCAACTGGTGATCGACAACTGGGACACGATCGAGGATATCCGCGCCCGCATGCCCGATTGAGGTGTCGGCTCAGTCGGCCGGAATCCGCCATTCGAAACGCGTGCCCTCGCCCGGTGCACTTTCGCAGGTGATAGAACCGCCAAGGATCTGGGTCGCCAGGTTCCAGACGATGTGCATCCCAAGTCCGGAGCCGCCGGTGCCTCGCCGGGTGGTGAAGAACGGTTCGAAGATCCGCCGGCGCACGTCCTCGGCCATGCCTTGGCCATTGTCGCGATAATCCAGCACGATGTGATCGCCTTGGCGCGAGACCAGCAACCGGATCGTTCCTTCTACGCAGTTTTCAAAGCCATGCTTGAGTGAATTCATGACCATGTTCGCGACGATCTGGTAGATCGCGCCAGGATAGGTGTTGATCCGGATCGAGGGCTCGCACTCGAGTTCGATCCGGTACGGAGTTTTCTTGAACGCAGGTTTGAGCGAAGTGATTATTTCCTGCAAATAGACCGCCAGATCCAGTTCGCGGCGATCTTCGGAAGATTGATCGACCGCAACCTGCTTGAAGCTGCGCACCAGTTCGTCGGCACGTTTGAGATTACGCAAAATGAGCTGGGCGCTTTCCATCGCCATCTGCCGGAATTGGACCAGGCGTTCGCGCGAAAGCGTGCCAGCCTCCAGTTCCAACCCCAGGCGCCGAGTCTCCTGTTCCAGATGCGAGGCTGCGGTCACGCCAATTCCCAGCGGCGTGTTGATTTCATGCGAGACGCCGGCAACCAGGCCGCCGAGAGCAGCCATTTTTTCGGCATTCACCAGATGCGCCTGCAGTTGTCGCAATTCATCGAGGCGTGACAGCAGTTCCTGATTGCTGCGATCCAGCGCCTCGGTGCGCTGGCTGACCCGAGATTCCAGTTCGTGGTTGAGCAATTCGAGTTCGATTTCATGGTGCTTGAACTCAGTGACATCGCCGGTGGTACCGACCAGGCGCAGCGCTCGACCCTCAGGCGTTCGCGCCACGACACGACCGCGGGTGCGCAGCCAGCGCCACTCGCCTTGCACATCCCGGGCACGATAGGAGACATCCCAGTGATCGCTCTCGGCTTTGAGGTGTACGGTAAAGGTACGATCGAACTCGGCGCGATCGTCCGGGTGGATCTCGCTGCGCAATTCGCTGGCATTGCGCACCAATACATGGCTGGAAGCCTTCAAATGGCGCAACGGGTTGGCCCGGGTGAACTGGTCGGCGACCAGATCGAGCTGCCAGAGCTCATCGCCGGTGCTCCACAGCACCAGATCCAGCAGCTTGTCACTCTCTACCATCGGCGGCATGGAAGCAGGCTAGGGCCTGCCTGCCTGGCTGGCAAGCCGAACTGAGCCGGGCGTGGGATAATCGCTCTTTGCCAACGGGCCGCCGACGCGGCCAGCCACAACGGAGCGGTCATGTCTGATGTCGTCATCGTCGGTGCCAAGCGCACTGCCCTCGGTTCCCTGCTCGGCCAGTTCACCGGCGTGCCGACCCCGGTGCTGGGCGCCACCGCCATCAAGGCGGCAATGGCGCAAGCCGGGATTAGCGGCGACGGCGTGTCGGAAGTGATCATGGGCTGCGTGTTGCCCGCCGGTCTGGGCCAGGCACCGGCCCGCCAGGCCGCAATTGCCGCCGGCTTGCCGATGTCGGCGGGCGCAACCACCATCAACAAAGTCTGTGGCTCCGGCATGAAAGCAGTGATGCTCGGCCATGACCTGATCGTGGCCGGCTCGGCCGACGTGGTGATTGCCGGTGGCATGGAATCGATGACCAATGCCCCACATTTGCTCAATGGCTCGCGTACCGGTATTCGTTTCGGCAGCGCTGAGATGCTCGACCACATGGCTTGGGATGGCCTGACCAACCCCTATGACAAGCAACCCATGGGTAGTTTTGGCGAACTATGCGTCGCGAAATACGGCTTTACCCGTGAAGGCCAGGACGCCTTCGCCGCCGAATCGGTGCGTCGCGCGCTGGTCGCGCAGGCCGAGGGCGCGTTCAAGGACGAGATCGCGCCGGTCACCGTCGCTGGCCGCAAGGGCGACGTGATCGTCGACAGCGACGAGCAGCCGGGCCGTTGCGACATCAACAAGATTCCCAGCCTCAAGCCGGCCTTCAAGAAGGACGGCACCATCACCGCTGCCTCGTCGTCGAGCATCAACGATGGCGCCGCCGCCCTGGTGCTGATGAGTGCGGAAACTGCGCAGCGCGAAGGCGCCAAACCGTTGGCGCGGATCGTCGCGCACAGTACCCATTCGCAAGCCCCGGAATGGTTCACGACGGCACCGGTAGGTGCGATCGAGAAAGTGTTGGCCAAGGCCGGTTGGCAGGTCGGCGATGTCGATCTGTTTGAAGTCAACGAGGCCTTCGCCACCGTCGCCATGGCGCCGATGAAAGAACTCGGCATCGCCCATACCAAGCTCAATGTCCATGGCGGCGCCTGCGCGCTGGGCCACCCGATCGGCGCCAGCGGTGCCCGCCTGATCGTCACCCTGATCCATGCCCTGCAACGCCATGGCGGCAAGCGCGGCGTGGCGGCACTGTGCATTGGCGGCGGCGAGGCGACGGCAATGGCGATTGAGCTGATTTGACTCTGTGCGCGTTGCAACACCGGACCGACCAGGGCTATTCACATAAGACCGCTTGACAATCGGTCAGAATTTGCCATCATGCCCGCCACGTGCGCCCTATGCGTACGTTTTGATATCTCAAACGTTAACGTCTAGACGAGGAAACACCCATGTCCCTGAACAAGACCCTGCTCGCCCTGGCCCTTGGCCTGGCCCTGACCGCCTGCTCGAAAGATGAGGCCCCGGCCGCTGACGCCGCTGCCCCGGCTGATGCCGCTGCTGCCCCGGCTGACGCGATGGCCACCGACGCTGCTGCTGCGCCGGCTGCTGCTCCGGCTGATGCGATGGCCACTGACGCCTCGGCCGCTCCGGCTGCCCCCGCCGCTGCCCCGGCTGACGCTGCTGCCGCTCCGGCCGCTGCTCCGGCTGACGCCGACAAGAAGTAATCTTCGGATTACTTGCTGCAAATCAAAGCCACCGGCGCGCGCCGGTGGCTTTTTTGTTGCCTGTGTTTCCAAGCAATGGGCTAGGCGCTCGCAGGCACGGCCCGTAGACTCTGGGATTCGCAATCCCCGAGCGTTGCCATGCCCCGCCTGACCAGCCAGATCGATCCGCGCAGTCCTGAATTCGAAATCAACGCTGCGAGTTTACGCAAGGCGGTTGCCGAGCTTGATTCCCGACTCGAACAGGTCGCCTTAGGCGGTGGCGACAAAGCCCGCCGCAAGCACATCGAACGCGGCAAACTGCTGCCACGCGAACGCATCACTGCCCTGCTCGACCCTGGCTCGCCGTTCTTCGAACTTTCCGCACTCGCTGCCGATGGCATGTACGAGGGCCAGGCACCCGGCGCCGGCATCGTCACCGGCATCGGCCGCGTCCATGGCCAGGAAATCTTGGTGGTCGCCAACGACGCCACCGTCAAGGGCGGCACCTATTTCCCAATGACGGTGAAAAAGCATCTGCGCGCCCAGGAAATCGCGAGCGAAAACCGCCTGCCCTGCGTCTACCTGGTCGATTCCGGTGGCGCTTTCCTGCCACTGCAAGA
>JANXRY010000107.1 GCA_025356635.1 Gammaproteobacteria bacterium
CTCGATTCCCGGCTTCGCCATCACCGAAGTCGAAATCGACGGCGTGCTGCACGAGTACACGACGGTCGAAGGTTTGCAGGAGGACGTGCTCGAAGTCCTGCTCAACCTCAAGGACGTCGCCATCCGCATGCACAACGTCGAGCACACCACCCTGAGCCTTCAGAAGAAGGGTCCGGGCGTGGTCACCGCCAGTGACATCAAGGTCGACCATAACGTCGAGATCCTCAATCCCGACCACGTGATCTGCACCCTGACCAAGGACACGGCGCTGAACATGCGCCTGAAGATCGAGCGCGGCTTCGGCTACCAGCCGGCCACCGCCCGTCGTCGTCCCGACGAAGAGACCCGCGCGATCGGCCGCCTGATGCTCGACGCCAGCTTCTCGCCGGTCCGCCGCGTCGCCTACGCGGTCGAATCGGCCCGCGTCGAACAGCGCACCGACCTCGACAAGCTCGTGCTCGACATCGAGACCAACGGCACCATCGATGCCGAGGAAGCGATCCGCGCGGCCGCCAACATCCTCACCGACCAGCTGTCGGTGTTCGGCGACTTCACCCAGCGCGTCGCCGGCCCGGCCAAGTCGCCGGTCGCGGGCGTCGACCCGGTGCTGTTGCGCCCGATCGACGACCTCGAGTTGACCGTGCGATCGGCCAACTGCCTCAAGGCCGAGAACATCTACTACATCGGCGACTTGATCCAGCGCACCGAGGTCGAGCTGCTCAAGACCCCGAACCTAGGCAAGAAGTCGCTCACCGAGATCAAGGAAGTGCTGGCACAACGCGGCCTTTCGCTCGGCATGAAGCTCGAAAACTGGCCGCCCGCTGGCTTGCAGCCGGGCATGATGGGTTAAGGCCCAGCTACTTTTAGGAACTACCAACATGCGCCACCGTAACGCAGGCCGTAATTTCAGCCGCACCACCTCCCATCGCGAAGCGATGTTCTCGAACATGACCGCGTCCCTGATCAAGCACGAGCTGATCAAGACCACGCTGCTCAAGGCCAAGGAACTACGCCGTGTCGCTGAGCCGCTGATCACCATCGGCAAGGTTGATGGCGTCGCCAATCGTCGCCTGGCCATGTCCCGGATCAAGGACAAGGAGGCAGTGGGCAAGCTGTTCGTCGAGATCGGCCCACGCTACAAGGCCCGTCCCGGTGGTTATCTGCGCATCCTCAAGTGCGGCTTCCGTGCCGGCGACAATGCGCCGATGGCGTATGTTGAACTCGTTGATCGTCCGCGCGTCTCGGCTGTCGCCACTGCCGAATAGTCGGAACCATTCCGATCGAGAAAACCCCGGCCCCGGCCGGGGTTTTCGTTTTCTGGGCTGGCTTGAGCAATTGCTCGATTTCGCTGCTACCGTCGCCGCCGCGCCTGCGGTATGGTCATCCCAGTCTTCAACATTTCCATTGCCGACATGAACCTGAATCCCTTCTCCTGGTCGTTCCGCGTGCAGATGCTGTTCGGCTTCCTGGTGTGCACCGCGCTGCTCAACTACGCGGTGTTCGCACAGTACGGCCAGTTGTTCGAGCCGTGCCCGCTGTGCATCTTCCAGCGCGTGGCCATCGTGGCCGTGGGGGTGGTCGGTTTGATTGGTGCCTTGCATAATCCCAAGGGACGCTTCGGCCGTAGCGCTTACGGCTTGCTTGCTTTCGTTGCCGCCACAATTGGCGCGGGAATCGCCGGCCGCCATGTCTGGTTACAGCATCTTCCCGCCGATCAGGTGCCAGCCTGCGGGCCGGGGTTGTCGTATATGGTGCAGATCATGCCCAGCTACCTCGACGTAGTAAAAAAAGTATTGCAAGGCTCCGGCGAATGCGCCGAAGTGAACTGGACGCTGTGGGGTTTTTCGATGCCGGAATGGACCCTGCTTTGCTTCGTCTTGCTGGCTGTCGGCGCACTGGTCGCCGGTTTCCGGAAGCGCTGAAATGACCACCAGCGATCGCCCCGTGCAGCCCGTCAACGTGCCCGAGAACTGGGCGCCGGACAGCTGGCGCGCGCGCAAGGCGACGCAGCAGCCGGTCTATCCGGACGTCGATACACTGGCGCAGGTGCAAGATGAACTAGTGCGGTTGCCGCCGCTGGTGACGTCCTGGGAAATCCTCGCGCTCAAGAAGCAGATTGCCGAGGCGCAGGAAGGCAAACGCTTCGTCTTGCAGGGCGGCGATTGCGCGGAGAGTTTCAGCGACTGCGAATCCGGGCTGATCTCCAACCGGCTGAAAGTATTGTTGCAGATGAGCCTGGTGCTGGTGCACGGCCTGCGTCTGCCGGTGGTGCGCGTCGGCCGTTTCGCCGGCCAATACGCCAAGCCGCGTTCAACGGACACCGAGACCAAAGACGGCATCGCGTTGCCGAGCTATCGTGGCGATTTCATCAACCAGCCCGAATTCACCAAATCGGCGCGCACGCCGGATCCTCGGCGCATGATCAAGGGCCACGCACGCTCGGCGATGACGATGAACTTCGTTCGCGCCTTGATCGACGGTGGCTTCGCTGATCTGCACCATCCCGAATACTGGGACCTGGGCTGGGTCGGGCATTCGCCTCTGTCCGATGAATACCATCGCATGGTCGCGGCCGTTGGCGACGCTGTGAAATTCATGGAGACGATTGCCGGCGAGTCGCTGCACAACCTCAATCGCGCCGATTTCTACACCTCGCACGAAGCCTTGCTGCTCCCGTATGAGGAAGCATTGACGCGACAAGTGCCTCGGCAGTGGGGCTGGTTCAATTTGAGCACGCACTTTCCGTGGATCGGCATGCGCACCGCCGACATCAACGATGCTCATGTCGAATATTTTCGCGGCTTGCGCAATCCGATTGCGGTGAAGGTCGGCCCATCGGTGACTCCGGAGCAGTTACTGCGAATGATTGACACGCTCAATCCGGACAACGAGCCCGGGCACCTTAGCCTGATCCAGCGCATGGGCGCGAGCCAGGTTGTCGAGAAATTGCCGGCGTTGCTGGGCGCGGTGCAGCGCGAAGGCCGACGCGTGCTCTGGATCTGCGATCCGATGCACGGTAATACCGAAAGCACTTCGAATGGCTACAAGACGCGCCGCTTCGACAATATCCGCAGTGAGCTCGAACACAGCTTCGACCTGCATGCGGCGGCCGGCACCAGGCTGGGCGGCGTGCATCTCGAGCTCACCGGCGAGAACGTCACCGAATGCCTGGGCGGCGCTCGTGAACTGACCGAAGTCGACCTCGAGCGCGCCTATCGCTCGACCGTGGATCCGCGCCTGAACTACGAGCAATCGCTGGAAATCGCCATGCTGATTGTGCGCAAGCGCAGCGCCCAGCAGGCTTCGCTGGCGGGCTGATTTCTTGCGCCGGGTCTCGCTGGGGGCGGTTCTGCGGGCGTAGACTGTTTCGGTCCTGATCGGAGCCCTCGCCATGTCGCCACGCGCCATCGTTTCTTCGCTCGCTTTTGTTCTTTTGCTCTCGACCGCTCCTGGGGCGCCGGCGGCAAGCCTGCCCGACAAGGCGGTCAGCGGAATGAGCTGGCGGCTGGTTGGTCCGCATCGCGCCGGTTGGGGCACGGCGGTGGCGGGCATTGCCGATCAGCCCGATACCTTCTACTTCGGCGCGGCCGGTGGCGGCATCTGGAAAACTCTCGATGCCGGCCGCACCTGGCAGCCTATCTTCGACCAAGGCCCGTCATCGGTCGGCGCGATCGCCATCTCCGCATCGAATCCGAAGATCATCTACGCCGGTACCGGCCAGATCAGCACTCGCTACGACGTCGCGGCGGGCGAGGGCGTCTACAAGTCTGTTGACGGTGGTGCGAGCTGGCAATCGATGGGGCTGAAGGAAACCAAACACATCGGCTCGATCTGGATCGATCCGAAGAATCCTGACACGGTGATGGTTGCGGCGCTCGGCCACGTTTTCGGCCCCAACGGCGAGCGCGGCGTATTCCGTTCCGAGGATGGCGGCAAGACCTGGGCCAAGACTTTATTTGTAAGCGCCGATACCGGCGCGGTCGACATCGCGGTCGATCCCGAGGACTCGAACATGGTGTTCGCCTCGACCTGGCAGGTGCGCTTCCGGCCCTGGCTGAGCTACTTCACACCGGACACCGGGCCGGACAGCGGTGTCTACAAATCGAGCGATGGCGGTCGACATTGGGCGCGCGTGACCGGCGGCGGTTGGCCCGAGGGCAAGCTTGCCAGGATCGGCCTGGCGGCAACCCATAGCGCCGGCACGACCCGCGTATATGCGACGGTCGATTCCGACAGCAACGGCGGCCTGTATCGTTCCGACGACGCCGGTGTTCACTGGCAGCGGGTCAACGACGACGGCGAGTTGGTGAACAGTTACTTCTCCCGCGTCGCGGTGATGCCGGGCGATCCCGACACCGTGTTCGCGATGGGCCGTTCGATCCATCGCTGCGACAAGGGCGGCAGCCACTGCGACATCGTCAAGGGCTCGCCGGGCGGCGACGATTACCACGACTTCTGGATCAACCCGAAGCACCCGGAGCGGATGATCACCGGTTCCGACCAAGGCTCCGTTGTCACCGTTAACGGCGGGCTCACCTGGAGCAGCTGGTA
>JANXRY010000116.1 GCA_025356635.1 Gammaproteobacteria bacterium
GCCCGGCGATCAGCTTTCCGAACACCAAGTCGCGCTACCAGGGCATCGACCTGATCACCGTGCGCGAGAACACCGAGGGTGCCTACATCGGCGAGGGCCAGGCCCTGTCGGCCGACGGCGAAACCGCCACGCTCACGCAACGCGTCACGCGGCGCGGTTCTGACCGCATCGTCCGCTACGCGTTCGACATGGCGCGCCGGATCGGCCGCAAGAAAGTCACCGTGGTGCACAAGGCCAACATTTTGAAGTCGACGTCGGGCCTGTTCCTGAAAGTCGCGCGCGAAGTCGCCGGGCAATATCCCGACATCCAGTGCAACGAGATGATCGTCGACAACACCTGCATGCAGTTGGTGATGAAACCGGAGCAGTTCGACGTGATCGTTACCACCAACCTGTTCGGCGACATCATCTCCGACCTGTGCGCCGGCCTGGTCGGCGGATTGGGTCTCGCGCCGGGCGCCAACATCGGCACGGAAGCGGCGATCTTCGAGGCGGTGCATGGCTCGGCGCCGGACATCGCCGGCAAGGGGATTGCAAATCCGGTCGCGTTGCTGCTCGGTGCAATCCAGATGCTTGAACACCTCGGCAAAGTGGAAGAAGCACGCCGACTGCGCGCCGCCATCATCGCGACCATGACCGCCAAGGACAACCTCACGCCCGACCTCGGCGGCAGCGGCAGCACGATGTCTTTCGCCGGGGCGATCGCGTCCCGGCTTTGAGGTATCCGCAGCGCCGGGCGCGGCTCAGTTGCGCGAGTTGAGCTTCGACAGCAGACGCAGGATTTCCATATACAGCCAGACCAGGGTCACGATCAGGCCGAAGGCGCCGTACCACTCCATGTACTTGGGTGCGTTGGCGGCGACGCCCTGCTCAATGAAATCGAAGTCCAGCACGAGGTTCAGGGCGGCGATCACCACCACGAAACCACTGAAAGCGATGCTGATCCAGCTGTTGTTGTGGATGAAGCCCATCGAGTGGCCAAAGAAACCCATGCCGATGTCCACGAGGTACAAGAGGGCAATTCCACCGGTGGCAGCGACGACGCCGAGCTTGAAATTCTCGGTGGCACGGATCAACCCGCTCCTGTAGGCCATGAGCAGGGCGGCAAGCGTGCCGAAGGTGAGGACGACCGCTTGCATGACGATGCCCGGAAAACGCAATTCCATCATTGCCGACAGGCCGCCAAGCAGGAAGCCTTCGAGCAGTGCGTAGATCGGCGCGGTATAGGGCGCCCAGGTTTTCTTGAAAATGGTAATCAGCGCGAAGATGAAGCCGCCGATGCCGCCCACCAGCAACATCGGGGTGATCAGTGGCAGGCTTTCCGGACCGGTGAATTTGCTCCAGGTGTAGGCCGCGCTCAGCACCAGAATCAAGAGCAGCAAACCGGTCTTGTTGACCGTGCCGTTGAGCGTCATGGTCTCGCCGTCGACAACGCGACCGGAGCCGACATCGAGGAAAGTGTCCTTGCCGAGTGCTGGGTTTCCGCTACGCATGGGTTTCTCCAGTAATCCGTTTCAGTGCTGGCGAGCTTGCCAGAAATGGTCGAGTACCGCGACCTTGCCCTTTCCGGGACGATAAGCATTCACCAGCGCGCCATGCAGATAGTCGCTAGCGGCAGCGCAGGCTGTGGTCAGCGGCATGCCCAGGCAGAGGTTGGCAGTGATCGCCGAAGCGAGCGTACAGCCGGTGCCATGTCCCTCGATATTGAGTCTCGGATGGATAAATTCAAGTAACTGCCGGCCATCGTCGAGGCGATCGGTCATCACACGGCCTTTCAGGTGTCCGCCTTTTAGCAGCACCGCATTGGCGCCGAGCGCGCGAAGTTTGACCAATGCGGCTTCGGCTTCATCAGCGCGGCCAATCGCATTCCCAATCAGCAGCTCGGCCTCGGGAATATTCGGCGTGATCACCGTCGCCAGCGGCAATAGGCGCGTCCGCAGGGCCGCCAACGCGTTCGCTGCCAATAGCTTCGCGCCACTGCTGGCGACCATCACCGGATCGAGCACTACGTGCTTGGGGCGGTAATGTTCCAGCGCATCGGCGACGGCATGGATGATGCGGGCATTGGCGAGCATGCCGATCTTGACTGCGTCGATCTTGAAATCGTCGAAGCAGGCGTCGATCTGCGCACGCAGGAAATCCGCCGGCGGTACATGCACTGCACGGACTGCCCGCGTGTTTTGTGCGGTCAGCGCCGCGATCGCCGACAATCCGTGCAGGCCGTGCGCGGCGAACGTCTTGAGGTCGGCCTGGATACCGGCACCACCGCCGGAGTCGGAGCCGGCGATGGTCAATACCGATCTGTTAGAGGACTTCCGAGGCATAGTCGGCCAGGCGCGAACGCTCGCCGCGGCGCAGGGTGATATGCGCGCTGTGCGCCCAGTTCTTGAACCGGTCAACGGCGTAGGTCAAGCCCGAGGTCGTTTCCGTGAGGTAGGGCGTATCGATCTGCTCGACATTGCCCATACAGATGATCTTGGTGCCCGGGCCGGCGCGGGTGATTAGCGTCTTCATCTGCTTTGGCGTCAGGTTCTGCGCTTCGTCGATGATCACCCAGCGATTCAGGAAAGTCCGCCCGCGCATGAAGTTCATTGCACGGATCTTGATTCGCGAGGCGAGCAGGTCGTTGGTCGCACCGCGACCCCAGGCGCCGTGGTCGTCAGTATGGGTGAGCACTTCCAGGTTGTCGGTGAGTGCGCCCATCCACGGTGTCATCTTTTCTTCCTCGGTGCCGGGCAGGAAACCGATGTCCTCGCCGACGCTGACGGTGGCGCGGGTCATGATGATTTCCCGATAGCGCTGCACATCCATGGTCTGCGCCAAGCCCGCCGCCAATGCCAGCAAGGTCTTGCCGCTGCCGGCGGTGCCGAGCAGGGTGACCAGGTCGATGTCCGGGTCCATCAGCGCGTTGAAGGCGAAGTTCTGTTCGCGATTGCGCGCATTGATGCCCCAGACCTGGTGTTGCGAAGATCGGTAGTCGTCGACGATTTGCAGCACGGCGCGATCGCCGTCGAGTTTGGCAACTTTCAACTCGACTTCATCTTCGCCTGGAAGGTACAGGAACTGGTTGGCGAACCAGCCGTCGTCGGGCATCCGCCTGACTTCGTAATAAGTGCGGCCTTTCTCCGTCCAGGAGCGCAGATTGCCTTCATGGCGTTCCCAGAAATCGCCCGGCAATTCGGTGGCGCCGGTGAACAGCAGATTGAAGTCGTCGATCGCGCGATCGTTCTCGTAGTCCTCGGCGGGGACGTTGCAGATCGATGCCTTGATGCGCAGGTTGATGTCCTTGGACACCAGTACCACCGGGATGCCCGGGTTGTCTTCACGCAGTTGCAGGATCGAGCCAAGGATCAGGTTATCTGGCAGGACAGTGCCGAAACGCTTGCCGGTTTCCATCGGCTTGAGCTGGAACAACAATCGGCCGACGCTGTTGGCGTCGCGCAGTTGCAGGCCGCTGGGCGGGCTGAGTTTGACACCGTTGTCGAGGTTGTTGCTGCCGTGCGCTTCGATCAATTCATCAAGGAAGCGGCTGACCTGGCGGGCGTTGCGACTGGCTTCGGAATGGCCTTTCTTGGCGTTGTCGAGTTCTTCCAATACCATCATAGGTATGAACACATCGTGTTCTTCGAACTTGAAAAGAGCCGTTGGATCGTGCATCAGCACGTTGGTGTCCAGAACGTAGATGCGCTTGCCTTTGGTCATCATGGTTTCCTGTCGGGGGTGTTCAAAATTTCATTGGATCCATGATCGCGTCCAGGTTGAGGTGGTCGCAGAACTCCATGAAATCGTCGCGCAGGGCGGCGATATGCATACTGGCCGGGATGCCGACGGTCAGCTGCGCGGTGAACATTTCCGCTCCGGTCTGCATCGCCCGGTAGCGGGAACTGTGCAGGCTCTCGATGGTGATGTTCTGGCGGTCGAAGAAATCGGCGAGTTGGAACAGGATGCCGGGCTTGTCGGCGGCGACGACTTCAACCACATAAGGCAGCAGGTTGGACTGCATTGCCTTGGCGCCGGTCCGGTACCAGACCAGTTTGATGCCGTCCTCGCGCTCGAGCCGGGTCATCATGGCTTCAAGCTTGGCGACCGCGTCCCAGGAACCGACGGCGAGGGCGACTACGGAGACATCGCGACCGACCGTGGCCAGGCGCGCATCGATCATGTTGCAGCCCGATTCGGAGATCCGCCGGGTGACCGCCAGCAAAGGGGACTGCGGGTGCGTACTGTACGCGCTGATCAGCAGGTGATTTTCGTTGGGGGCGGGGCGGGCAGGGGTGTCGGTCAAAGCGGTATTCCCGGGCGGCGCGCTGTTCGACGCGCCTGAAGATAGGTCCAGCATACTTGCCGTCGCTTTCCACCCGCAAGTAACATCTGCACTATCCAACCGTTGGCCACTCCCTTGCACCTTTCCGGCAGCATCACCGCCCTGGCGACGCCATTCGCGAGCTCTGGCGACATCGACTTCCCTGCGTGGCGACGGCTGCTGGACGCGCAAATCGAGGGCGGAACGCGCGCGGTCGTCGTCGCCGGGTCGACTGGCGAGGCGGCGGCGCTGGAACAGGACGAATACATCCGCTTGCTCAAGGAGTCAGTGGCGCATGTTGCGGGAAGAATCCCGGTACTGGCTGGCACCGGGCTTTCCGGCACCGCCAAGACCGTGACGCAGACCCGCCTCGCGGCTGATTGTGGCGCCAACGCGGCCTTGGTCGTGACGCCGCCCTATGTGCGGCCGACCCAGGCCGGCCTGATCGCCCACTACACCGCTGTCGCCGACCACGGCGGACTGCCGGTGGTGCTCTACAACGTACCGGGCAGGACTGGCTGCGACCTATTGCCGGAGACAGTGGCGCAGTTGTGCGGCCACCCCGGGATCATCGGCATCAAGGAAGCGCGCAGCGAGGAATCCCGCTGGGCGGCGCTCTATCCGCTGCGTTCGTCGACTTTCAGCCTGCTCAGTGGCGACGATCCGACCTTCCTGCGCGCCATCGCCGGTGGCGCTGACGGCGTGATTTCGGTGGCCTCGAATGTCGTTCCCCGCGCTTTTCGCCGGATTTGCGAGATTCTTGCTGCTGGCGCGACTGAACAAGCTCGTGCGCTGGACGCGGAATTGCAGTCGCTTTATGACTTCCTCGGTGTCGAACCGAACCCGATTCCGGTCAAGGCTTTGCTGAAACGGCTGGCCTGCGGTGACGGCGTACGCCTGCCACTGCTACCCTTGTCGCCTGTCCATGCGGCGCAGGCCGATGCGTTGGCCTCTTTCTGTCGCCGGATCGAGGGCAGCGGGTCGTGACGAACTCTTCGAACCAGTCTACTGTCTACATCGTTCCCGGCCACGCCGCTCCCCACTTCCCGCAGGAGATGCAAATGAAATCCACCCCCCGCCAGTTCCGGCCGATGATGCTTGTGGCCATGGTCGTTACCTTGGCGGCCACCAGTGGCTGCCACTGGTTCCATCGGGATCACAAGTCCGCCTATGCCCAGAGCCCGGAAAATCGCCCACTCGAAGTTCCGCCGGATCTGAATCTGCCGGATACCGCAGCGGCCATTCCAATGCCTGCCTCGAGTGGGCTCGGCGGCGGAAATGCGATGGCCGATGCCGGCAACCAACTGGCGGGAAGCGCGACCAGCGCCTACCCGAAGATCGGTGCGGCGCTTGAGAGCATTCTTGGCGTGGTCATCAACGGTCGTGCCGAGGCACTTGGCAGCTTTGATGTCACCTATCAGGGCGAGAGTTTCCTGGTCCGGGTCCAGGACCGCGCCGGCGGCAGCCGACTGATGGCGCTGAGTGCGGACGGTCAGGTGCTGACCGGTGGTGCCTCGGCAGTATTGCTGGCGGCTATCAAGGCCAAACTCTAAGCAAGTCACTCTCGTCGTCCCCGCGCAGGCGGGGACCCAGTGACTTTTCAACGCAACAGTTGATCGAGCTTACCCGGCTTGCCGTCCCATTCGGCGGCATCGGCAAGCGGTTCGCCGCGCACGGTGATCACCGGCCATTGCTTCGACAGCTCCGCATTCAGGGCGATGAAGCCTTCCTGGCCCGCAGGCACGTCGTCTTCCGGGTAAATCGCCTTGGCCGGGCACTCCGGTTCGCACAAGGTGCAATCAATGCACTCGTCTGGATCAATGACCAGGAAATTCGGGCCTTCGTGGAAACAGTCGACTGGGCAGACTTCCACGCAATCGGTGTATTTGCAGCGAATGCAGTTCTCGACAACGACGAAGGGCATGTGTGCGTCCGGCTGGGGAAATTGGCGCTCCCTACGAGGTTCGAACTCGTGTTCCAGCCTTGAGAGGGCCGTGTCCTGGACCGCTAGACGAAGGGAGCGCATGGATTGCGCCG
Source organism: Gammaproteobacteria bacterium (assembly GCA_025356635.1). Classification (GTDB taxonomy): domain Bacteria; phylum Pseudomonadota; class Gammaproteobacteria; order Xanthomonadales; family Xanthomonadaceae; genus Arenimonas. The sequence continues at coordinate 6,341 of JANXRY010000116.1, forward strand.
ATGGCAAAGGCTAGTATAGCGGCTCGACTGCTCCGTCGCCTAGCTCCCGGCGACACCCGCAGTCCGCAACGACCCGGCTCACAGGACTCATGACGGACACCTCGCTTCCCCCACTGGCGCCCCGAGTCGTAGCGCGCGATGGTCATTGCATTTCGCGCAAGGACATCAGCCCCAATGCATTGCGCGTCCTGTACCGGTTGCGTGAAGGCGGTTTCGCTGCGTATCTGGTCGGCGGCGCGGTGCGTGATCTGCTGATCGGCGGCCATCCCAAGGATTTCGACGTCGCCACCAGCGCGACGCCAGAACAGGTTCGCGCGCTATTCCGCAACTGCCGATTGATCGGTCGCCGGTTCCGGTTGGCGCATGTGGTCTACGGTCGCGAGGTGATCGAGGTCGCAACTTTCCGCGCCAACAGTGACGATGGTAGTGGTGATCGCGAAACCGCCGACGACGGACGGCTTTCCCGTGACAATGTTTACGGCAGCATCGAGGACGATGCCATCCGCCGTGATTTCACCGTCAATGCCTTGTATTACGCGATCGAGGATTTTTCGGTACGCGATTTCGTGGGCGGTTTCGAAGATGTCCAGGCACGCATCCTGCGCTTGATCGGTGATCCGGAGACGCGTTACCGTGAGGATCCGGTGCGCATGTTGCGCGCTGCGCGGCTGGCGGCGAAACTCGATTTCAGCATCGATCCTGCCGCCGCCGAGCCGATTCCGCGGCTCGCGCCCTTGCTCTCGGGCGCGGCGCCGGCGCGCTTGTTCGACGAATGCCTGAAATTGTTCATGTCCGGGCACGCCGAAAAAAGTTTCCTGCTTCTGGAAAAGCTCGGCTTGCTCGACGTATTGTTTCCGGAAACGACGCACGCGCTTGCCACCAACCGCAGCGGCGCCCTGCGCGCAACTTTGGTGCAGGCGCTGCGCAATACCGACCAGCGCATCGCCGGCGACAAGCCGGTCACGCCGGCGTTTCTGTTCGCTGCTTTGCTCTGGCCAGCCTACTGCCGTGAATTGGCGGTGCTGCAGAAGCAGGGCACGGATCTGGCACTGGCCCCGCAACGCGCGGCCGACCGCGTGACCTTGCACCAAGCCGCGCGCATTGCCTTGCCGCGTCGGTTTTCGCTGCCGATGCAGGAAATCTGGTTGTTGCAGCCGCGATTCGGGCAACGACAACGCAAGCGGGTGTTCCGCTTGCTGGCGCACCCGCGCTTTCGTGCGGCTTTCGATTTTCTCGAATTGCGCCTTGCGTCTGCGCCGGAAATTGCTGCAGACGTCGATTTCTGGCGTGAGGCGCAGACACAATCGCCGGAACAGTTGGCCGAACATCTTCCGACCGGACCGGACAAGCGATCGGCAACGCCAGGCAGCGACGATACCGATAGTGCTCCGCGCCGCCGGCGCCGGCGGCGCCCAGCATCGGTAGGGGCCACAGCCACGCCAGTGGGAGC
>JANXRY010000004.1 GCA_025356635.1 Gammaproteobacteria bacterium
CAGATCCTGATGATCCGGTTGCACCGAGCGCGCGATCGACTCGATGTGTTCAGCGAGCGCGATATCGCCCGAACGCATGGCGATGCGGCCACGTTCGAACAAGTCCTCCATGCAAGCGCTCACGCCCGCCTGCGCCTGCTCGTTGTCGGGTGCGACAGCGATCACTGCGAGATAAAGTTCGAGGGCGCCTGGACCGGGCGAATTGCCTCGCTCCAGTTGCCCGCGCGCCAAGGCTGCTTCGGCCATGCCCAGAGTTTTTTCGACATCCCCCGGTTTCAGCTGCGGCAGGCGCGATTGCCATTCCACCGGCACTTTGCGCACCGGCGCCGAAGACGGCTTCGGCGCACTGACTACTGGCACGGGCCCGACAACCGTCGCCGGCCCGGAAGGCGCGCAAGCGGCAAGCAAGGCAAGGCCAAGCATGGACGGGAGCAAGCGAATCTTCACCGCAGGATTGCTCCACAAGGGCGCAGGCGACAGCCACTTAGGCTACCCTGCCCGCTTTCGGCAAGCAAAGACATTCCGTGAATCATTGGCTCAACCATCCCGACGAATTGACGCAACGACTGCAAGCCTGGCGCGGCATCGACACCGTCGCGCTCGATACCGAGTTCATCCGCGAGCGTACCTATTTCCCGCAATTGGCGCTGGTGCAGCTGGGTATTCGCGGGGAAACACTGCTGGTTGACCCGCTCGTGCCGGGCATGACCGAAGCCTTGCGGCCACTGCTTGCCGACCCCGCCACGACCAAGCTGATGCACAGCGCCAGCGAGGACTTGCAGGCCCTGCTGCGCGGCTGCGAGACCTTGCCGGCGCCCATGTTCGATACCCAGGTGGCGGCAGCATTGGCCGGGCTCGGCGCAGGCCTGGGTTATCAGAAGCTGGTGGAACAGGTCACTGGCATCGCACTGGACAAGGGCCAGACCCGCTCGGATTGGCTGCGCCGGCCGCTGTCGGACGAGCAGCTCCACTATGCCGCGGAAGATGTAGTGCACCTGCACGCCATTCATGATGAGCTTTCCGGCCGTTTGCAGGCGCTGGGGCGGCTCGACTGGCTGCAAGCCGATTGCGAGCGCGCCCTGCGCCTGGCCGGCGCCGATACCGAAGACCCGTATCCGCACTTGACGCTGCGCTCGGCACAATCCCTTGATGAAGACGCACAAGCCCGCCTCTGCCGGCTGCTGCGCTGGCGCGACAGCGAAGCGCGGCGCACGGATCGTCCCAAGGGCTGGATTCTCGATAACGAGCTGGCAGTCGCGCTGAGCCGGCGCCCGCCCGCCGATTTCCATCGCTTCCAGCAATTGCTCGACAGTTCGCCAAAATCTCCACGCAAATCACGCGCTGAACTCTGGGCCATGATCGAATCGCCACTGACCGATACCGAACGTGCCATTCCGATAGTTCGCAGCGAACAACTCGACAAGCGGCGTTTGAAGGGATTGCAGGAAGCTGTGGCCGCGCTCGCGCAAGCGCTCAACCTGCCCGAAGGCCTGCTCTGCGCCCGCAAACACCTGGAAACATTATTGGAAGGCCGGGGCTGGCCCGATGCCCTGTTGGGGTGGCGGCGCGAACTGCTGGAGCCGGCACTGGCGACCCTGCTCTAGCCTTGGATTCGCGGCCCGCCTATAATTCACCGGCGAATCGTGGGGGGGTAGCTCAGCTGGGAGAGCGCATCGTTCGCATCGATGAGGTCGTGGGTTCGATCCCCATCCTCTCCACCACATTGTTGTAACGGCACCTTCGGGTGCCGTTTTTTTGCGCCAATTGGTACTTTTCCCTGCCCAATCCGGCTATCGTTGGCCGCTTACGCACCGCCACACCCGGGGATAGCCATGCTGCGTTCCACTCTCGTTTTTGCCATTGCGGCTCTTGTTACTGGACCCGGCTTTGCCGCCGAACCCACCGATAACACGCCGTTTCCGGACAAGCCGAAGTCGGATCTTGGCGCCTTGGAATTCCGCGCGCTCGGGCCCTTTGTCACCGGGCGTGTTGATCGGGTGGCTGGCGTTCCCGGCAATCCTGCGACGCTATACGCCGCCTTCGCCCAAGGTGGTGTCTGGAAAAGCGAAAATAGCGGCCAGGACTGGAAGCCGATCTTCGACGACGAATCCACCAACTCGATTGGCTCGATCGTGGTCGCGCCGTCGGACCCGAACGTAATTTATGTCGGCAGCGGTGAAGCCAATATCCGCGGCAACGTCGCCTTCGGCAGCGGCATCTTCAAGTCCAGCGACGCCGGTCGCAGCTGGCAGCAGGTGTGGAAAACGCATGGCCAGATCGGAACGATGGCCGTGGACCCGAGGAACCCCGATATTGCTTTCGCAGCGGTGCTCGGCTCGCCATTCGGGCCGAACCGGGATCGCGGTGTCTATCGCACCACCGACGGCGGAAAATCCTGGAAGCAGGTGCTGTTCAAGGATGAGCGCACCGGCGCCTCCGACGTGGCTTTCGACCCGAACAATCCGCGCATTTTATTTGCCGGCCTGTGGCAAGTCCTGCGCCAACCCTGGAATACCACCAGCGGCGGCCCCGGCAGTGGCCTGTACCGCTCCGAAGACGGCGGCGATACCTGGAAGCAGTACGCAGCCGGCGAGAAAGGCCTGCCGGCTGGCGACTGGGGCAAGGTCGGCATGCGCGTTGCGCCTTCCGATTCCAATCGTGTGTACGCGCTGATCGAAGCGAAAGAAGGCGGGCTGTTCCGTTCCGACGACGGCGGCGCCAGTTGGGACCGCATCAACGATGACCACGTGCTGCGGCAACGTGCGTGGTACTACACCTGCCTGACCATCGATCCACGCAATGCCGATGTCGTGTGGTTTCCGCAGGTCAATCTGATCAAGACCATCGACGGCGGCAAGACCCTGCAATCGGTGGATGGCCCGCACCATGGCGATCACCACGACATCTGGATCGATCCCAGCGACTCGCGGCGGGTGATGAGCGGCAATGATGGCGGCCTCGACATCACCATCGATGGCGGCATGAACTGGATGGCACCGGCCTTGCCGACGCCGCAGTTCTACAACATCGATGCCGACGACCGCATGCCCTACCACGTCGGCGGCACCATGCAGGACTGGGGCACCGCCAGCGGTCCGGCTTACCTTTTGAGCAACAACGGTCCTGGAACCGCGGATTTTTCCATCGTCGGCGGCGGCGAAGCCGGCGA
>JANXRY010000090.1 GCA_025356635.1 Gammaproteobacteria bacterium
GCTCCACGCGCCCGCCCAAGGTCGGCACGCTCAGCGTCGTGCCCAGCGCCGCCTCCCAGGGCGTGACCTGCGCGGTATAGAGGATGTTGCGTCCGTCCACTTCGAACTCGCCGTGCGGGCGATAGTCGATTTCCAGCAGCAGGTCAGACTTGCGACCGCCCTGGGATTGCCCCTGACCGGTAAGCCGTATGACTTGCCCCGGCCGTACGCCGACGGGGATCATCACCTCCAGGGTCCGACCATCGACGCCAATGCGTTGTTTGCCGCCCGAATAGGCAACCTCAAGCGGAACCGGCAATTTGGCCCGGATATCGCCCATCGGTGTCGGCCCACGCGGCCCGGCCCGGCCGCCGAACAGGGACTCGAAGAAGTCACTGAAACCGCCGCCCGTCCCCTCGTCGAACTGAAACCCGCCGTGATCAGGATTGAACCCCGGCGGCGGCCGGAATTCTTCACCCGGGCGATGGCCGCCGGCGCGCAACTGGTCGTATTGGGCGCGCTTGTCCTTGTCGCGCAGCACTTCATAGGCCTCGTTGACGGCCTTGAAGCGCTCTTCGGCGCCCTTTTCCTTGCTGACATCGGGGTGAAACTTGCGCGCCAGCCGTCGGTAGGCGGTCTTGATCTCCGCCTCGCCGGCGCCTGGCTCGACGCCGAGTGTCTCGTAGTAGTCTTTGAACTGCATTTGCGAAGCTTAGCGGATTATCATTGTCGATTAACCATCGCACAGGATTTCCCGAATGACTATCCAGATCGGCGACCGCGTTCCCCAGGCCACGCTCAACTATCTCAAGGATGGCGTCCAGGCCATCAACACCGACGAACTTTTCGCCGGAAAGAAAATCGTGCTGTTTGCGGTGCCCGGGGCATTCACGCCGACTTGTTCTGCCAAGCACTTGCCAGGCTACATCGACAATCTCGACGAATTCGCCAAGCGCGGCATTGAAGTCGCCTGCCTGTCGGTCAACGACGCCTTCGTGATGGGTGCCTGGGCCAAGCACCAGGACGTGCCCGAAAGCGTGCACATGCTTGCCGACGGCAATGGCACCTTCACCAAGGCGCTTGGACTCGAGCTCGATGCCACGCCCTTCGGTATGGGCCTGCGCAGCAAGCGATTTGCGCTGGTTGTCGAGGACGGCGTGGTCAAGCAGATCCACGTCGAAGCGCCGGGCGAATTCAAGGTATCGGCCGCCGACTACGTGCTCGAGCACCTGGCCTGAGCGATCGCCGCTTCATCTGCCGTTCCAGAAGCCTGATTAGACTGTGCCCACGCCGAAGCAGTTTGCGCCGGTGATCAACCCCATCCGGAGAATCATGATGAAGAAGCTACTTGCCATATTGATGCTGTCGATGCTTTCGCTGGGCGTGCCGGTCGCGGCGATGGCGAACTGCCATGATTGCGGTCGGGTCACGCATATCGAGCAATTCACTGGTCATCGCTCGGAAACGGGCGGCGCAATTGCCGGCGCCGTCGTCGGAGGCCTGATCGGCAACCAGATCGGCGGCGGTAGCGGCAAGACCGTAGCCACCGTTGCTGGCGTTGCCGGCGGCGCCTATGCCGGTCACGAGATTGCCGAGCGTTCCGAGAAGACCAAGTACAACGTCACCGTGCGCATGGACGAGGGCTACGAGAAGACCGTGACCCAGAACAGCGTGAAGGGAATCCCTGTCGGCACCCGGGTGCGGGTCCGTCATGGCAAAGCCACCCGGCTCTGATTTCCGGCAATCTTGAACACCAACGGCGCGAGTTTCCTCGCGCCGTTTTTCATTGCAACTAGCGGAGCACCCGCAACCGCAGTTCCGCCCAGGCTCCGTCGTCGGTCAGCGCCGTGATGCGCTGGTCACCAGCTGTCGGAAACGACAGCAGGAAGCCCTCGCCACCCCGGCTCTGCCCCACCAGCGCACCATTGACCAGCCAGCTCACGCGACCATTGGTACCCAGTGCACGTAGCCGCACCTGCGGCGGCAACAGGCTGCCGGGTGCGCGCGCAAGCATGGACTCTGGAGCCACGCCATCGATCCGGAGCGCCTCCATCGCAGAGAGCCCATCCGTTGCGCAATCGGTGGCCAACGATGGAATCGCCGCGGCACGGCGATCGTCCATGGACAACCACGGCGTGGCGAGGCTCGGCCAACGAGCGATGTTGCGGATGGCGACGCGATGAGATCGTGTGCAGGAACCTGAAAGTCGCAGGCCGCTATCGGCATCCACCTGAACACGCACCACCCCGGCATTCCAGTTGCGCATATCGCGTTCCGGCAACGTCGGCGGCAGATTGCCGGCCAGTACCCAAGCCTGGCGTTTTTGCCGACACAGCGATGGCTCGGTGGTTTCACTGGGCAAACCCAGCGGCCAGCAGATTTCCACGGTGCGCACGCTTGCTGGTGGCGAACGCGACCCGGCGGCATGGCCGCGCGGCAAGGCATCCATCACTTCCAGCAAGAGCGGCAGGGCCGTGATCGCGCCGTACTGTCCCGGCATGGGTGTGCCATCGGGCCTTCCGATCCAGACGCCGACGGTGAAATCGTCCGAGGTTCCTATCGCCCATGCATCGCGAAAGCCGTAGCTGGTCCCGGTCTTCCAGGCAATGCGCCGGCGTTGTCCGATATCGAATGCATCCTCGCCGCTGCCGGTTTCGGGCCGGCGTTCGAGCACATCGCGGATGATCCAGGCAGCACCCGGCGAGAGCAACCGGCGTGGCGCGGTAAGCACACTCGGCACATAGCTCACCCGGGCGGCAAGACCATCGCGATGGAAAGCCGCGTAGGCGCCGACCAACTGTTCCAGCGTCACGCCAGCACCCCCCAGGATCATCGAAAGGTTGGGTTTTGCGCCCGCTGGCAGCGCGAGTTTGACGCCAGCGTGTTCAAGCCGCGCGGCAAAGCGGGCCGGGCCGAGACGATCTAGCAAGTCCACTGCCGGCACGTTCAGTGACAATCGCAATGCGTCCGCCGCCGACACTGGCCCATTGAACGTCGGGTCGAAATTGGTCGGGCGGTAGTCGCCGAAATTTTGCGGCGCATCCAGCAACAAGCTCTCGGAATGGATCAGGCCATCGTCGATCGCCAGCCCGTACAGGAACGGCTTCAGGGTAGAGCCAGGCGAACGTATCGCGTGCACCATGTCGACATGGCCAAGGCTCGCGGCATCGGCAAATGCCAGCGAGCCGACATAGGCGCGCGCCTCCGACGTGCGATTGTCCACCACCAGCAGCGCAGCCGAACTGCGTTCGGGCATGCGCGCGGCGTAGGCCGTGACCCGCGCCTCCAGATCGCGCTGCAAATCGGCGTCGAGCGTGCTGCGTATATGCGTACGGCCGGGATTGGCGCGACGCAACCGCTCGGCCAGCAGTGGCGCCAGCATCGGCGTCTGCAGTCGCCGCGACGCTACCGGCTCGATCAGTGCATCGCGCACGGTTTGTACGCTCCAGACTCCTTGTTGCGCGAGCCGCGCGAGGACTTTGTCGCGGGCAACACGCGCAGCACCGGTGGCGCGATCCGGCCGCAGCCGGCTGGGTGATTGCGGCAATACCGAGAGCAACGCCGCTTCGGCGTGCGAGAGACGTCGCGACGGCTTGCCCAGATAGGCCCAACTGGCGGCTTCAACGCCTTCGATGGTGCCGCCGAACGGTGCCTGGTTCAGATAGATCGTCAGGATTTCACGCTTGGACAAGTGTGCTTCCAGTTGCAGCGCCCGCAAGATTTGCCGGGATTTCCCGAACACACTGCGCGACTGCGGCTCAAGAATGCGAGCTACCTGCATGGTCAGGGTGGAACCACCGGAGACGATGTGGCCCGACTGCAGCCATTGCCCGGCCGCGCGCAGCAATGCCATCGGGTTGACGCCAGGATGCCGCCAGAACCATCGGTCTTCGTAGCCGACCAGCGCCTGCACATACAGTGGTGACACATCTTCGATCGCCACCGGATAACGCCAGACGCCGTTACGTCCCGCGAATGCACGCAGCGGCGTGCCGTCGGCTGCGGTTACCACCACGCTCTGATCGTGCGGATCAGGCAGAGGCAGCGGGAAACAACGATCCAATATCAGCAGTATCACCAACAACGCCACTGCCGCCGCCAGGCCATGGGCCAGGCGGCGACGCCATCGGCGACTCGTTTTTTTCATGGCTCAACAACGGTGATCGTCTCCGGGAACGCTTTGCCGACCGCGCGCAATTCCGGCCGGTACATGTCTTCGACCTGCGGTGACGGAACCACATAACTGCCTGGAGTCACCGCGCGCACGAGATAGAACAGCTTGGCGCTGCCGTCGGACAACTTGACTGCTGCGACATATCGATCATCGCGATATTCCTCGTGCACCAGATCGGCTTCCTCGGAACGCGAATCCAGCGAGACTCCGTCAACCTCGATATCCTTCCATTGCTCGGACGGAACCAGGTTAAGGTTTTCGATCTCCAGGCCCGCCGGCAGCAAATCCACCACCAACGCATCGGGCACGTTGTCGCCGGACTCGATCCGGAGTTCGGCAATCAGCGATTGGCCCTCGCGCAGGGAGCCGCCCTTCCACAGGCTGCCGTCCATGTTGTAGTAGGCGCGGTTGATCCTGAGCTTGCCTGCCGAAGGCGCCGGCCGGTTGCGTGGTATGCCCGCGACATCCACTGTGGCATAGACCTGGCCTTCGGACTGCAGGCCGTATTGAACCCCGGCTGCCAGGTCGGCGTACTCGAAGCGACGGCTGTCGAATCGATCAGGCGCGAGTATCGTCGTCTTGCCAGCCAGCACCAGCCGACCCTGGAACGTGTGCTCGCTATCGATGCCGCCGAGCAATGTTTTGCCGAGCCTCGCCAATGCAATCTGTTCCTGCGTGCTGTACCAGTAGTAACGTCCCTGGCTGCGCGCGGCGAGGTCGCGGGACAATGCCAGTAAACGCGCATCGGCCGCCGGCACGGCCAGTTGATGGCGTTTGGCGAGCATGAGCATCAAGGCTTGGTCGCGCAGCGTGCTGCCATAATCGCCCAGCCACGAAGGCCGTTCGTCATGTTTGGCAAACGCTTCTTTGATCGCCTGCTGGCCGCGCGCCTTGTCGCCCTGCAACTGCAAGGCGAGGCCTAGATGCAGCAGTGGCAGGGCAGTCAGTGACTTGCCGCGTTCGTTATCGTAGAGCGCACGCAAGGTACCGAGCGGAGCGCGATTCACCCGCGCCAGCACGTAACCGGCATGGGCCTGGTAGGCCAGGCGCAGGTGGTCGCGATAGTCGTAGCCATAGAACGGTGCGCTGCCGGTTAGCAGGTCTTCGTTCAAGCGCTCCAGTGCTTTCTGCAGCATGGCTTCCGGAACCGCAAAGCCGGCATCGCGGGCGTCGAGCAGGAACTCGGTGATATACGGCGTCAGTATCGGATACGCCTCGCTGTCACCGCCCCAGAGCGAGAAATGGCCATTGCTCGTCTGCAATGCCGCCAGTCGAGCGAACGCGCCTTCCAATCGGCTGCGGCGCTCGTCCTCGCCAAGACCCTTGCTGCCCAGGCGATGCGCGGTGTCGTTGTCCAGCAACAAGGCGGCATAACCGCGCGTGGTGGTCTGTTCAGCGCAGCCATAGGGGTAACTCAGCAAATCATCGAGCACTTGCGCGAACGGAATCGGCGGCGCGCTGCCCAGCGTCACCCGCGCGACCACCGTGGCTGGCAACAGGCCGTCGGCAAGATCGGTACCCAGATCCAGGCCCTGGCCTGCAGGCAATGCCTGCAGGCGCGAACGCGCTACCCCGCCCCAGGCCGGTCGCACCAGCAATTCAATGACGCGATTGACCTCGCTGCCGGCGCCGCTGACCTTGATGCGCACCTTGGCCACACCCACGCCTTGCCCACCGGTGACGGCGAAGCTGAGCGTGGACTTGCCTTCGGGTCGCAATGAGACAGCGCGAGTTGAGCCGGAAATTTCCAGCGGTCCTTCGGTGCCGATCGAGACAATGAAATTGCCGGCATGGCCGGTGAAATTCTGCAGATCCAGGGTCAGTGTGCTGCGATCGCCCGGAGCCAGCGCACGTGGCGCACTGACCTCGGCAAGAATTGGTGCCCGCAACACGCTTTCGCTGCTGGCCTTCCCGTACTGATCCAACGAGTACACCAAGGCCGAGACACGCAGG
>JANXRY010000105.1 GCA_025356635.1 Gammaproteobacteria bacterium
TGGAGATGGCGGAGACGCTGAACCTGCACGAAGGCGTGGCGCGCATGCGCAAGCAGGACGTGACCTTCGCCCTGCTCAAGGTCCTAACCCGCCACCCGAACGGCGTAGCCGGCGACGGCGTGCTGGAAATCCTGCCCGACGGCTACGGCTTCCTGCGCAGCGCCGATGCCAGTTATCTCGCCGGCCCGGACGATGTCTACATCTCGCCCAGCCAGATCCGCCGCTTCAACCTGCGCACCGGCGATGAAATCTCCGGCCGCATCCGCAGTCCGAAAGACGGCGAGCGCTACGTCGCGCTGAACACCCTCGACACACTCAACGGCGAGCCGCTGGAAGCGTCCAAGGGCAAGGTCCTGTTCGAGAACCTGACCCCGCTGTTCCCGCGTAAGCGCTTCACCCTGGAACGCGGCAATGGCTCGTCCGAAGACATCACCGGGCGGATCATGGATCTGATGGCGCCGCAGGGCAAAGGCCAGCGCGCGTTGATCGTCTCGCCGCCCAAGGCCGGCAAGACCATGCTGATGCAGAACGTCGCCCAGGCGATCGTGCACAACCATCCGGACGTGCACTTGATCGTGCTGCTGATCGATGAGCGGCCCGAGGAAGTGACCGACATGGTCCGCAGCGTGCGCGGCGAGGTGATTTCGTCGACCTTCGAAGAGCCAGCGGCACGTCACGTGCAAGTGGCCGAAATGGTCATAGAACGCGCCAAACGGTTGGTCGAACACAAGCGCGACGTGGTCATCCTGCTCGACTCGATCACCCGCCTGGCGCGCGCCTACAACATGGTCGTGCCGAGCTCGGGCAAGGTCCTGTCCGGCGGCGTCGACGCCAATGCCCTGCATCGTCCGAAGCGCTTTTTCGGCGCGGCGCGCAACGTCGAGGAAGGCGGTTCGCTGACCATCATCGCCACCGCGCTGGTCGATACTGGTTCGAAGATGGATGAGGTGATCTACGAAGAGTTCAAGGGCACCGGCAACTCGGAAGTGCACCTGGACCGCCGTATCGCCGAGAAGCGCGTCTACCCGGCGATCAACATCAACCGCTCCGGCACCCGCAAGGAAGAGCTGCTGATCGAGCCGGACATGCTGCAGAAGATCTGGATCCTGCGAAAGCTCCTGCACCCGATGGACGAACTCGCGGCCATGGAGTTCCTGCTCGACAAGATGAAGAACACAAAGTCCAACGACGAGTTCTTCAGCGCCATGCGCCGCGGCTGATCCCGCGTCCCGCTGCAAACGAAAACGCCGGCGCGAGCCGGCGTTTTTCATTGCCGCGGCCTGGCAGCTGTTACAAGGCTTTGCCGATGACGTCGGAGAGCAGTTTGTAATCGCTGGCGGTCGGGATCATTTCGCCCGGTGTCACGTCGGAAACCCCGACCCGCTGGTTGCCCTCTGCCTTCGGCTCCCAGGGGATGTCCTGGAGCGGCGTCCTGGATTCAAGCAACCATTTTTCGGGGATGTCCACTGCAAGTTTCCACCCGGTGAACGCGACTGGAACCGTTGTCGTGAGGTTGTCGCGATTGGCTTGATCAATGGTTCCGGACACCCCAACCCGCCATTGCCGCGCGGCCTTTATCGTCGCGTCCTGGAATTGTCTAATGGCCGAAGCCATAAGTCGCGGACTATCGTTTGTGTCTAGCAGCGAACTCTGAATCGCAGCCACATCGACAATCTGCCCGTCCGGGTTGGCTCGAATGGCAACAAGTATTCGTGCAGACGCACCTGCTCTCATCAGTTCGGCGGGATAACGAGGCGGGTACATTGATCTCACAGTCAACTCCATGGACTGCGAATTGGCTCCACTGGCGAGCCTGCCGTCCAGCACAACGGGCTGGAACCGCCAGCCAGCCACCGCATGATCCAGCGTTCCGCGCAGCGTATCGGGAACCGGCGTATCGATCTGGTAGCCCGCGACATGGCCCTGCAAGTCAATCGTGACCGAGCCATCCACGCGCATGGTCAGCAACGTATCCAGCAGGACATCGGGTTGTTCGCTGCCGGCCCATGCAAACGTCGGGCTGGTCATCAGCACCAGCGCCATCAGGCAAATGGCAAGTCGTGCAAGGTACATCGAAGAACTCCGGAACCATCGGCTCCTCGGAGTCTAGCAAACTGCTTGCGCAACGCCGGACGTCAGCCCGCGGGGCCTTGGCCATCGCGCTGGAATCGCGCTGGTGGCGATGGTGATCGCGTGGTTTCGAATTCACTGGCGATGTCGACATAACCGCGCATCACCGCGAGCTCCTGAGCGGTGCGCCCAAGGTGGTCGCGGAGGTTGCGATCAGCGCCTTCGCGCAGCAGTCGTTGCACCATCCGCGGCAAACCATGCAGGGCCGCCAGGTGCAGTGCAGTCAGGCCGCGCGCGTCCTGGCTGTCGAGCGCAACGCCTTCGGCCAACAGGCGTTCGAGTGCCGCCAGCAGCAAGTCTTCGTCGCAGACCGCGCCGATCTCCGCGCGCGCTCCCAGCAACAGCAGGATCGGCGTATAGCTGCGATCGTTGGCGGCATCGGGGGCGATGTCAGTCATCAGCAGCAAGTCGAACAACGCCAGCACACGTTGCTGGTCGCGGGCGCTGAAAGCATGCAGGGCCGCGCAATGCAGGGCGTTCAGTCCCTGCTCGTCGACGGCGTCGGCACGCGCGCCGTGGCCGAGCAATCGCCCGGCGATTTCGGTCTGGCCTAGCGCTGCCGCCAGCATCAAGGGCGTCACTCCGCCCGGCAAAGTCTGGTCAGGATCGGCTCCCGCCCTGAGCAACTGCTCGACAACGCCGGCATGACGCATGCTGATCGCCGCCGTCAGCGGCGTTGCGCCGGTGCGGGCGCGCAGGCGCCAGTCGGCATTGCGCGCGAGCAGGGCCGCCACGATCTCGACCTGGCCGCCACCGGCCGCGCGCAGCAGCGCGGTGCAAGTCTGGGCATCGGTCGCATCCACCGGCATGCCAAGCTCGATCAGTTTCACCACCGCATCGAGATCGCCCGTCATTGCCGCCGCCGGCAAATCACTGCCACGCAGCGCACGCCCGGGCAGAGCCCAGCCCGGCCATTCCAACCAGCGCCCGAGATCAGCATGGCCAGCGGCCAAGGCAATGCCAAGGGCACTCTGTCCATCGGGCGAGCGTGCCCCGGGTCGCGCACCGGCGCGGATCAAGGCACGCACCGCCGCCTCGCGCCCAAGCATGGTCGCCACCAGCAGGGCCACGTGTCCGCGTTCGCTGCGCTGGTTCGGGTCCACGCCCAGCGCCAGCAGGGCATCGAGCATGCGCTGCCAGCCCAGACGAATCGCCAGCAGCAGAGGCGCGTCGTCATCCGGGCCGGCGGCGAATGGATCGGCGCCCCGTTCGAGCAGGCCGAGCGCGAATTGTTCGACATTGCGCGCAGAGCGCTCGTATTTCAGGCAGCCCGAGAGAAACCGCGCCAAGCCACCAAGGCCCGCTACCGACTGGCCGCAATCGAGCAGGAACTGCCACACCGAGATTGCTTCCGGAGCGCGATCGAGCAGCTGGAACAGGACGCTGTCGCCATCCGCCTGCGGCGCGTCAATGGGCGCACCGTGGCGACAGAGCCAGGCGAACGCCAAAAGCCGGGTATCCGTGGCAAATTCCGGTAGCAGCTCACCGAGCAGGTTCGGCGGCAGCGCGGCACCCAGGCCGAGCAGTGCATCGGCGGCAGCGAAATCACTGGCCAGCAATGCCTCGAACAGCAATTGCCGCGGCGTCTGTTCGAAGCCGCCTGCCGCCAATCCTTCGGCGATATTCGCCGGCAGCGGATAGCCCGGATCCAGCACCGCGACTTCCGGCCAGCGCCCATGCGCGATTGCGATGTCGATGGCGCGCTGACCCTCGGCATCGGCTTCGTCCGCAGGTACGCCGAGCGTGATGAGTTGCCGCATGACCTCCGCGCCAGCGCCCGCCAGTGCGGCCAACATAAGAGCATTGCGACCGTGCTTGTCTTTGGCGCGAACATCCGGACGCGACGTTGCCAAGCGGGTGACTGTTGCCGCCTGCCCATGCCGCGCCGCTTCCAGAAGCGGCGTGTTGCCGTTGCCATCGTGGGCGTTGCGGTCGGCGCCGGCATCGAGCAGCACCGAGGCGATTTCGTCGTTGCCGCTGGCGCACGCCTGCATCAAGGCCGTTCGTTGTTCCTGGCCGCGCGCATCAACGCGTGCCTTGTGCCGTAACAGCAACAGCACGCCGGCAGGATCGTCCTCGCCAGCTGCCGCCGCCAGCAATGCCGGTTGGCCATCGACCGGTTCCGTGCGTGCGCCGTGCTCGATCAGGAACCGGGCCAAACGCCAGTTACCTGCGGCGCAGGCGATACCCAGCGGACTGAAGCCTTCGCCATTCAGGGCATCCACCAGCGCACCGGCGTCGAGCATCAACGCCGCTACCGCCGGGTCGGTGCTGCGCGCGGCATGGTGCAGGGCGGTGTTGCCATCAGTATCGGCACTGCGCGGATCCGCGCCATTGGCGAGCAGGGTCATGACGGCTTCCGGACGTCCGTGCCAGCTATCGCGGGTGGCGGCGAGCAGCGGCGTCAATCCGCCATGGGCTTGGTTCAGGTCAACGCCGCTGGCAATCAGAGCGCGTAGCAGTCGCAAGTCGCCTTGCAGCACGGCCAGCATCGGCAGCGTGCGCTGGTCGTGATCGGCCTCATCGGGCAGGGCGTGCGGGTTGGCACCGGCAGCCAGCGCCTGCATGGCCAACTCGACGCGGCCCTTCCGCAGTGCATCGTACAAACGCTCGTCCGGCGTACCGGAAGCGGCATCCGGCGGCGACTGATCCGCATCGGAATCCGCCGGGCGGATCATGCCGGTGGTTGCCACCGGACCGGCGCGATGATGCAAACGGGCATGCGCCAGCCAGGCAAGCGCCGGGAACAACCACAAACCCGGATTACGCCACGCCGGCAGCAGCAGCCCCGGCCACGAAAGCGCGAGGCCGATGAGCAGGACGACAAACACCCAGAGTGTTGCAGTCAATCCGGCCAGCGGACCCACTGCGTCCTGACCTGGACTGGCCAGCACCAGGCGGGAAAACGACTGGCCCTGCCGCGCGGCTTCGACGTAGGCCGGCCAGAGCCGCCACAGCCCGAGAAACACGCAGCCCAGGCAAAAACTCAGTACCAGGGCAGGCGTCAATGCCGTGCTTTCACGCAGGGCTTGCAGCGGCCAGGCGATGGTCAACGCCAACAAGGTAAACGACAGCCACCACAACGTCGCCAGACTGGCAATATCGGCCGTCAGCGGGTAGGCCGGCCGGCCGAGATCACGGCTTCCGCGCACACCGCTCCAGCCCAGGGCCAACACCGGCTGGGCCAGCATCGGGCCCAACCAGGCCATTGGCAACCGTGGCAACAGTGGCAGCCAGCACAGGCCGACGGCGGCCACCACGCAGAACCAGGCCAGACTTCGACGACGTCCTTCAACCATCGCCCACGCCCCCGGCCACCAACGGATCCAGCACCTCTGCCGGCGACTGCAGGTAGAAGCCGAGAGCTTCGAGATTCGCCTTCACTGTTTCCGCCTCGACGCGCGCCAGCCGACGCCCTGGCATCAGCGCCACCTCAAGGACGAAAACAAGCGTACCCAATGACGCTCGCAGGACTTCGGGAACGAGGCTGAACGCATCTTTCTCACGCAGGTACAGATACGTGTCTTGCTTGCGCTGGGATTTGTAGACGTAAGCGTGCATATCGCGCCGGCGCGGAAGTTGCGCGATTGTGGCCGACATCGCGCCAAGGGGAAAGCGCGCAGGCACGGACCGGATGACGCCGGCTTTGTTACCCTTGCCGCATCATTGCCCGATGCGGAGTCCGCGATGCGCTTGCTGCCATTCTTCCTTGCCAGTTTCCTGGCCACGCCGGCCCTGGCCCAGGAGCCCGCGCCCACGCCCCTGACGCTTGACCAGGCGATGGCCGATCCGGACTGGATCGGTCCGCCGGTGGATTCGGCCTGGTGGTCCTGGGATGGCAAGCACGTGAACTATGTGCTCAAACGCAGCGGCTCGCCGATTCGCGACACTTACACACAAGCGCTCGACGCCAGCCGGGGCGCCGTCGCCAAGGACGCGGAACTGCGCCAGCTCGACGTCGCCGGCGCTGCCTACAATCCGGACCACAGCCTGGCGGTGTTCGTGCGCAACGGCGATGTGTTCGAACGCGATCTGCACAATGGCGCGCTGATCCAGGTTACTCGCAGTATCGAGGAGGAAGCCGACCCGCAGTTCGCCGCCGATGGCAAAAACGTGCAGTTCCGGATCGGCGATGACTGGTTCTCCTGGAGTCGCAGCGAACAACTGATCGCTCCGGTGGCACTGCCACGCGCGGAGAAAGACCCGAACGCCGCGCCGGCCGCCGATGCCTTCCGGGCGCTGCAACTGCACCTGAGCAGCACACTGCAACGGCAGAAAGACGAACTCGAGGCGCTGCGCGCGCAGGACCAGAGCGAGCGCCAGACCGACCCGACCCGTGCCGCGGCGCCGGCCTACCTCGGTGCCGACGTGCACATAGATGCAAGCTCGTTGTCGCCGAACGGGCGGTGGCTGTTGGTGGTGACATCGGCCAAGGACGCCGATGTCGGCCGCATCGGTAAGATGCCCAAATACGTTACCGAATCGGGCTACGAGGAAGTCGAGGACGTGCACACGCGGGTCGGGCGCAATTCGCCGGTCGCGCAATCGCTAAAGTTGGTGGATCTGCACGACAACAGCGTGCGTGAGCTGTCTTTCGATACACTTCCCGGCATCGCCAACGATCCACTCGCCGCGTTGCGCATCGCGCAGAAACTCGATCCGCTCAAGGGCAATCGCTTGGTGCGCGTGGTCAACGAAGGCGACAACAGCGGCGCCGCGACCATCCACTGGAGTGCCGACGGCAGTCAACTGGCGGTACAGATCCGCGCGATCGACAACAAGGACCACTGGATCGCCAGCGTCGATGTCGCCAATGCGAAGCTGCGCACGCTGCATCGTTTGACCGATCCGGCCTGGATCAACTGGGTTTTCAACGATTTCGGCTGGCTGCCCGACAACAAATCGCTGTGGTACCTGTCGGAAGAAAGCGGTTACTCGCACCTCTACGCGCTGGCACCGGGCGGCAAGCCGGTCGCGCTCACCTCCGGCCAGTGGGAAACCTCAGCGGTGCAATGGTCGGCTGATGGCAGTCGGGCGTTTTTCGTCTGCAACCAGAAAAACCCGGGCGATTACGAAGTCTGTTCGGTAGCGCGCAGCGGCGGTGCGGCGCAAGAACTCAGCGCGCTCGACGGTGTCGAGGATTTCTCGCTCTCGCCCGACGGTGGCAAACTGCTGGTTCGCTATTCCGCCAGCTATCTGCCGGCACAGCTGGCGGTGGTGCCGACGAACGGTGGCGAAGCGGCACGGCTCACCGACACACGCACGGCCGCGTTCAAGGCGCGCAGTTGGGTCCAGCCACAGTTCGTGCAAGTGCCTTCCACGCATGGCGCCGGAAAAATCTGGGCCAAGCTGTACCGTCCGGCGCAGCTGCAGCCCGGCAGGAAGTATCCCGTAGTGATGTTCGTGCATGGCGCCGGTTACCTGCAGAACGTCTCGTCACGCTACACGTACTATTTTCGCGAGCAGATGTTCAACAACCTGCTGGTGCAGCAGGGCTATGTCGTGCTCGACATGGACTATCGTGCATCCGAAGGCTACGGCCGCGACTGGCGCACGGCGATCTACCGGCAGATGGGTCATCCGGAACTCGATGACTACATCGATGGCGTCCATTGGATGGTTGCGAACCAGCAGGGCGACGCCGGCAATGTCGGAATCTACGGCGGCAGTTACGGCGGCTTCATGAGCTTGATGGCGCTGTTCCGCGCGCCGGCGACGTTCAAGGCCGGCGCCGCGCTGCGTCCGGTCACCGATTGGACCAGCTACAACCACGAGTACACCTCGAACATCCTCAACACGCCCGAGCTCGATCCCAAGGCCTACCGGATTTCCTCGCCGATCGAATTCGCCGATGGCCTGCACGGCCACCTGCTGATCGCCCACGGAATGATGGACGACAACGTGTTCTTCCAGGACTCGGTGCGGCTCTCGCAGCGGCTGATCGAGTTGAAGAAAGACCACTGGTCACTGGCGCCGTTTCCACTCGAACGCCACAGCTTCGTCAATCCGGAATCCTGGTACGACGAGTACCGGCGGATCGACGAGCTGTTCGAGTCGACACTGAAGTAGCTCGTCACCGGCAGGTGCGACCGGCTCTCGCAGCGCGAGCCTACTTCGCTTGTTGCGCGGGAATGAATTCCTCGCGCACCGCTTTGGCCAGCAGGTCCGGCGGCAACAGGCCCTGGTCGAGCAGGAAGTTGTTGAAGGCCATGCGGTCGAATTTGTCGCCCAGTGCGACCTCCGTTTCCGCGCGCAGTTGCAGGATGCGCGAGTAGCCGTAGAAATAACTGCCGGCCTGGCCGGGCGCACGGAAGGTGTAGCGGTCCAGCTCCTGCCGAGCCATCGGCGCCGAGAGCATCACCTGTTCGGTGAGTACTTTGCCAGCGTCTTCGCGGCTGATCAGGCCGAGGTTGAGCATCGGGTCGAGCATCGCCCGGGCCGCGCGCAGCAAGCGGAATTGCAAGGCGATCATCTGGCCTTCAACCGGCTCGTAAGGCAGCATTTCGGCTTCGGCATACAACGCCCAGCCTTCGACGTTGACGCTGTTGAAAGCGTACAGCGTGCGCGCCTGCGAGACGCCGCGCTCGATCATCGCCGAGAACTGCAACTCGTGGCCGGGGCGACCCTCGTGTGCGCTCAGCGTCCAGGCGACGGCGGGGAAATTGAAATCATCGTAGGCCTCGCCCGGCTTGCCGGCGGCGGCCGGATTGCCGATCGGCAACACGAACTGACCCTGTTCGCCGGTGTTGCCGATCAACGGCGGCGGTTGCATGTGCGGCGCCGGCTGCGCAGCCGATTCCGCTTCCGAAGCCAGGCGCATGACCATCGGTCGGTTGGGCAGATTCACGACGCGCTGCTTGACGATCTGCGCTTCCAGGGCGGCGTTGACGTCGTGGTAGCTCGATTCCAGTTGGTCGTTGGCGATGCTGCCTTTCTTCAAGGCGCGGATCACCTCGCGATAGTCATTCGATGCGATGCCTTTTTCGCGGGCGACAACGGGCGCCAAGGCCTGCATGTTGGCGCGCGCTTCCATGAACTCCACTTGTGCGCGCTGAACCAGCAAAGCGGGATCGATGTCGATGCCCACGCGCTTGAGCCGGAAGGCATACTGCTCGGGCGGGAGGCGGAAGTCGTCATGCGCGGTTGGCAACACCACGCGGCGTTCCCAATCGGCGTAGCCGATGAGCTGCTTCTCGATTGCGGCCAGCGCCGGTCCGGCGCCAGCGATCTTGTATTCGGCAAACAGCTTGCGGATGCCCTGGATATAGGTCGGCACGTTGGCCAGCGATTGTTCGAGGCTCGACTTCACCGGGCCGCGCAGGCCGGGCACCGACAGTTTTTCCTCAAAGCGCGCACGCGCCTGATCCGTGACCGGCGTGCTGTGTGGAAACAGGCCGGCGTAGCGTTGCAATAGCTCCAGCGCCTTTGCACGGCGCGCAGCCGGAATCTGCTTGTCGAGCAATCCCTGGACATTGCCGAACACCAGCTGCGGTACGTCGATCCAGAGCAGGTCGTATTTGTTGCCCAGGCGGGTTCCGGTGATGTCGTCATCGATCGAACCGATCAGAATTTGCAGGTCCTGGCGCACGTTCGGGTCTTTTTCGGCGGCCAACCGCTGGCGCAATTGTTCGCGGGTTTTTTCTTCCGCCGCGATGAATCGCTCGTCAATCTTCGGGCCGAGATCGATGGCCAAGCCGTCGTACTGCGCGAGCCCGGCGCTGGAAGCGCCCTCGGGATTGAACGCTGCCTGCGTTTCCAGAACGGTCAGGGTGGCGGCATTGCTGGCGGTGACCCAAGGCTTTTCCGCCGGCGCTGCCGCTTGGGCAGCGGCACCGACGAACAAGACCAGGCCGAAGACGAGACGAACGGACATGGGCAAATTCTCCAAGGAATGCGCGAGCATGCGCCGCCACCGGCAGTGGAGCATGGGGCAGAAGTCATGAGTAAGCCGGCGGCGTTACGCCAAGTACCCGCCATCGACCGGCACCGTCGTTCCGGTCACGTAGCTCGCGGCAGGCGAGCACAGGAACAGCACGGCCGGAGCAATCTCGTCTGGCTGCGCGGCGCGCGCCAGCGGCGTCAACTGCATCATGATCGCCATCAGCTTCGGGTTGGAGGTGATCGCCGAGGCGAATTTGGTATCGGTCAAGCCGGGCAACACCGCATTGACGCGGATGCCGTGCTGGGCGAGTTCCTTGGCAAAGCCTTCGGTCATGTTGACGATGCCGGCCTTGGTCATCGAGTAGACCAGTTGCCCGAACGCCGGCCGGCGCGCGTTCACCGAGGCGATGTTGACGATCGCGCCGCCACCTTTGGTTTTCATCCGTCGTGCCGCCTGCACCGTCGTCCAGAAATAGCCGCGCAAATTGACCTCGACGGTTTTTTCGTAAGCCGGCAGATCCATGTCCAGGGCCGGGCCGAAATAGGGATTGGCGGCGGCGTTGTTGATCACAATGTCCGGGGCGCGGCCCGCCACGTCGAGTGCGGTAAACGTGGCTTCAATGCTGGTCGGATCGCCGACATGCATCACCCGTGCCTCGGCCGAGCCGCCGCTGGCGCGGATCTTCGCCGCGACCGCTTCGCAACCGTCGAGCTTGCGGCTCGTGCACACGACATGCGCGCCATGCGCGGCCAAGAGCACGGCGATGCTTTCGCCAATGCCGCGCGAAGCACCGCTGACCAGGGCGGTCTTGCCGGACAGGTCGAACAGGGGATCGGTCACGTGGTTTCTCCGACGGCGCAGCCCGAAGCCGCTGCTTGCTATGCTGTGGCAAGCATAGCCGACGGGGGCCCGCCATGACCGAGCAGCGACGCGTCTTGATTACCGGCGCCGGTAGCGGCCTTGGCCAGGCCTTGGCAAGGCGCTACGCGCACCGTGGTGCTCGCGTGGCCTGCGTCGATCTCACGGTCGCGCGCAGTGAAGCCACCCGCGTGCAACTTCCCGGCAGCGGCCATCTTGCGCTCGCCGCCGATGTCGGCAGCGATGAGGAGATGGCCGGGTTGCGCACGGTCATCGAACGCGATTGGGGCGGCCTCGACGTGTTGGTCAACAACGCCGGCATCGCCTCCGGCGGCGCGATGGTCGAAACGACGATGGCCGAATGGCAGCAGGTGCTCAATGTCGACTTGCTCAGCGTGGTGCGCGGTTGCCGGATGTTCCTGCCCGGCATGCTCGCTGCAGGCTCGGGCCAGATCCTGAGCACGGCGAGTTTCGCCGGCCTGGCGGGCGCGCCCGGCGCGATGACTTACGGCGTGGCCAAGGCGGGCGTGGTCGCGCTGTCGGAGCAGCTGCGCGCGGAAGTGGAGCGCCGTGGCATCAAGGTCGGAGTGATCTGCCCGAGCTTTTTCCGCACCAACCTGATCGACACGGCGATTGGCAGTGACAAGGTCAAGACCCTGGCCCTGAAGATGATGGACAGCTCGCCCGACAGCCTCGACAGCGTCGCCGATGCGGTGTTTGCGGCTGCCGAGCGCGGCGACTTCATGATCATCCCGACCCGGCGCGAACCGATGCGCTGGCGGATCAAGCGCTGGTTCCCGGAGTTCTATTTCCGGCGCCTGGTCAAGATGAGCACGCTGTTGCGCGGAACCTGACCCGGACTGAAGACATGGATTGGCTGATTTACGGCGCAAACGGTTACACCGGTCAACTGATCGCCGAGGAGGCGGTGCGGCGTGGCCTGCGCCCGGTGCTGGCTGGTCGCAACGCTTCAGCGTTGGAACCGCTGGCAAAGAAACTGAAATTGCCGGTCCGCGCATTCTCGCTGGAAAATCCCGCTGCCGTCCGTGCGGGGCTGCATGGCATCGGCCTGGTCCTGCACTGCGCCGGGCCGTTCTCGGCGACTTGCGCGCCGATGCTTGATGCCTGCCTCGATGTCGGCGCGCACTACCTCGACATCACCGGCGAAATCGATGTCTTCGCGCATTGCCACAACCAGCACGAACGCGCGAAAAAGCGCGGCGTCGTGGTGCTGCCCGGCGCTGGCTTCGATGTGGTTCCAACGGATTGCCTGGCCGCGCAACTCAAGCGCGACCTGCCGTCCGCGACGTCGCTGGTGCTGGCTTTCGACGGCGGCGGCGGGCCGAGCCCGGGCACCGCCAAGACCGGTGTGGAGGGGTTGGGAAAAGGCGGCCGCGTGCGTATCGGCGGCAAACTCACGCGCGTACCACTGGCCTGGAAAACCCGCACCTTCGATAAAGACGGCGACGCCCGTTTCGCCATGACCATCCCCTGGGGCGATGTCTATACGGCATTCGTTTCCACGGGCATCGCCAATATCGAGGTCTACATGGCGGTGCCGCCGGCCACGGCGCGCAACCTGCGCCGGATCCGCTGGCTTGGCCCGTTGCTGGGTTCGGCGCCCGCACAGGCCCTGCTCAAGCGCCAGGTGGGAAAACGCGTGCGCGGCCCTTCGCAGGAAAAGCGCGCAAGCAGCGACGCCACTGTCTGGGGCGAAGTCCGCGATGCCGAAGGCCGCGAACTGAAAGCTCAGCTGAGTACGCCGAACGGCTACGAGTTGACCGTCACCGCGGCACTGGGCATCACCGCGCACCTGCTCACCGGCGCGCGCCCCGAAGGCGGCTACTACACGCCCTCGCGGCTGATGGGGCCGGACTACGTCCTCGCGCTGTCCGGAGTTGCACTGGCGTCACGTTACTCTACTCAAGGGGAAGGCACATGAGCGAACGCGAAGACATGATGGTCCGCCTCAGCCGGGCGATGGGTGCGGGCGAATTCGAGATTTTTTTTCAGCCCCAGTACGACGCTCGCAACGGCGCTCCAACCGGCCTGGAAAGCCTGCTGCGCTGGCGCCACCCGGAACGTGGCCTGGTGCCTCCAGTGGTGTTCCTGGCGATCTGCGAGGACAGCCGCCTGATTGTCCCGCTCGGGCACTGGATGCTGTCCCAGGCGTGCCTGTGCCAACGGCGTCTGGCCGAGGCCGGATGGCCGGACATGCACATCGCGGTCAACATGTCCGAGACCCAGTTCCATGACGAGGACCTGGTGGAGTTCCTGCAGCGCATCCTGCCGGGCGACGCCGCGCCTGCGGCCAGCACAATCGAGCTGGAAGTGCAGGAATCGTTGGTAATGAAGGATCCCGAACGATCGATACGAATTCTTTCGGCGATCCGAGCGCTCGGCGTGCGCATAGCGATCGACAATTTCGGTACCGGCTACGCCAGCATGGCGTCGCTGCAACGCATTCCTGCCGACAAGATCAAGCTCGATCGCAGCCTTGTGCAAAACGTCGACCAGAATCCGGACAGCGCCGCCATCTGCCGGTCGATCGTGTCGCTCGCTCACGGCTTGAACCTGCCGGTAATCGCCGAGGGCGTGGAACGGATAGAACAGTACGAATGGCTGCGCAGCAACGACGTCGATGGCTTGCAGGGCTATCTGTTCGCGCGACCGGCGCCGTTCGACGACATGTTGCGCGGCCTCGGCGCCCTGCCGATCTAGTTCCAAAGCGCTGAAAGGGCGGAGCTGAGCGCACCGCCGGTACAATGGCGGCATGGATGTCTCTTACCTGATCGACGGGCTCAACGCCGCCCAGCGCGAAGCCGTCACCGCGGCGCCCGGCCATTACCTGGTGCTCGCTGGTGCCGGCTCCGGAAAAACGCGCGTGCTCACCCACCGCATCGGCTGGTTGAACGAAGTCGTCGGCGTGCCGGCGCACGGTATTCTCGCGGTCACTTTCACCAACAAGGCTGCGGCAGAAATGCGCGGCCGCGTCGAAAACCTGTTGCGCCAGGGCACGCGCGGCATGTGGGTCGGCACCTTCCACGGTCTCGCCCACCGTTTGCTGCGCCTGCATTGGCAGGAAGCCGGACTGCCGGAAACGTTCCAGGTGCTCGATTCCGACGACCAGCTGCGCATGGTCAAGCGCGTTTCGGCCGACCTTGAACTGGACGATGGCCGCTACCCGCCGCGCCAATTGGTCTGGTGGATCAACGCGCAGAAAGACGAAGGCCGGCGCCCACGAAATATCCAGGTCCCCGGCGGCGATTTCTATACGCAGACGATGCTGCGCGTTTACGAAGAATATGAAGCCCGCTGCCAGCGTGCCGGCCTGGTCGACTTCGGCGAAATCCTGCTGCGCGCGCACGAGCTGTGGCTCGGGCACCCGGCCCTGCTCGATCACTATCAGCGCCGTTTCGGCCAGATCCTGGTGGATGAATTCCAGGACACCAATACCTTGCAGTACGCCTTCATCCGGGTGCTTGCCGGCGATAACGGCCAGGTTTTCGTGGTTGGCGACGACGACCAGAGCATCTACGGCTGGCGTGGCGCCAAGGTCGAAAACATGCAGCGCTTCCTGCGCGATTATCCGAACGCGCAGACCATCAAGCTCGAACAGAATTACCGCTCGACCGGCACCATCCTGGCGGCCGCCAACGCGGTGATCGCGCACAATCCCGAACGCCTGGGCAAGCAGTTGTGGACTGAGGACGGCGAAGGCGAGCCGATCGATTTGTACGCGGCCTACAACGAAGTCGATGAAGCGCGCTTCGTGGTCGAGCGCGTGCAGTCGCACCAGCGCGGTGGTGGTCGCGCGGACGAATGCGCGGTGCTCTACCGCAGCAACGCACAATCGCGGGCGATCGAGGAGCAGCTGCTCGCCGCCGGGCTGCCCTATCGCGTGTACGGCGGCCAGCGCTTTTTCGAGCGCATGGAAATCAAGGATTCCCTGGCTTATTTGCGCCTGGTTGCCAATCGCGACGACGACACTGCCTTCGAGCGCGCGGTCAACACGCCGCCACGCGGCATCGGCGAGCGCACGCTCGATGAAGTCCGCCGGCAGGCACGGGCTGCTTCGATCTCGTTGTGGGCCGCAGCGGTAACGCTGAGCAACAGCGGCGCACTCGCCGGGCGCGCCCGAAATGCACTCAAGAGCTTCGCCGTGCTGATCGAATCGCTCGCTTCGCACCTCGACGGTCTGGCCCTGCACGAGCAATTCGACTACGTGCTCGAACAATCCGGACTGCGCGCGCATTACGCGGCCGAGTCCAAAGGCCAGCTTGATTCACGCACCGAAAACCTCGACGAACTGGTTTCCGTCGCCAGCCGTTTCGAACGCAGCGACGAGGCCACCGAAGACGGCTTGAGCGAGCTGGTCGCGTTCCTCGCCTACGCCGCGCTTGAAGCCGGCGAAGGCCAGGCCGAAGCCGGCGAAGACGGCGTGCAGCTGATGACCTTGCACAGCGCCAAGGGCCTGGAATTTCCGCAGGTGTTCCTGGTCGGCATGGAGGAAGGTCTGTTCCCCAGCAATCGTTCGATGGAAGAAAGCGGCCGCCTTGAAGAAGAGCGTCGCCTGGCCTACGTCGGCCTGACCCGTGCGCGCCAGAAACTGACCATGACCTATGCTGAATCGCGACGCCTGCATGGCACGGAAATGTTCGGTACGCCGTCGCGTTTTTTGCGCGAAATTCCACCGGCCTTGTTGAATGAAGTGCGGCCAAGAGTCGCCGCGTCGCGACCTGGTTTTACAAAACCCGCCGCCGGCCGCTTCGCCGAAGCGCCGGGCATCGGCGGGCTGCGCCTGGGTCAACGCGTGCAGCACGCGAGTTTCGGCGCCGGTATCGTCATGGATTGCGAAGGCACCGGTACGCATTCGCGCGTGCAGGTCAATTTCGAAACCGCCGGTCCGAAATGGTTGGTCCTCGCTTACGCCAATCTGATACCGGCGTAGGAAAGCAGTGATAGACGATATTTGACAGTGACCCAGCCAGGGCCTATGAAGGCATACCCGGCACTGTGTTGGCCCGCCAAACGGCATGGCCGGCTCTTCCGTCCGTTAGCGTTGTGCTCTGTAATGGCTTGTGGCTTTGCCGGCCCATTCCTTCGTACCGGCGACACTGTATTCGCACTCACCTGGAGTCGAGCATGCGCGTCCCGGTACTGTTTCGTCGGCTGACTATTCCCGTCGCCTTTGCGCTGCTATTGGCCATCCTGGCGCCGACGCCGTCCCGGGCCGAGCTCAAGGATGTCTACAAACCGGCGTACACGGAGAAGGTCTGCGTGCGCGATTCGCGCGGAGCGATTATCGGGCCCTGCCACGACGTGTTACATCCCGCCATTCCCAACGCAGGCTTTTGCTCGAGAGCCTTCCTCGCGTGGTCGAAAGGTAGCATCTCGCATGACGACGATGTCACTGTCTGCGAAGACTTCATGGGCATCAACAAGTACTGTGCCGACCGCGGCATGTTCGCCGGCTCCCGCGAGGACCCGGACGGCCGGCTCGCCATTGTCTGCAAGCCGCCCTATCACCACGACACCATCGACGAACAGTTCGTCCATATCTGGACCGGCATCGGCGAGGGCTTGCTCACCGCCGCACCGTTCGTGGCCGAAGGCGTGCTTGCCGGCACCTGCCTGTTCGGCCAGGTCTACGCCTGCGCGGTACTGGCGCTGGAGGTATCCGACCAGGCCGGGTTGAAGATTCCCGGCGAGGTCGGCGACGCGATCTACATCGCCAACAAGGCGCCGCAATGCGTCGACGGCGATGTCGTCGCCTGCGCCTACCTCGGCTTTCGCGGCGCCAAGGCGGTTGGCCTCGAGATCCCCGGCATTCCCGGCGTCAAGATCATCGACGACCAGAACAAATGCACCGAGGGCGATTTCGCTGCCTGCGTGCGCCTGGGCAAGGAAGCCGCCGACGCCGGCGGCATTGAAACCGGGACGTTGACCGGAGACATCATCGACGGGCAGGAATGCCTGGACGGCAACAAGGACACGTGCTGGAAGCTGGCCAAGGAGGCGATCCAGGACCATGTGCCGGTGGACGGCATCCAAGGCGCCGCCGAAGACCTGGCCGCCTGCGAGAAAGGCGACCGCCAGGCCTGCGAGCACGGCGGCAAGAAGATATACGCAGCGGCGATGGGACTGACCGTGCTGACGCCCACGTTCGCGCCATTCGGCGCGAATTCCTGCACGTCGGCCGTCATTGCCAAGGGGCCAGTGGGTCTTGCTTCCGCCTGGAACGATCGGAACTACACCACGGTGTCGGCGTTCCAATCCGACGGCAATGCGTTTGGCGCGCCGAATCATCCGAGCGGTCGCGATGGCGGCTGGGGAGACACCGTTTACTGGGTGGCCGCCGATTTCAATGGCGATGGCGAGACCGATCTGGCCGGCGTCTGGAACAACGGCGGGCACAACACCATCACGGTTCGCCAGTCGGCGCATACGCCGCAATACATGCCGGTCGTCTGGGCGCCTGACGTCGGCACCTGGCTCGACAACCAGGTCTGGCTGCCGGGCGATTTCAACGGCGACGGCCACATGGACATGGCACAGGTGTGGGACGAAGGCGAAAAGGCGACGTTCACGGTGTACCTGTCCGACGGCACCCGCTTCGCCACCGGTAGGCAGTGGAGTTCGCGCGACGGCGGCTGGGGCGACGACATCAAATGGGCCGCCGGCGATTTCAACGGCGACGGCAAGACTGACATCGCCGCCATCTGGAACAACGGCGGCAGCAATACCATCACGGTGCGCCAATCCACCGGCTCGGCATTCACGCAAGCGCACTGGGCCATTAACGCCGGCGGTTGGCAGGACTCGACCGTCTGGCTGCCCGGCGACTTCAATGGCGATGGCCGAATGGATCTGGCCGGGATCTGGCACGAAGGCAATGCCACCTCGATCGCCGTGTATGCCTCCAGCGGCAGCAGTTTCCCGGGTTGGAGCCAGTGGAGTCAGCGCGACGGCGGCTGGGGCGATGACATCAAATGGGTCGCGGGTGATTTCAACGGCGACGGCAAGACCGACATTGCCGCTGCCTGGAACAACGGTGGCACCAACACACTGACCGTGCGCCAGTCGACCGGCAGCAGTTTCACGCAGGCGCATTGGCGAACCAATGCCGAGCCCTGGCGAGACACGGCGGCGTGGTGTTCCGGCCAGTTCCCGACTCCGATTGCCCGCAGCGCCACCGAAGTGAAGAACGACCATAGCGCCATGAATGCTTTGTTCCGGGCGGATGCGGTGTCTTCGACAGAAGCGACGGAAAGCGCGAGCGACGATCGCGCCACGGCAGCATTGCGCGAGCCGGCGCCGACGGTGGCCTTCGCCCGCGTTCAGACGACCGGGCCGATGCCGGCGATATGCGATGCCGCCAAGTCCGCTCGCGCGCGCAATTCGCCGGCCGCGCCCGGCCTCGAGCGGCAATGCAATGCCTACCAGGCGGCACACCCCGAGCCACCGCAGCAATGATCTGCACCGGCGACACCCCCGAGCCCGGGAAGTACGACACATGATCGACAACGCCCGGCTCGACTGAATCGTGTCGGCACGATTTGTACGCGCCCTCTTGCTGGCCGCGCTCTCGTCCTGTTTGCTGGCGGCGAGTTTCCAGCCACTAAACCTGGGGCCGGTGCTGGCTTGGTTCGCGTTGCTGCCCTTGCTTGCCGCGCTGCAAGGGCAAGGCCGGTGGGGCGCATTCGCGCTTGGCGGGTTGTTCGGATTGCTGGTGAACCTGTCGCTGTTCGCGGCGTTGCTGCCGATTCCGCATCTGCATTTTTACCAATTGCTGCTGCTCTGCGGCGTCTTCGCCTGCTATCCGGCGATCTGGTGCGCGCTGATGGCTGGTCGCGAAATCCGCTCGGCCTGGTGGCCCTGGTTCGGTGCCTCGCTGTGGGTGCTGCTCGAGTACGCGAAGGCAAACGCGGGATTCCTGGCGTTCCCGATTGGAAGTTTCGCGCAGACGCAAGTCGACAACTCCTGGTTGCTACAGACGGCCAGCTTGTTCGGCGAAGCAGCAATCACTTTCCTGGTCGTGCTCGGCAATCTGTTGGCCTGGCAATTGCTGCGGGGCGCGACCGGAAGAAAAATTGCGCCGGCAATGCTGCCTATCGGCCTGGCGTTCGCGTTCGGCGCGTGGACGCTGCACGGTGCGCCGCCCGCGGTCGCTGGCGGTATTCCCGTGGCGGTGCTGCATTCGAATTTCAGCGCCTTCGGTCCGGACCACGTGCCGACGGCGGCGCGCATGGCGCAGACCGAAGCCTTCCTTCGCCGCGGCCCGCCCACCGGCGCGAGATTGGTGCTGTTGCCGGAATCGAGTTTCATCAATCCATCGGTGGATCCGGCGCTACTCGATTCCCTGCAAACGCAGGTCGACGCCGGACATTTCGTGCTGGTGGCGGGCGTGGCGCAGGCGGTGAAGTTCGACCGCGGCTCGGTCGTCGTCGCGACTGCCGAGCGAAAAGTGCGGGCCGGCGCCTGGATTTTCGAGCCCAGGCAAGCGCAGCCCAGGCGCTACGACAAAGTGCATCGCCTGCCGTTCGCAGAATACCTGCCGATGGCCGGCTGGATTTCCTGGCCTGCATGGTTGGTGTCGCCGCCGCTGGAAGTCGTCGAGACGCGACAGGCGCACGCCTATCCGACTTCGCTTGGAACGCCAGTGGGCATCATGGTGTGCTGGGAGTCGGTGTTCTCCGGCCACGCGCGATCGCTCGCCCGCGACGGCGCCGGCATGCTGCTGCAATTGTCCAACGAAGGCTGGTTCAGCGGCACGGCGGCCGGCCGCAAGCACAACGCCACGGTGCGCCTGCGCGCGGTGGAAACCGGTCGGCCGGTGCTGGCATCGGTCAATGCCGGTCCGGCCATCATCGTCGACCGTTTCGGGCGCATAGTGGCGCAGGGCGCGTCGCCGGGGTCGATGGAATGGCTTGTCGCCACGGTCGTGCCTGCCACGGAGTTGTCGCTGTACACGCGCATTGGCGACCTGTTCGTGGCGCTATGCGCGTTAATGACACTAACCACGTTCATGCTCGAACGACGCCGCACAACCTGATGCCCACCACCCACTGGATGGAATTGTCATGAAAAAAAGCCATGCGTTCACTGTCGTCGCTATGCTGGTCGTGGCCGGATTTTCATCGCCGACGCCGGCCTACACCGGCGACGATCCGGTATTCGCCACCGGCGTCGCCGCTTGCGCGTTCAGCGATGTCCAGGCGCATATCGGGCCCAGCGGCGCCGTGACCTACAAGATCTACGGCAGTTGTGCCGGATCCACGGTCAGCGGCCAAGTTGGCTACAGCAACGGCAAGTTCCAGGAAAGCTTCGTCGTTTCCAATTACGGCAAGATCAACACCGTGGGTTACTGCGATACCGATCCCTGGGCGACGGCGGCCAACTGCCACGACCAGCAAGTCCAGTCGTCCGCCATTCCATTCGATCCTGGCCTCCTCAACAGCGCCCCGCTGTCGCTCTACAGCGGCGGCGGATATATTTTCCACCAGGCTTTCCTGAACGCGTCGCGGCCCAATCCGCCGGGCATTCCGGTCAACCTTGCCTCCACCTATGCGCTCGGTCGAGTCACGGCGACCTGGCTGGCGCCCGATGCCAGTGGCGACCGGCCGTTCCTGGGCTTCCTAATGCAGGTGCGGCCGCAAAACGCCGAGGGCGCCGCCTGGACGGACATCGGCACCATCGCCTGGCATGCGACTTTGGACTACCGCTTGTCAGGCAAGACGCCGGTATATGCTGTCGTTCCCGCCTGGGATGTGCGGGTCTGCTCGACCACCGCATTGACGATGACGTGTTCGCCGGCGCAGGCGCCCAATGGCGCGGAGCAGGTAACCGAAATCAACACCGACCACAGCGCCGCTGAAGCGGCGATTCTTTCCGTCCAGACCGCTCCGACCGTCGCGTTCGCCCGCGTCAAGACCACCGGCCCCATGCCGGCGATTTGCGATGCCGCTGCATCGGCGCGCGCACGCAATTCGCCGGCTGCGCCCGGCCTGGAGCGGCAATGCGCGGCGCAGCAGGGAATGGCAACCTCAGCTTATTCATCCGCAACCGAAACCACCAACGACCACAGTGCCGAAGCGGCCTTGCTCCAGTCCAATGCCCCGAAAGCCCTGGGTCGGGTTACGGCCACGACGGTGCCCGGCAGCACCGGCATCGGCACCAAGACCTTCTGCGAAATGGCCGCAGACGCCCGCGCGGCGCAACGGCCCACGGCGGCCGCTCTGCAACAGCGCTGCGATGCCGAAAACGCGGCGAAAGCGGCAGTAGCGACACCTGCACCCGCACCTTCTGGACGATACCCGCCAGTGCTGGCGCCACACGACCTGATCATCGGCCGCATCAGCTTCAGCCAGGACGGACAAGCAGTCGATCAGGTGGTGATGGGTTCGCAGGTGACGATCGCCTGCAACTACATCGTCAACGTCGACTCAAGAGCATTGTCGTTCGTCCGGGAATGGCGCGGCAGCGTCCAGACCGGTGGGCAAGTGCCGCAGACGATGGAATTCCCCGGCTCTACCGACACCGGCTCGCATGAAGCGCGTGTGTACTGGACGCCTTCGGTGA
The DNA here is from genome assembly GCA_025356635.1 of Gammaproteobacteria bacterium. Classification (GTDB taxonomy): domain Bacteria; phylum Pseudomonadota; class Gammaproteobacteria; order Xanthomonadales; family Xanthomonadaceae; genus Arenimonas. The sequence goes on from JANXRY010000105.1 coordinate 21,452, forward strand.
CCGGTAGTACGCCGGTCAGCTGCGCACTGAATCCTGGCTTCGAGAATTCCGAAGCCGATGGTGGCAACAATCGCATCAACGTGACCATCGACGTCGTATCCGGCGACGAGCCCGCGCCTCCGGCGGCAGAGGATGCACCGCCACCTCCGGTCGAAAACAATTGACGCTGGCCTACCGCAACTGGAGTTGACGATGAAACACGCACGCAATGTATTCGCGCTCGCCCTGATCCTGCCGATGTTGCAGGCCTGTTCG
>JANXRY010000109.1 GCA_025356635.1 Gammaproteobacteria bacterium
GGCCTTCGATCGCGCGATCGACTGGGCGCAGGCGAAGTTCAAGTCACTCGGCTACGACAAGGTCTATTTGGAGCCAGTCACGTTTCCGGTCTGGGAACGACGGCACGAATCGGCGTCTGTGCTATCCCCGTTCCCACAGCGTTTGGTGATCACCGCGCTCGGTGGCAGCGTCGGTACCGGCGATCATCCGCTTGAGGCCGAAGTTGTCGAATTCGCCGACCTCGATGCACTCAATGCCGCGGCCGCGGGCAGCCTCACCGGCAAGATCGCCTACATCAGCAACCGCATGCAACGCGCCAAGGACGGCAGCGGTTACGGCCCCGCCGTTGCTGCGCGGCGCAGCGGCGCTGCGGAAGCGGCGAAGCAGGGCGCGCTCGGTTTGTTGATCCGTTCGATCGGTACCGATTCCGATCGTCTTCCGCATACTGGCATGATGAAGTACGAAGACGGCGTGGCGAAGATCCCGGCGGCCGCGCTGTCAAATCCCGATGCCGACTTGTTGTCGAGCATGTTGAAACGGGGCGAGCCGGTGCGCGTGCGGCTGGACCTGGATGTCGGCTGGACCGGCGCCATGAAGACGGCCTACAACGTGATCGGCGAAATCCGCGGTCGTGAAAAACCCGATGAAGTCGTCGTCATCGGCGGACACCTGGATTCCTGGGACCTCGGCACCGGCGCGATCGACGACGGCGCCGGCGTCGCCATCACCATGGCGGCGGGCGCGATGATCGGCAAGCTCGAACACGCGCCGCGCCGCACGATCCGGGTGATTGCCTTCTGCAACGAAGAGCAGGGTCTGTACGGTGGCAAGGCGTATGCCGATGCGCACAAGACGCAGCTGGACCTGCAACAACTCGGTACCGAAAGCGATTTCGGCGCCGGCCGGATCTACGCCTTCCGCGCCGCCGTGGCGCAGGAAGCCGAGCCGGTGATCGCGCGGATCGGTGAACTGCTGGCGCCCTTGGGAATCGCGTTCGACACGCTCAAGGGCGATGCTGGCCCGGACATCGGCCCATTCGCCGCGCTCGGCATGCCTTGGGCGGAACTCGCGCAGGATGGCAGCGATTATTTCGACTGGCACCACACGGCCAACGACACGCTCGACAAGATCGATCCAAAAGCGATGGATCAGCAGGCCGCCGCCTACGCGGTCATGGCCTATCTTGCCGCGGACAGTCGCGTCGATTTTGGTCGCGCGCCGCCGCCGGCCGGAAACTAGCCGTCGCTCTAGGTCTTGCGCTGTCGCCACCACTCGCCGAGGAATACCGCGGTGGCGGCAGCGACATTCAGGCTCTCGACCCGGCCGCTGCCGGGAATGGCCAATCGCAACGGCAGCGCCTGTACCAAAGGCTCGGTGACACCGAGTTGCTCGGCGCCGATCACCAGTACCAGTCGTTCCGGCAATTTGCTTGCATACAGTGCGCTGCCGCCGCGCACTACGGTCGCCGCAAGTGCGAATCCCGCCGACTGCAATTGCGCGATGGCATTGTCGCTGCGACCCAGCCGCACCATCGGCACCTGTTCGGCACCACCCTCGGCGATACGCGCGGCCGCGCCGGACAACGACAGCTCCGATCCTTTCGGCAACAACACGCCGGCTGCTCCGAAGTGCGCGGCGCTGCGCAGGATCGCGCCGAAGTTGTGCGGGTTGCCGACGCCGTCGAGCCATAGCGCAGTGGCGGGCCCGGGCGGCAGGTCGCGCAGCCATTCCGACAACGAAAGCTCTTCCGTCGGCAGCGCCGCGAAGCAGACGCCTTCGTGGTGCGCGCTGCCACTGAGTTTCCCCAGGTCTTCTTCACCAACAATCGTGTAGCCAAGTCGCTGCTGCACGCAATGGGCAATCACGGCTTTGAGCTTGGGGATGCGCGTCTCGACCAGCCAGACCTTGCGGATCGCTTCCGGCCGCCGCGCGAATACCGCCAGGCAAGCGTTCAAGCCATACAGGCGTTGCTCGCGTGGCGTGGCATCAACAGCCACTTCGACCGCCGGTTCGCGCTCACGCGCACGCGCGCGTTTGTCGCGCGCCACGGCAGGTGGGCCACGATAGGGTGAATTTCCGCCCGGAGGCTTGCGATCAGACATGGACGCTCCTTTGATGGCAGCCATTATAGGGCGGGCTTTCAGCCGCCGTGGCTGCGATCCACCGAAGCGACCTGCGTGTCCAGTGTCTCCAGCATCTGCGTACGCTCCTGAGGCGACTTGGTGAAATGCGCGAGCAGTAGATAAAACGCCGGGACGACAAACAAGGACAACAGCGTCGACAGCAAGACGCCGAACACCACCGCCACGCCGATCGCGTTGCGGCTGGCCGAACCGGCGCCATGCGCCAGCACCAGTGGTATCGCGCCAATGATCGTCGCGACCGAGGTCATCAGGATCGGCCGCAAGCGCGTGGCCGCGGCATCGAGGATCGCGTCGCGGATCGAAAGGCCTTCGTCGCGCCGCTGATTTGCGAACTCCACGATCAGGATGCCGTTCTTGGCGGCGAGCCCGACCAGCATGACGATGCCAATCTGGCTGAACAGGTTGATTGTGTTGCCGGTCAGGGCCAGGCCGAGGAGCGCGCCGAGCACGGCCAAGGGCACGGTCAGCATGATCACCAACGGATGCAGGAAACTCTCGAACTGCGCCGCCAGCACCAGGAACACCACCAGTATGGCCATGCCGAAAGTGAACAGGGCGGCGCTGCCCGATGCCAGGTATTCGCGCGATTGTCCGTTGTAGTCGATGTTAGCGGTTTCCGGCAGGTCTTCGCGCACCACCTGCTGCGTCCACTGTATCGCCTGACCCAACGTGTAGCCCTGCGCGATGCCGGCGCTGAGCGTGATCGCACGCAAGCGATTGAAACGGTTGAGCGTGCCCGGCTCGGCGATCTCCTTCACCGTCGCCACCGCCGACAAGGGCACGAGTGTGTTGTCGCGCGAGCGCACGTACAGATTTTTCAGGTCGTCGGGGCTGGCGCGATGGCTGCGATCTGCCTGGAGCAGCACGTCGTATTCCTTGCCGTTGTCGACGAACGTAGTTGCCTTCAGAGAACCGAGCATCGTTTGCAGGGCACCGCCTATATCGCTGACCGTGACGTTCATGTCGGCGGCACGATCGCGGTCGATATTCACGCGCAACTGCGGCCGCGTTTCCTTGTAGTCGGAATCGATGTCCTTCAGGCCCGGATTGGCTTCCATCCGTGCTTGCAGGATGTCGCGCCACTGCACCAGTTGCGCGTAGTCAGAGCCACCAAGCACCACCTGCAACGGCTGGCCGCCGCCGCGCACCAAGCCCTGGCGCACTTGCGGAATGGCCCGGGCACCGGGAATCTTCGCCAACAGACCGCGCACCTTGTCGACCATCTGGTTGGTGGTGACGCTGCGTTCGCTCCAGGGTTTGAGGATGACGATCACCGCGCCACTGTTGAATTCGTTACCGCCACCGCCAAACCCGCTGGGCAGACGCGAATTGATCATCACCACCGGCTGGTCGCCGCCTTCGAATTTCAGCAGGCGCTTCTCGACCTGGTTGACCTGCCTCACCGTGTAGTCATAGCCGGCACCTTCCGGGCCGGTGACGTTGACGAACATCGCGCCGCGATCCTCGGTCGGCGCCAGTTCCCGCGGCACGAACTGGAACAAAGCCGCAATCGCCACTACCGCGATCAGCATGCCGGCGCCGAACAGCCATGGCCGCGCGATCACCGCGTCGAGCTTTCGCTGGTAAGCGGCGGTGATCGCCTTCAGCCGGGCATCGACCCAATGATTGAAGCCGATCTGTTCGCGGGTATGGGGTTGCAGCAGCAGCGAACACATCATCGGCGTAAGAGTCAGCGCAACGAAAGCCGAAATCGCCACAGCACCAGCCAGCATCACCGCCAGTTCGCGGAACAGCCGGCCGTTATTGCCTTGCAGGAAAGCCATCGGCACGAACACCGAAACCAGGACCGCCGTGGTCGCGATCACCGCGAACGCGACCTGCCGGGTGCCGCGCATCGCCGCCAGCGGCGGTGGCTCGCCAAGATCGGTGCGGCGCTGGGCATTTTCAAGCACCACGATGGCGTCGTCGACCACGAGACCGATCGACAGCACGAGTGCCAGCAGCGTCAGCAGGTTGATGGAGAATCCAAAGGCCCAGAGCACGGTGAACGAAGCCAGCGCGCATACCGGCACGGTCACCGCCGGGATCATGGCCGCGCGCAGGCTGCCGAGGAACAGCCAGATCACCAGCAGCACCAAAGCAATCGCTTCGGCCAGCGTGGTATAGACCTCGTGCACCGCGACATCGACATACAGCGTCGAATCATAGGTCACGCCCATCTTCATGCCTTGCGGCAAGCTCGGATTGCTGGCGACGATCATCGCCTTGACGTCGCGCGCAACCTGCAAGGCGTTCGCGGTCGATGTCTTGACGATGCCCAAGCCGAGCATCGGCGTGCCGTTGCCCGCGAAGTAGGCGCGTCGCTCGGCCGATTCGAGTTCTATACGCGCGACCTCGCCCAGGCGCACAATGTGGCCGTCACTGCCGCGCGCCACCGGCAATTGCGCGAACTGCGTCGCGTTACGAAAGCCGCGCTCGATGCGCACGTTGAAATCACGATCGACTGATTCGATGCTGCCGCCGGGCAATTCGATATTCTCGCGCTGCAGGGCCACCTGCACGTCCGATACCGTGAGCCCGCGCGCGGCCATCGCCGCAGCGTTCAACCACACACGCATCGCATAGACCTGGCCACCGCCGAGTTGCACCTGCGCGACACCATCGATATTCGCCAGCTTGTCGACCAGATAACGATCAGCGTAATCGGTCAACTCCAACGTACTCATCTTCGGGCTGGTCAGGTTCAGCCACAAGATCACGTCGGCGTCGGCCTCGACCTTGGTGACCTGCGGGCTCTGCACGTCCACCGGCAATTTCGACAGCACGCGACTGACCGCATCGCGCACATCGTTGGCGGCGTTCTCGATATCGCGTTTCTGGGTGAACTCGATGGTGATGCTGGAGCGACCGTCGCGACTGGACGACTGCAACAGGGCGACGCCTTCGATACCACTGACCGCGTCTTCCAGAATCTGGGTGATGCGTGTCTCGACTACTGCGGCCGAGGCGCCAGTATAGACGGTCGTCACCGACACCACCGGCGGATCAATATTGGGTAATTCGCGCAGCGGTAGTTGCGTGAACGCGATCGCACCGAGCACGATCAGCAACAGGCTGATAACGGTGGCGAAGACCGGCCGCCGGATCGACAGATCAGAAACGATCATGAATGTTCAGTCCTGCTTGGACGAATTTGCGGAGGCGTTGACGCCGGCTTCGACGACCTTCGAACCCGGGTGCAGTTTTCCCGTGCCTTCGACGACCACTCGATCGCCGGCCTTGACGCCGTCGATGATTTCGACGAAGCCCGGCCTGCGTGCGCCGATCCGCACCGGCACCTGCGCGACCTTGCCGTCGGCGCCGACTACGAATAGCAAGGCCTGCTGGCCGACTTGTTGCAAGGCCAATTCCGGCACTTGCAAACTTTGCCGCAGCGGTTGCTGCACAGCCACGTCGAGCAACATGCCAGGGCGCAACTGGCGTTCGGGATTGGCGATCTGCGCCTGTACGATTATTGCTCGCGTGACCGGATCAACCCGCGAATCCAGCGACGTGATCGTACCGTCGAAGGTCTTGTCTGGGTAGGCGTCACTGCGTGCGATCACGGCCTGGCCTTTCGCCAACGCGGTCAACTCGCGTTCGGGCACCGAGAAATCAAGCTTGATAAAGGACACATCATCGAGCGTGGCGATCACCGTTCCCGGCGTCACCAGCGAACCGGGGCTAACCTGGCGCAGACCGAGCACGCCATCGAAGGGCGCGCTGATAACGCGATCCGCCAGCGAGGTGCGTACTTGGTCCATCCGTGCCTTGGCGGCGTCGCGGGCTGCGCGCAAGGTATCGAGTGCGCTCGCGGCGATCAGCTGACGCGCGACCAAACCCTGCTGGCGCTCGAATTGTTGCTGGGCGTTGCGATAATTCGCCGAGGCTTCATCCAGACTGGCCAGATCGGAAGCGTTCGACAGCGTGACCAGTACCTGTCCGGCGTGAACCAGATCACCGCTCTCGAAGTTCACGCTCTTTACCATCTCACTTACCTTGGCAGTCAGGGTCACCGATTCCTTCGCGTGCGCGGTGCCGATCGCGTCGATAGTGTCGATCCATTGCGAAGGCTTTAGAACCTGCGTGGTCACCGTGGTCGGTGCGTTTCCGCCCGAAGGCACGCTGTCCTTGCTGCAAGAAACGAGCAGGGCGACACAAGCCATCGACATGAAGAAATTTTCTGTGCGCATCAGTGTGTTTCCCTGAACTTGATGTGGTTGCTGCAAAAAAACGCCGGCATAAAGCCGGCGTTCTCGTTCAGTTCCCAGGGCAAGGGCTTACTCGGCCTTGACCCACTTGCCGAGCGCCGCCAAGCCGTTGTCTTTGGCGCGCGCGTAGACCGTCTGCTGGGCAATGGCGACGTTCCCGGCGATGTCCTTGGACCAGAGCTTGAGCGCAGCGCTCTGCATGGCGCGACCGTAGCTGAAGCTCAGCGGCCACGGATTCGGACCCATGCGGTTCATGGCATCCAGATGCGCGGTCGCGGCCTCGTCGCTCTGGCCGCCGGACAGGAAGACGATGCCCGGCAGCAGCGCCGGCACGGTGGTCTTGAGGCAGCGCAGCGTCATCTCGGCCACTTCCTCGACGCTGGCCTGCTCGGGGCAGTCCTTGCCGGAGATGATCATCGAGGCCTTGAGGATGGTGCCCTCGAGCATGACGTTCTGGTCGTACAGCGCGGCAAACAACGAGCGCAACACCACTTCGGTGACTTCGTAGCAGGTGTCGATGTCGTGTTCGCCATCCATCAGCACTTCCGGTTCGACCATCGGCACGATGCCGGCTTCCTGGCACAGCGCCGCGTAACGGGCGAGCGCGTGGCTGTTGGCTTCGATGCAGGTGCCGGACGGGATGTCGTCGCCGATGCTGATCACCGCGCGCCACTTGGCAAAGCGGGCGCCGAGCTGGGCGTATTCCTTCAAGCGATCGCGCAGGCCGTCGAGGCCTTCAGTGCAGACTTCGCCCGGGAAGCCGGCCAGCGGCTGCGGGCCTTTGTCGACCTTGATGCCGGGGATGATGCCGTTCTGGTGCATCACTTCCGCGAAGGGCACGCCATCGCGGGTTTTCTGGCGCAGGGTTTCGTCGTACAGGATCGCGCCGGAAATGTAGTCGCCCAGCCGCGGCGTGGTCAGCAGCAGTTCGCGATAGGCACGGCGGTTTTCTTCCGTGCACTCGATGCCGACGCCGTCGAAACGCTTCTTGATGGTGTTGTTGGACTCATCGATGGCGATGATGCCCTTGCCCGCGGCCACCATGGCCTGGGCGGTTTCGGCGAGTTGGTCGATGCTCATGGCGATCCCGGGAAGTAGGTTGGAAAGAACCACAATTATAGCTCGCCCAGGCCCTCGGCCGAACCGCCGGCGCCGACCTGGAGCAGGCGCAGCGTATTGGTGGCGCCGTGCAGTTCCATGTGGTCGCCGCTGGTGATCAGCACGCGATCCCCGGCCGCGAGCAGGCCAGCGTCGAACAGTTGCCGGATCGCTCCACGTGCGGCTTCCCGGGTCGGCAGGCCACGGCTGTCGAAGTTTATGGGAATCACATCGCGCATCAGCGCCATCCGCCGCCGGGCGCCATCGTGGCGCGACAGGCCGAAGATCGGCACCTGCGAACGGAACCGCGACAGGTAACGGGCGGTGCCACCGGACTCGGTCATCGCCAGGATGGCGCGCACCTTGATGTGCTCGGCCAGGAACATGCTGGCCATGGCGATGGCCTGGTCGGCGCGTTGCAAATTCCGTTGCGCCTTCTCGAAATCGGTATCGCGATCGAATTGCCGCTCGGCGCCCAGGCAGATGCGCGCCATCGCTTCGACCGCCTTGACCGGATAACTGCCGGAGGCGGTTTCCGCCGACAGCATCACCGCGTCGGTGCCATCGATCACCGCATTGGCGACGTCCAGTACTTCGGCGCGAGTCGGGATCGGATTGTCGACCATCGATTGCAGCATCTGCGTGGCAGTGATCACCACGCGGTTGTGTTCCAGCGAAACGCGGATGATTTTTTTCTGTAGTCCCGGCAATTCTGCATCACCGATTTCCACGCCGAGATCGCCCCGCGCCACCATCAAGACATCCGAGGCAAGCGCGATTTCGTCGAGGTTGCCGATGGCCTCGGCGCGCTCGATCTTGGCGACGAGCGCGGCATCGCTGCCGGCGGCCTTGGCCAGTGCGCGCGCCTCGTGCATGTCGTCGGCGGAGCGACAGAACGACACCGCGATGAAATCCACGCCGAGCTGCGCAGCAATGACGATATGCGCCTTGTCCTGGTCGGTCAGCGCCCCCAGCGACAAGCCGCCGCCAAGTCGGTTCAGGCCTTTGCGATCCGACAGGAAGCCGTCGGTGAGAACTTCGGTTTCGATGGTGTCACCGGCAACCCGCAACACCTTCAGCGCGATCAGGCCATCGTCGAGCAATAGTGTGTCGCCGGCGTGGACATCATTGACCAGGCCCAGATAACTCACGCCGACCTGGTCTGCATCTCCAGCCGGTGCATCGGCGCGACAGACCAAATTGAACAGGCCGCCCGCCTTGAGCGCAACCTTGCCTTCGGCGAAGCGCTCGATGCGGATCTTCGGACCTTGCAGATCGGCCAACACCCCGACCTCGCGGCCCTGTTGCACGGCAACGGCACGCACTGCGGCAATGCGGGCGGCATGATCTTCGGGGCGGCCATGGGAGAAATTCAGGCGCACGACATTGACGCCGGCACGAACGAGATCGTCGAGCACGCCCGGGGCATCGGTGGCGGGGCCGAGGGTGGCGAGGATCTTGGTGCGCCGCAGGTTGTGATCGTGGTTCATGCTCATCCGCCCTTGATCAACCATTCGCTCGCGCCTTCAATGCCGTCACCGCCGGCAGCTCCTTGCCCTCGCAGAATTCGAGGAAGGCGCCGCCTCCGGTGGAGATGTAGCTGATGCCCGACTCTACGCCGTATTTGTCCACGGCGGCGAGCGTGTCGCCGCCACCGGCGATCGAAAACGCCGCGGAATCGGCGATGGCATGCGCCAGTGTTTCGGTGCCTTTGCCGAAGGCGTCGAACTCGAACACGCCGACCGGGCCGTTCCAGATCACGCTGCCAGCCTTGGCGATGATCGCCGCGTAACGCGCACTGGTGTCCGGGCCGATGTCGAGGATCATGTCGTCGGCGCCGACCTCGGCAACCGCCTTGATCGTCGCCAGCGCATCAGCGGCGAAGGCCGGCGCCACGACCACATCGGTCGGGATCGGAATGTCGGCGCCGCGCGCTTTGGCGTCGACCATGATCGCGCGTGCGGTGTCGAGCAGGTCGGCTTCGCGCAATGACTTTCCAACCGGATAACCCATCGCTGCCATGAACGTGTTGGCGATACCGCCACCGACGATCAGCTGGTCGACCTTGCCGACTAGGTTGCCGAGCAGTTCCAGCTTGGTCGAGACCTTCGACCCGGCGACGATCGCCACCAACGGTCGCGCCGGTTTCTCAAGTGCCTTGGCCAACGCGTCGAGTTCGGCCATGAGCAAGGGGCCACCACAAGCAATCTTCGCGAAACGAATCGCACCGTGAGTTGACGCTTGCGCGCGATGAGCCGTGCCGAACGCGTCCATGACGAAGACATCGCAGAGCGCGGCGTATTTTTTCGCCAGCGTTTCATCGTCCTTGCCCTCGCCGACGTTCATGCGGCAGTTTTCCAGCAAAACGAGCTGGCCAGGTTGTACGGCAACGCCGTCGAGCCAATCGCGGATCAGGGGCACATCGCGACCCAGCAATTCGGACAAACGCTTTGCCACCGGCGCCAGCGAGTCCTCTATGGTCCACACGCCTTCCTTGGGGCGACCCAGGTGCGAAGTCACCATGACTGCCGCGCCCTTGGCCAGCGCCAGCCGGATCGTCGGCAGCGCCGCAGAGATGCGTTGTTCGGAGGTGATCCGGCTGTCCCCGCCCTTTTCAAACACGATCGGCACATTGAGGTCTTCGCGGATCAGCACGCGCTTGCCGGCCAGGTCGAGGTCGGCCATGCGAAGGATGGACATGGGGGGCTCCAATACGAAACAAGCGCGTATTGTCCCCCGCCGGGAGGGGTCGCTACAAACTCGTGGCTTGACTGTAGTCAAGGCCTGCCACGCATCAGACCGCTAGTCTGCCCACCATGACCGCCATTCCGCCCTTTGATGCCGTACTGTTGCGCCGCTATGATCGGCCCGGCCCGCGCTATACGTCGTACCCGACCGCGCCGCAGTTCAGCCCGAAGTTCGGCGAAGCCGAATTCATCGAAGCCGTGCGCACCAGCAACGGCGATCCGATTCCGCGCCGGCTTTCGCTGTACGTGCATGTGCCGTTCTGCTTCAGTCCCTGCTTCTACTGTGGTTGTAACCGGGTGATCACCCGCGACGCCGGGCGCGCCGAGACGTATCTGTTGCGCCTGGTTCGCGAGATTGCGATGGTGGCGCCGTTGTTCGACCGCGACCGTGATGTGATCCAGCTGCACCTCGGTGGCGGCACTCCGAACTTTCTGAGTGCCGGGCAGCTGGGTGAGTTGATGGAAAGTCTGAGCCGGCACTTTCATTTCAGCAATTCCAGGGACCGCGATTTCTCGATCGAACTCGATCCGCGCTGCGTCAACGCCGGCGATATCGAAGCGCTCGCCTTCATGGGCTTCAACCGCGCCAGCCTGGGCGTTCAGGATTTTGATCCGACGGTGCAACAGGCGGTAAACCGGGTGCAATCGGTCGAGGAAACCCTGGCGGTGATCGACGCCTGCCGCCGCTTCGGCTTCCGCTCGGTGAACGTGGACCTGATCTACGGCCTTCCGGGCCAGAACAATGCGGGCTTCGGCCGCACGCTGGACACCGTGATCGCGGCGCGCCCGGACCGCCTGGCGATCTACGGTTACGCACACCTGCCGCAGATGTTCCGCGGCCAACGGCAGATTGACGAGGCGCTCTTGCCCAGCCCCGAAGACAAGCTCGGCCTGCTGCAACTGGCCATCGAAAAACTCTCTGGTGCCGGCTACCGCTACATCGGCATGGACCACTTCGCCCTGCCCACCGACGAGCTCTCGGTGGCACAGGAAAATGGCAGCCTGCATCGTAATTTCATGGGCTATACGACTCATGCCGAATCCGATCTGGTCGGGCTCGGCGTAAGCGCAATCAGCCATATTGGCGACACCTACAGCCAGAACCCGCGCGACCTGCCGAGCTGGGAAATGGCCATCGACAACGGCCGCCTGCCGATCTGGCGCGGCATGCAGATGAGCGCCGACGACGTGCTGCGCGCCGACCTGATCCAGCAGCTGATGTGCCGTGACGAGATCGACATCCAGGCGCTTGAAGATCGGCACGGCATCCACTTCCTCGAATACTTCCACACCGACTTGCTACGCCTGTCCGACCTGGCCGCCGATGGCCTGGTCGAAACCAGCGAGGCCCGGATCACCGCTACCTCGCGCGGACGCCTGCTGCTGCGTATCATCGCCGCATGCTTCGACCAATACCTACATTCGTCAACCGCCATGCCGGCGCAATTTTCAAAGTCCGTCTGAAGGACCTGTCCGGAGTTCGCCCGTGAGTCCGGCCAGCCGCCGTCGCAGTGCGTCGCCGATTGCCGACGATGGCGATCAACTGCGCTTTTGCAGCACCTGCGCGTTTTCCGATGCCTGCCTGTCGCAAGGTTACGACAAGTCCGCGCTATCGGAATTGCACGTTCTGGTCGAACATATCGGTCCGTTCGCCGAGGGCGAGCATATTTTCCGCGAGGGCGACGAGTTCACCGCGATCGCGGCGGTGCGCGCCGGCACCGTCAAGACCTACGTGCTCGATACCGCCGGCAACGAACAGGTGCTGGGATTCTTCCTGCCCGGCGAAGTGATCGGCCTCAATGCCATCCACCAGGCACGCTACCCGTGCAATGCGGTGGCGCTGGACACAGTGATGCTGTGCCGATTCTCGTTTCCGAAAATGGCGCTGCTGGCCACGCGCATGCCCGGCCTGCAGGCGCAATTGTTCCGCTTGCTCAGCCTGGACATCGGCAAGGCGGCGCTACTGGCTGGCGACTACAGCGCCGACGAGCGCATGGCCGCATTCCTGGTCTCGCTGTCACGCCGTTATGCGCAGCGTGGTTTCTCGCCCAGCCGCTTCCACCTGACGATGGCCCGCACCGACATGGCCAACTATCTGCGGCTGGCACCAGAAACCGTCAGCCGGGTGCTGCGCCGCCTGCAGGACGAAGGCCTGGTGCAGGTGGAGCGGCGCGAACTGGAAATCCGCGATGCCGTAAAACTAGAAGCGCTGGCTAGATCTGTGTTGCGCGACTGAACCGGACCGATCGACAGACTTGCCGCGCCTGCTGGAATGCCGCATACTGAATTCGATGAAGACGTTCCGACTGCTCCTGACCTTGCTGCTCTGTCTGGCCGTTCCCGCGGCCGGTTGGGCATCGATGATGAACGGGCCGCTTTGCCCTCGATTACACCAGCACCACGAGGCGTCGGAACACATCGCGCAGCATTCGCACGCCAGCCATCACGCGCAGGATTGCAGCAACCACCCGGACGGTAGCAATCCCTGCAAGGGCGAGCACTGCGACTGTGGTTGCGGCACCGGTGCCTGCTCGTCTTCTGCCATGCCCTTGCTTGCGATGCAAAGCACCAGCCTGCTTTATCTGGCCGACAAGGGACAGCCACCCCAGAACAACCTGCCCACGCCCGTGGCCGCGCGTGGCTCGTCCCTGTTAAGACCCCCGATCTCCTGAACTGACGCGTTTCCTGCGACCGCTCATTGAAGCGGCGCCATGCTGTCGATTCTTTCAGGAAGATCGCTTATGAAATCCACTCGCGTTGTGCTGACGATAATCTCGTCGATTCTTGCCATTGCCCTTGGCCTGCCCTTGGCCCGGGCCCATACCGAACACACTGCCGCCAATTCCAAAGCGAAGGAGGAGGCTTTCGGACGCCCGGGGGTCGTGAAAGACATCACCCGCACCGTGGCGATCCGCACCACCGATGCCATGCGCTTCGATCCGGCCTCGCTGGCGGTCAAGCAGGGCGAGACACTGCGCTTGCAGATTCACAACGAAGGCAGGCTGCCGCACGAATTCGTCCTTGGCACTAAGGAAGAAATTGCCGAACACGCGGAGATGATGCGGCAGATGCCAAACATGGTGCATGCCGATGCCAGCTCGGTGCGGGTCGCGCCCGGCGGCTCCGCAGAAATCGTCTGGACGTTCAGCAAGGCAGGAAAGTTTTTCTACGCCTGTCTGATCCCAGGTCATTGGGAAGCCGGCATGCAGGGTCAAGTGACCGTGACATCGCCGGCGAAGAAGTCGTGAGATTTCGCCGAAATCCATCACCGGTGGCGTGTGCTTGGCCGTGCAGGAGGATCCTGCGATGAATGCTCTGAATCCCCTGTTGCGACTGCAACGGGCGGCATGGCTTGGGATGGGTCTGCTCTGCATCGGTCCTGTCCTTGCCGCGCCACCGCTTGACGGGTCGACGATGACCGTGCCGCAGTTGATCGCGCGGGCCGAGCGAGACAACAAGGATCTGCAGGCGGCGCGCTACGCCATCGACATCGGTCGTGCCCGTCTGCAACAGGCGGGGTTGCGATCCAATCCGGTGCTCGGCGTGAGCAGCCAGAGCGACGCGCTGTTCAGCCGCGACGGCGAATACACGCACACCATCGGTCTCAGCCAGGCATTCCCGATCGCCGGTCGCTTGCTACGTGAAAAGGACGTCGCGCGGGTCGACGTAGCGCTCGCGGAGACCGAAGTCGCCGAGGCCGAGCGACAGCTCGCGAACGCGGTGGCGACCGATGCCTATCGATTGCTGGTGCTCGATCGCCAGATTGACGCGCGTGCCGAGCTGATGGCAGCCGAGCAGCTGCTTGGCCGCGTGACCCGGGAACGATTCAAGGCGGCGGAGGTGTCGGAACTCGACGTCAACGCCGTGCAACTCGATCTGCAGCGGCTCGACCAAGAGCGTTCGCAACTGCAAATCGAACGCGACACCGTGTTGGCTGCCCTGAACACGCGCTTGGGTCGCAACGCAGATTCGCCGCTGAACTTATCTGGACCGCTACCGACCCTCGACAACCTGCCGACGCTGACTGTGCTGCAGGCCCAGGCATTGACGTTGCGCCCCGATCTGCGCAGTGCGCAGTTGGGGATAGATCGCGCGCAGGCCGAACGCGCGCTCGCCAAAGCCGAACGCTGGGAAGACTGGAGTGTGGGTCTGGAGCTGTCGCAGGACCGGCTCGCGCTCGACAACCTCCCGCCGCAACGCGCCAGTCGAGCCATCGGCCTGAGCCTGTCGATCCCGCTACCGCTGGTGAATCGAACCGCGGGCCGCCTGAGCGAAGCCCAGGCCGCGCAGGACCAGGCGCAGGCGCGCACCGAGGCGTTGCGGTTGACCACGGCCAACGAGGTCGCCAGCGCGTACGAGCAGCTCTCGCGCCAGACGGTGTCGCTGGCGGCCTACGACCAGGCAGCCCGACCGTTGAGCGAGCGCAGCGTGCGCTTGGCGCAACAGGGGTATCGCCAAGGATTGGTGCCCCTGGTCGACGTGGTCCAGGCGCAGCGGCAACAGGCCGAGATGCTCGCCGACCACATAGCCACGCTCGATCGCTACCTACAGGCCTGGGTGCACCTGCATTTCGCCATCGGCGATCTCACCGTCGCCGATCAGGAAACCCGTCATGACTAAGGAATATTCCATGCTGTCCTTTGCCGTTTTGTCCTTTACCGGCCGACGCGCTTTCGTTGGCATCGCATCGAGCGCGGTGCTCGTCGTGTTGGGACTGGTCGCTTCCCCTGTTGCGCGATCGCACGGGGCGCAGATTGCCACCGGCGGCGGCGAAAAAGGGCCGGTGCACCTGACGCTGGCCCAGCAGCAGACCCTGGGCGTCCAGGTGGTTGCCGCCGACCTTCGTCCTTTGTCGGAGTTGCTGTACCTCAACGGTGAGGTGCGCTTGTTGCCCGACCGGCAAGCGGATGTCAGTACGCGGGTCAGCGGCCAAGTCACTGCACTTTACGTGGCGCTGGGGAGCGTCGTCAGGCCAGGTCAACGACTTGCCCGCGTGCAGTCCCGGTTGCTGGGCGATCCTCCGCCCAGCGTGGACATCGTGGCACCTCGCGCCGGTACGGTCGACGCGCTCGATGTCACGCTCGGCCAGTCGGTCGAGCCAGCGACAACGCTGATGCGCCTGAGCGATCACTCGCGCGTGAATATCGTCGCCCGCGTGTACGAAGAGGATTTGGGCAAGGTCCGCGTGGGCCAAGCGGTCGCGGTACGTACGTTGAGTTATCCCGATCGCGCCTTCACCGGTCGAATCGACCTGGTGGGCCCGACGCTGGACCCGCAGAGCCGAACCGTCGAGGTCTGGATAGGCCTAGACAACCCCGACGGGGCGCTCAAACCGAACCTGTTCGCCCGCGCCGGCGTGGCGCTGCGCGAATCGAAGGCCACGTTGGCCATACCCACCACGGCCGTGCTGGAAGCCAACGGCGAGCGGTTCGTGTTCGTGCGGCAAAAGGGCGAGTTCGATCGAATCGAGATCCGGACGGGTGCACAAGATGATCGCTTCACCGAAGTCATCGACGGACTGGTGCCGGGCGACGAGGTCGTGACCCAGGGCAATCGCGAGATCTACACGCAGTGGCTCGTCGGCGGCTCGCTGAATAACGCGGAAGACTGATCATGTTCAATCGCCTGATTGCCTGGACGCTGCACAACCGCCTGATCGTGCTGGCCCTGACCCTGGTGTTCTTTGCCGCAGGCGCCTACACGCTGCAGACCATGCCTGTAGACGTGTTTCCCGAGTTCGCGCCACCGCAGGTGGTGATCCAGACCGAAGCATCGGGGATGGCGCCGCAGGATGTCGAATCCCAGATCACCTATCCGATCGAGAGCGCGATCAACGGCTCACCGGGGGTGGTCTCGGTGCGCTCGCGCACTGCCGTGGGGCTGTCGACGGTCACGACCGTGTTCGCCGCCAACACGGACATCTATGTCGACCGTCAGCAGATCGCCGAGCGACTGCAAAGCCTGGCCGGTCGTCTTCCGCCCGCCGCTGAACCACCCAAGATGCTCCCGATGACCTCGGCCGTGGGGTGGCTGGTGAAGTACGCTCTGGTCAGCGACCGCCTCTCGCCGGAAGCCCTGCGCACGCTCTCGGATTGGGAGATACGTCCGCGTCTGTTGGCCGTCGGCGGCATCGCCTCGGTCGAATCCATCGGTGGCGAGGTCAAGCAGTACCAAGTGCGGGTCGACCCGCTGCGCCTGCAGGCCTACCGCATCAGCCTGGAGGACGTACGTCAGGCCTTGCAACGCGCGAATCGCAATGTCCCCGGCGCCTTCGTGGCGGCACCCGGCCAAGAGCTGATCGTCAGCGGGGTCGGCCGCATCGCGTCCCTGGACGACATCCGGCACACGGTCATCACCTTGCGCGACGGTGTGCCAATCACGATCGCCAATGTCGCCGAGGTGGGTTTCGGCGGCGAGATCAAACGCGGTGACGGGGCGTATGCCGACCGGAACGCCGTCATCGGAACCGTATCCAAAGCCTACGGTGCGGACACGTTGACCACCACCTACCGAGTCGAGGCGGCGTTGGCCAAGATCCAGCAAAGCCTGCCCACCGGCGTGACGTTGCATACCCGGGTGTTCCGCCAGGCCAACTTCATCGAAGCGGCCGTGCATAACTTGGATGTGGCCCTGATCCAGGGCGCGCTGATCGTGATCGCCGTGCTATTCGTGTTCCTGATGAACTGGCGGGCGTCGTTCATCACCTTCGTTTCCATGCCGGCCTCGTTCGTCGGCGGACTGTTGGTGATGCACGCGTTGGGTGTGGGCATCAATTCGATGACCCTCGGCGGCCTGGCCATTGCCATCGGCGAGGTGGTGGACAACGGTATCATCACGGTCGAAAACGTCGTTCATCGGCTGCGCGTCCACCGCGCGACGGCGGCTGGCGGCGGGGCCCTGCCGGTCGTATTCGACGCCGTTCGCGAGATCACCAATTCCGTGGTCTATGCCACGGCGATCATCGCGCTGATCTTCGTCCCGATCTTCTTTCTGGGCGACTTGGCCGGCCGCATTTTCACGCCCCTGGGTGTCGCCTATATCGCTTCCGTCGGCGCCTCGTTGGTCGTGGCGGTCACGGTGGTGCCGGCGCTGTGCTACCTGATGCTCGCACGGTCCACGGAGAAGGCCCACGATGCCGCGACGACGTTGGACCCGGCCGCGCCCCTCGCGCCGTTGCCACATCACGCCGCAGGCGAATCCGAAACGGCGCTGGTACGTTGGCTCAAGCGGCATTTTGGCCGCATCCTGCGCAGTGCCATCCATCGTTTCGGTTGGGTAACCGGCCTGTCGGCGCTTGCCTTGGCGGGGTCGCTGGCCCTGTTGCCGTTCTTCGGCTACTCGTTCCTGCCGGAATTCAAGGAGGGCAATTTCATCATCGCGATGACCACCCTCCCGGGCACGTCGCTTGAAGAGTCGATGCGCCTGGGCGCCATCGTCCGCCAGGACCTGCTCAAGTACCCGCAGGTCGTTTCGATCAACCAGCGCGCCGGACGATCGGAACTCGACGAGGACGCGCAGACGCCGAATTTCAGCGAGTTCGACGTCCAACTCGACTACACCAAGGATCCATCCGTACCGGCGGACGTCCTGCTTAAGCGAATCCGTGCCGATCTGGCACAGGTTCCGGGCGTGGTGTTCAACGTCGGCCAGTTCATCGCCCATCGCATGGACGAGGTGCAATCCGGCGTGCGCTCGCAGGTGGCGGTCAAGATCTACGGCGACGACCTGGCGCAGCTATACCGGCTTGGACTACAGGCGCAGTCGCTGGTGCGTTCCGTCTCCGGGGCCGTGGACGTGAACCTGGAGCCGCAGATCAGCGTGCCTCAGGTGACGATCCGGATCGATCGCGACAAGGCCGCGCGTCATGGCATCAACGTCGGCGACGTGGCCGAGGACATCGAGACGGCATTGAACGGCGAGGCCGTGTCGAGCGTACTGGAGGGGAGCCGGAGCTTCGACCTGAGCTTGCGATTGCAAAGCCCGGCCCGGGACACTGTCTCGGCCATTCGCGACCTGCCGATCGATGCGCCGGCCCTTGGCGACGGCGCCAAGGTGCCGCTGCGCCTGGTTGCCGACGTGCAGGTGGCTGACCAACCTTACGCCATCGGCCGGGAGAACGTGCAGCGGCTGATCGTGCTCGGATTCAACGTTGAAGGCCGAGATCTGAGCGCGGTCATCCAAGACACCCAGGCACGCATTGGCCGACGTCTGACGTTGCCGCCCGGCTATTACGTCGAATATGGCGGCCAGTTCGAGAGCCAGCGGCAGGCCAACCGCACCTTGCTCGGCTTCGGTTCACTGGCCTTGTTCGGTGCCGTGCTCTTGTTGTTCAAGGCCTTCGGCACTTTGCGCGACGCACTCATCGTCCTGTTCAACCTGCCGCTGGCGATGATCGGCGGCATTGTCATGTTGTACGTTTCCGGCGCCAACCTGAGCGTCGCGGCGGTCATTGGCTTCATCACCTTGTTCGGCATCGCCACCCGCAACGGCATCATCCTGGTCAGCCACTACGCGCAGCTACGCGCCGCCGGCAAACCGCTCGCGGACGTGGTGCTGCACGGCACGATGGATCGCCTCGTGCCGGTATTGATGACCGCCGCGACGGCCGCGTTGGGCCTGGTGCCGCTGATGTTCGGCTCGCCGGTCGGCAAGGAACTGGAACTGCCGCTCGCGCAAGTCGTCCTGGGCGGTCTGGTCACCGCCACGCTACTCAATCTGGTGGTCGTGCCCACCGTGTACTACCGCGTCGAGCATCGACGCGAATTGCGGCATCGCGCCGCCCCTGTTTTGTCCACCCCCCTGGAGTCTGCGCCATGAAATCTCGTATGTTCGTTCCCTCGCTTCTGTTGATCGGCACGCTCGCCGGCTGCCAGCCGTCCGCCGCGCCCGATGCAGCTGCTCCCGCGCCGGCCCCGGCCGCCGAGACGGCGGCGGCGCCCACGGCACCGGCCGCCCCCGCCATAGAAGCCGAGGCGGAGGCCGCCACTGCCATTCCCGACACCGCCGATGCCACCTGGCAGGCCATCGATGCCAAGAATGTCGAACTGAAAACCATGATCGCGTCCGGCTCGCTGGGAAACGTGCACCACCTGGCGTTTGCGATTCGCGATCTGGTGGCCGCGCTGCCCGCGAAGCAGCCGGCGATGACCGCGGACGATCAGGCCAAGCTCGCGAGCGACGCCAAGTTCGTCGCCATACTGGCCGAGCGCCTGGATGCGAGCGGCGATGCCGGCGATCGGGCGGCCGCGCAAGCCGATTACGACAAGTTGGTCGCGGTGCTCAACGGCATCCCGCGCACCAAGTAGTGCCCCTACACCTACTCTGAGGAGACCGCCATGAATCTTCGCTACTGGATTACCGGAGCCGTGCTGACGGGCAGCCTGTGGCTCGATGCGTCCGCGCACGAGCCCGCTGCCGTATCGCCCCAAGGCATGCCGGCCTCCGTCCAGAACATCGAGTCCGATGCCGCCGATGCCGTCAAGGTGGTCGACGCTTTCTCGGCGGCGATCAAGGCCGCGCGGCTGGATGAGGCCGGCGAGCTGCTCGATCCGCAGGTGCTCATCCTCGAGAGCGGAAGCTCCGAGCGCAGCCGCGACGAATACCTGAAGGAACACGCCATCGCCGACGCGGCGTTCATGCAAACGGCACAACAGCAACTGCGCTACCGACAGGCACGGCGGCTGGGCGACATCGCCTGGGTCGGCACCGAGAGCCTGCTCAAGGCCACGCACGACGGCAAGCCCCTGCTGTTGTTGAGCACCGAGACCATGGTGCTCAGGCATGGCGATCAGGGCTGGAAGATCGTCCATATCCATTGGTCGTCTCGAAAGGCTCCGGCATGAGCACCGACGCGGTTTGCGGCATGACGGTGGATCCGGCAACGGCTAAGTTCCATGCCGTCCACGCCGGACAAGAGTTTCATTTCTGTTCGGCCCGCTGCCACGACAAGTTCCTGGCCGAACCGGAGCGATACATCAAGCCACCCGCCAAGGTGGAGGTCGCACCGGTGGCCTCGGGCACGATTTACACCTGCCCGATGCATCCACAGATCCGCCAGGACCATCCCGGCCCATGCCCCATTTGCGGCATGACCCTGGAGCCGGTGCTGCCGAGCCTGGGAGACGACGACAATCCGGAGTTGCGCGATTTCACGCGCCGGTTCTGGTGGACCTTGCCGCTGACCCTGACGGTGCTGGCGATGGCGATGGTCGGCCACCGGCTGATGTGGCTGGACGCGGGCTCCCGGACCTGGCTTGAGCTGGCGCTGAGCACGCCGGTCGTGCTGTGGGCCGGTGGGCCGTTCTTCGTGCGCTGCGCGCAATCGCTGCGCAGCGGCCGCCTGAACATGTGGACGCTGATCGGAATCGGCGTCGGTGCAGCCTATGGCTACAGCGTCGTCGCTGCGCTGGTGCCGAACGTGTTCCCGACCTCGTTCCACGAGCACGGGCGGGTCGGCGTGTATTTCGAAGCCGCCGCCGTGATCGTCTCGTTGACCTTGCTCGGCCAACTGCTGGAATTGCGTGCCCGTTCGAAAACCTCGGCGGCGATCAAGGCGCTGCTCGGCCTGTCGCCGAAGACGGCGCGACGATTGGCGCCGGACGGCAGCGAAGCCGACGTACCGTTATCGGAAGTACAGGCCGGGGATCGACTGCGCGTGCGGCCTGGCGAAAAGATTTCGGTCGACGGCGAAGTGCTTGAAGGGCGCTCCAGCATCGACGAATCGATGCTCACCGGCGAATCGCTGCCGGTCGGCAAGGGCGTGGGCGACAAGGTGATCGGCGCCACGCTCAATACCAGCGGAGCACTGGTGATCCGCGCCACCCGGGTCGGCGCCGACAGCGTGCTGGCGCAGATCGTGCAGATGGTCGCGCAGGCGCAGCGCTCGCGCGCGCCGATGCAACGCATGGCCGACCAGGTCTCGTTCTGGTTCGTACTCGCCGTGCTGGCCGTGGCCGCGACGACCTTCGTGCTGTGGGGCCTGTTTGGACCCGAACCGTCGTGGGTATTCGCCGTGCTCAACGCGGTGTCCGTGCTGATCATCGCCTGTCCTTGCGCGCTCGGCTTGGCGACGCCGATGTCGATCATGGTCGCGACCGGCCGCGCGGCGTCGATGGGCATTTTGTTCCGCGATGCCGAGGCGATCGAGACCCTGCGCCGCATCGACACGCTGATTGTCGACAAGACCGGCACACTCACTCTCGGCCAACCTCGCTTCGATCGCGTTGTCGCCGCATCGGGCATGATCGACGACGAAGTGCTGCGCCTGGCGGCGAGTCTGGACCAAGGGAGCGAACATCCGCTGGCAGCAGCGATCGTTGCCGAAGCCCGGACGCGCGGCTTGGCGCTTTCGAAGGCCGACGAATTCGAGTCCGGAAGCGGCATCGGCGTGCGCGGTCGCGTCGACGGCCAGGCGCTGGCGCTGGGCAACAGCACGCTGATGAGTAGCCTTGGCGTCGACGTCGAACCGCTCCGCGACGCGGCCGAGGAACGGCGTCGCGCCGGCGCAAGCGTGATGTTCCTGGCGGTCGATGCTCGCCTGGCGGGTTTGCTGTGCGTCGCCGATCCGATCAAGGACACGACGCCGAAAGCGTTGGAAGAACTGCGCGCCGCCGGCCTGCGAGTGATCATGGCCACCGGCGACGGCACCAGCACCGCGCAGGCGGTCGGCAAGACGCTCGGCATCGACGAGGTGCATGGCGAAGTCCGGCCGAAGGACAAACTCGAGCTCGTGACTGCGCTCAAGGCCGAAGGGAAGCGCGTCGCGATGGCCGGCGACGGCATCAATGACGCGCCGGCGCTGGCCGCTGCCGACGTCGGCATCGCCATGGGCACCGGCACCGACGTGGCGATGTCCAGCGCCCAGCTCACGCTCGTCAAGGGCGACCTGCGCGGCATCGCCCGCGCGCGTCTCCTGTCGCAGGCGACCGTGGCCAACATGAAGCAGAACCTCGGCTTCGCCTTGCTCTACAACACGCTGGGCGTGCCGCTTGCCGCTGGCATCTTGTACCCGGCCTTCGGCGTGTTGCTTTCGCCGATGATCGCCGCGCTGGCCATGAGCCTGAGCTCGGTGTCGGTGGTCGGCAATGCCTTGCGACTGCGGAGCAGCGCGCTGCCGCGCTAGCGGCCAAGCGTCGAATTGACGCAGGTCAAGGCATCGACGTGGCGGTGCGCGTAGCGTGATGGTCACGGCTCCCGGCATGAGGACTTGGTCATGAACATGGCGACGAACCTGCGTAACGCGCTGTCGCGCAAAGACGTCTCGCGACTAGTGTTCCTTGTCTTCCCGGCACTGGCCGCCCTGTACCTGATCATCGAGCACCGGGCCCACGTGGCGGGCGCACTGGGACTGCTTCCTTACTTGCTGCTGCTCGCCTGCCCGCTAATGCACCTGTTCCATCACCACGGCCACCGCCACCGGCAACACCCAGACGTCGACAAGGAGTAGTCCATGAAATCGCCCGCACCACTGCTTGTGATTGCCCTGATGGTTTTTGCCCCGGTCATCGGCGCGGCCGAGACGGAGCAGCACGACGCGCATCACCCGGCGACCGCGCCAGCGGCAACGGCCCTGCCGGCGGCGGACACCGAGCAGGCACGCATGGCCATGCAGATGAATCACATGCAGGACATGCATGAGAAATTCATGGCCGCCAAGACGCCGACGGAGCGCCGAGCGCTGATGGCCGAGCACATGAAGGCCATGCAGGACGGCATGGCGATGATGAACCAATCCGATTCGGAGACGCGTCCCGCCATGGGCTGCGACATGAATAACGACCATCAGCGCATGGAACAGCGCATGAAGATGATGGCAATGATGATGACGATGATGATGGATCGACTCCCGTCGAACCCAAAGCAGTGATCGAGGAGGACTTATGTCACCCGTACGTACCGGTTTGACCTTCGGCATTACCGTAGCTGTGTTCTACGCCCTGTGCACGGTGGTTTGGGCGCTGGCGCCCGGCCCGTTCCTGGGCTTCATGAACAACCTGTTCCATGGCATGGACTTCGGATCGCTGGCGCAGTCGAATCCGTTCGATGGCATCGGATTCGTGTCGGCATTGCTGATACTGAGCGTCTGGGCCTTCTTCGCCGGCACATTCTTCGTGTGGTTGTCGCGTCGAATCGAGCGTTGAGGGCAGCCTTGGCTCGCTGAGTCGCCCTCGCTACAAAGCGGGCTATCCCTGGAGTTAGCTACATACTCCAAGCCGACGCCGGTCCACTTGGCTCGTTCTTGTGCGCCGCAAGGTTGCGCCAAGTCACAGTTGCGTATAGCTTGCCCCCGGGCGCCGGGCTTCGGCCTGCCCATCCACTCATTCCGGGGAAAGTGCACATGATTTCGAAACGCCTTTTGGCCAAGGGAACCTTGGCCGTTGCCATCGCGGCGGTGTCCGTCGCGGCTTACGCCACGCATAGCTGGAACAACTACCACTGGGCCAGAACGACGTCGTCGTTCGCGCTGCATACGCTCGACAGCACGGTGGCCGGCGGCACCAACGCCAACTGGCCGGTGCTGCTTTCGGCCGCTGCGTCGCAGTGGTCGCAGTCGACCAATCTTGATCTCAGCGTCGTGACGTACGCCAACTCCAGCCGCGACCGCAAGAGATGCACCGCTGTGTCTGGCAAGATTCGCGTCTGCAATGCGGCCTACGGCAGCAACGGCTGGCTCGGCCTGGCCTCGATCAACCTCGACAGCAACGGCCATATCTCGCAGGGCACCGCGAAGATGAACGACAGCTACGCTTCGACGTATGCGTCGGACGCCAACGAAGCCGCGCACGTGATGTGCCAGGAAGTCGGCCACACCTTCGGCCTGGGTCACACCTCCGAGGACGGCACCTCTCAGGGCACTTGCATGGATTACTCGAGCTCGCCGAGCAGCACCCAGCCGAACCAGCACGACTACGATGAGCTGGGCATCATTTACGGCCACACCGACTCGTACAACAGCTATAGCTCGAGCGCGCCGTTCGCTCCTTCGGCGACCCAGAGCGCCATGGCGGGCGACGTTCCGCTCGGCCACCTGGTGCGTCGTGGCCACTTCGCCGACACCTACGTCGCACCGGACGGCCGCGGCGGATTGTGGATCACCCATGTCACGCTCGCGCCGGGTTTCGAACACTTCGACGCTCAGTAATTCGACGAAGTCTTATAGCGGCCGATAAGCGACAACGATCCCTGATGCGCCGGCTTTACGCCGGCGCTTTTTTTGGCTGGGGAAGTGTCCCTGGGGAAGTGTCACCGGCACCATTCTTCCTGACTTGGATCAACAACCGGCCCCGGAACCGACCGGATAATGGCCGTGTGATCGAGTTCTACCCGCAAATCCGTTCGGTACACATCGGCGCGGTGATCGCCAGCGGCAGCCTGTTCCTGCTGCGCGGCCTGCTGGTGCAGACCGGTTCGCGCTGGGGCATGGCCGCGTCCGTGCGCTATCTGAGTTACACCATCGACACCGTGCTGCTTGCCGCTGCGCTGATG
>JANXRY010000111.1 GCA_025356635.1 Gammaproteobacteria bacterium
TGCCGCCCTTGCTCGAAGCGACCAGTACCGGTTGCAAGAAGAGTCGCGAGGAGTGCGCCAAGCTCGCTCTGCAGAAATCTGCGGCTTGAGCGACGCGCCACGTGTTGCGTGCGAGAATCACAGGACACCGGAAGGGTGGCAGAGTGGTCGATTGCACTGGTCTTGACTGGATCGTTGGGAACGATCCAGAACGACCGCAGGTCGGCCCCGAAGGGGCGAGGGCAGGACTGCCCGAGTCAAACCAGCTTCCAGAAACAACGGAGAGATGGCCGAGTGGTTGAAGGCACCGGTCTTGAAAACCGGCAACGGGTAACCGTTCGTGGGTTCGAATCCCACTCTCTCCGCCATACACACCAGGCCCCGATTGGGGCCTTTTTACATTTTTTGGTGCCGTTTACGGCCTTCTTGCATTCCCCGTACTAAACGAGCGTACAATAAGAAATCGGATGGTCGCAGCCCGGATCCGGGCCTCTACGGGTGAGGAAGCTCGATGTCGAAGTCAGGGTTTGACGTGATCGTGGTCGGCGCCGGCCACAACGGGCTGGTCACCGCCTGCTACCTGGCCCGCAGCGGATTGAAAGTGCTGGTGCTCGAGCGCAGCGACAAGGTCGGTGGCGCAGCCGTCAGCCGGCAGATCTACCAGGACATCACCTACTCCAATTGCTCCTATGTCTGCAGCCTGCTGCGGCCGGAGATCATGCGCACGCTGGAGTTGCCAAAGTACGGATTGCAGATCATTCCGTACGAGGGCGGCGCGACCATGATGCGCAACGGCGACCACTACGCCGCCTACCGCAATCCCGACGCCAAGCGCCGCGAAATGGCGCGCCATTCCAAGCGCGACGCCGAGGCCTATCACCGCTATTCCAACGACGTCATGCGCCAGTGCAAGTTCATCAAGCCGCTGCTGATGCGCACGCCGCCGGACCCGACCTCGTTCAAGCCGCGCGACCTGATGGAGCTGCTTTATCTCGGCAAGCGCTTCCACGCCATGGGCGAGCAGCGGATGTACGACACAATTCGCTTCTTCACCATGAGCGCCGCCGATTACCTCGACGAATATTTCGAATCCGACGTGATCAAGGGCCACCTGTCCGGGAGCTCGATCATCGGCACCGCGCTCGGCCCACGTTCGCCTGGCACCGCTTACGTGCTGCTGCACCACTACATGGGCGAAGTCGACAACAACGTCGGTTCGTGGGGTTTTGCCCGCGGCGGCATGGGCGCGATCACCCAGGCGTTGGCGATGTCGCTGAAAGCGTCTGGCGGCGACATCCGCGTTGACGCGCCAGTGGCTAAAATCCGTGTCCTCGCCGGCAAAACCACCGGCGTGACCCTGGAAAGCGGCGAGCAGATCAACGCACCGATCGTGGTTTCCAACCTCGATGTCAAGCGCACCTTCCTCAAGACCATCGACGCCAACGACCTGCCCACGGAATTCGTCGAACGCGTGCGCAACTTCCGCATCCGCGGTTCTTCCGGCAAGCTCAATATCGCCCTCGATGGCGTGCCCAGTTTCCCGTCGATTCCCAAGGATTCGCCGGTCATGCGCGGCGACCTGCACTACAGCGAATCGCTCAACGAAGTCGAACGCGCCTACGACGATTGGAAGGAAGGTCGCTGGTCGACCATCCCTTACATCGACATGATCATGCCCTCGCTGATCGATCCGACCATGGCGCCGGAAGGCAAGCACTTCCTGTCGGTGTTCGTGCAGTACTGCCCGTACAAGCTGGCCGAAGG
Organism: Gammaproteobacteria bacterium; assembly: GCA_025356635.1. GTDB lineage: Bacteria > Pseudomonadota > Gammaproteobacteria > Xanthomonadales > Xanthomonadaceae > Arenimonas. Next base: position 1,744 of record JANXRY010000111.1, read on the forward strand.
CGAGTGGAACGACGAGCGCCGCACGCGTTTCGGCAACACCGTGATCGACGCGATTGCCCGATACAGCCCGGACTTCAAGCAGAAGATCCTGCACGCGGAAATCCGCACGCCATGGGACATCGAACGCGAAGTCGGCCTGACCGAAGGCAATATTTTCCAGGGCGAGCTGACCATGGACCAGCTGATGTTCAACCGCCCGGTGCCCGGCTACGCGCAGTACAGGACGCCGATCAGGAACGTCTACATGTGCGGCTCATCCACGCACCCCGGCGGTGGCGTGATGGGCGCGCCCGGCGCCAACGCCGCCCGCGAGATCCTGCGCGACCTTGGCCGGAGCCACTGACATGACGACCGCGAAGTCTTATCACAGCATCATCATTGGCGGTGGCCACAACGGCCTGGTGTGCGCAGCGACTGTGGGGCGCGCCGGAAAATCGGTACTAGTGCTCGAGGCAGGCAGTGAACTTGGCGGCGCCGCTCGCAATCGCGAATTCGCTCCCGGGTACAATGTCTCCGCCGGTGCGCACCTGCTGCATGCGCTACCGAGCGAGCTTGCCCGGGATCTTGATCTTCCCGGGCACGGACTCAAGTTCGCCGGGCAATCGCTGCCGACGCAGGCCTTGTCGACTGTCGGAAAACCACTGCGTCTCGGCGACCGGCAAGTCGACGGCAGCGAACTTTCCGCTGCCGATATCGCCGCCTACACCCGCTTCAGCACCGCAATGAGTCGCTACGCCGCGACCCTGCTGCCGATTTTCCAGAGCGTGCCGCCACGCCTGGTCATCGAGACCTGGGCGCAGAAATTCGAGTTCATGAAGCTGGCCTGGCAACTCCGCCGGCTCGGCCGCCGTGACATGCGCGAGTTGCTGCGCATCATCGGCATGAACATGTACGACTTGCTCGATGAAACCTTCGCGTCAGACCGGCTGAAAGGCGCGCTGGCACTCGATGCCGTGCTCGGCGCCGAATGGGGTCCACGCGCGCCGGGCACCGTGCTGACCTATCTGTATCGCCTGGCCGGCATGGCCGGCGGCAAAGGCCTGGGCGTCGCCCAGCCGCTGGGTGGAATGGGCGCGGTTGTCGCTGCCATCGCCGCATCGGCAAAGCAGGCCGGTGCCGTTTTGCGCACGTCGGCACGAGTCAAGCGCATCCTGGTCGAGAACGATCGCGCCTGCGGCGTGGAACTTGAGTCCGGCGAAACGATCCGCGCCGAAAACATCATCTCGAATGCCGACCCGCGCACGACTTTCCTGTCCCTGCTTGGGGCGGCACACTTGGACACCGGCTTCGTGCGCAAGGTCCACCACCTGCGTGCGTCCGGTCGCGCCGGAAAATTGCACCTCGCACTCAAGGGCCTGCCGAATTTCACCAGCATCGATGCCGTTGCCCTCGGCGACCGTTTGCTGGTTGCACCATCCATGGATTATCTCGAACGGGCGTTCAACCCGAGCAAGTACCACGAGTACCCGAGCGAGCCGGCGCTGGAAATAAGCATCGCCACGGTTCGTGATCCGTCGCTCGCGCCAGCCGGTCAGCACGTGTTGTCGGCGGTGGTGCAGTTCCTGCCCTATGACGCCGGCGCCGATCGCGACCGCAATCGTGCCGCCTGTCTGGAAGCGATCCTTGTCGTGCTGGAGCAGCACGCCCCGGGCATCCGCAACCTGGTCGCCAGCGCCGAATTGCTGACCCCGTTCGACATCGAGCAGGAATTCGGCATGACCGGTGGCCACTGGCACCACGCCGCCATGGGCTTCGACCAGTTCTTCTTTACCCGGCCCGTTCCTGGCGCGGCGCAATACCGGACTCCGGTTGATGGCCTGTACCTGTGTGGCGCCGGCTGCCATCCCGGCGGTGGTGTGATGGGTATCGCCGGGCGCAATGCCGCGCGTCGGGTCCTCGAGGGAGCGCGCTGAGATGCAGGCAATGGAGCTGCTGTCCAATCCGCAGATTTGGCTGGCCTTCGCGACACTGACCGCGCTCGAGTTGGTGCTCGGCATCGACAATAT
>JANXRY010000121.1 GCA_025356635.1 Gammaproteobacteria bacterium
CGCCCAGCGGAGCGTGGTAGGTCGCGGCGTGGCGCAGCTGGCGCAGCCGGTAGTCCTGGGCACTTTCGAGCTTCAGCACATGGCAGTGGCGTTCGATCAGGGCGATCGCCGGCAGGAAGCTGGCGCGCTGCAGGCCGTCGCGATAGAGATCCTGCGGCGGCGTGTTCGAAGTCGCCACGATCGTCACGCCGTCGGCGATGAGGCGATCGAGCAGGCGGCCAAGGATCATGGCGTCGCCGATGTCGCCGACGAAGAATTCGTCGAGCACCAGCAGGCGGATATCGGCGGCGAGGTCCTTCGCCACCACCGCCAGCGTGTCGGCGGTATCGGGCAAGGCGCGCAAGCGCGCTTGGACTTCGCCCATGAAGCGATGGAAATGCCAACGCCGCTTCGGCACCGCGACGTGGTCGAACAGCAGGTCGGCGAGGAAGGTCTTGCCGCGACCGACCGCGCCCCACAAGTACAGGCCGGGCACCCGCGCCGGTTCCCGAAACCGGGCCAGGAACGAGCCCCAGGACGAATTCGGTTGCGCGGCCAGCAGCTGGCGCTGCACGCGGTCGAGTTCGGGCAGGGCCGCTTGTTGCGCCGGGTCAGCCTGCCAATGGCCGGCGGCGACGCCAGCGGCGTAGGCCTCGGAAGGACTCATGCGCGCAGGGGCGGCAGGTTCCTGCGCACGCCGTTCTTGATCGCGCCGCGCAGGTCGAGCAGGCGGCGATGGAAGAAGTGGCCGGTCTCGGGCATGCGCACCACGGTCGGCGCCGGATCCTGTTTGGCCAACCAGGCGAACACCGGCCCCGGCTCGACCACTTCGTCGTTCTCGCCCTGGATCACCAGCCACGGGCAGGACGGCGGTAGCACGCCGGAAAAATCGCGCATGCCCACGGGCGGCGCAATCGAAATCACTTGCTTGACCGGCAATTGCCGCGCACCAAGCAAGGCCACCCAGGCGCCGAAAGAAAATCCGGCCAGCCAGAAATCGTGATCCGGGCGCGCCTGCCGCGCCCAGTCCGCCACCGCCAGCAAATCGAGCACTTCGCCACGGCCATTGTCGTACTCGCCTTCGGACTGGCCAACGCCGCGGAAGTTGAAGCGCACCGCCGTTAACCCGAGCTCGGTCAGCGCGCGGCCGGTCATGGTCACGACTTTGTTGTGCAGGGTGCCGCCGTCGGGTGGGTGCGGATGGCAGATCACCGCGATGCCGCGGCGGGCGTCATGGGCAACGGGAAGGTCCACCGCAACTTCAATTGCACCGGCCGGCCCCGGTAGCAGCAGGGTTCCGGCGGAATCAGGAAAGAGAATTGCTGACGTCATGGCTGGGCTCGGTTCAAGCCCTCTCCCGCTTGCGGGAGAGGGTGGGGTGAGGGTGGCTCAGGCGCACCGTACACCCTCACCCCGCGCCCGGTGTGCGCCGACCTCTCCCGCAAGCGGGAGAGGTGAGCAATTCACTACTTGAGCTGGCTGAGCATCCAGTCGACGGTCGCCTTGATCTGGTCGTCCGACAACGATGGGTTGCCACCGCGGGCCGGCATCATGCCGCCGTCCGGGCCGTTGTAGCCGTTCATAGCATGGCTGTAGAGCGTGTCCTTGCCCTGCGCGATACGCGCCGCCCAGGCCGACTTCTCCAGCTTCGGCGCCATCGCCACACCCGCCGTGTGGCAGCCGGTGCACAGGTTGCCGAAGATCACCGAACCATCGAGCGTACCGTCGTAAGCAACCGTTCCCTTGGCCGCATCGGCAGCTGCGGCCGCTGCCTGTGCCTGCGCCGCTGCGCCAGTAGCACCGGCAAAGACCGCACCCATCGGCTTGATCCGCGCCTGCGTCGCTGCTTGTGCGGCTGGATTGACGGACACCGGCTTGTCGCCATTGAGGTACATGCCCAGCAGGATCAGGCCGAGGGTGATGGACACCAGCACGGCGATGACCTGGGAAAAATGCTTGAGGAATTCGGTATCGTAATTGCGCACGGCGGTTCCAGTGCGGGCCGGGGCCCTGAAGGTCAGGTCGGGATTATATCGGCCCGCTCGTGCCGTGGGAAAGCCGGTCAACCCGTCTCGTGCCTTGCGACTGGCTTGCGGCATGATGCCGGCATGAGTTCTGCACGCGATGAATTCCGCCTCACCCATGGCAACGACCTGGACATCCTGGCAGGCGTACTTGCCCATGAGCTCGCCAAAACCCCGCCTGGCGGCCCGCTCCTGACCCCGGAAACGATCCTGATCCCGCAGCCGGCCATGCGCCGCTGGTTACAGAAAACCCTGGCCGAAACCCATGGCATCGCCGCGAACCTGCGCTTCCTGACGCCGGGAGAGTTCGTCCATGCGGCCCTGGACGCCAATCTGCCCGAACAAAGCGAGTCCGGGCTGAGCAATGCCGGCGCCCTGCGCTGGCGGCTGTGGTCGGTGCTCAGCGATGCCAACGCGCGCCATGACCCGGTGTTCGTGCCACTGCAGGCCGTGCTCGCCGACGCCGATCCGGCCCTGGCCGCGTGGACCTTGGCCGGTGAACTGGCGCAGGCCTTCGAAAAATACCAGGCCTGGCGCCGGGATTGGCTGCGCCGCTGGGACCACGGTGGCGACCGCAATGACTGGCAAGCCGAACTTTGGCGGCGCGCTACCCGCGGTCTGCACCATCGCGGCCAACGACTGGACCGCTATTTCGCGAAACTCGACGCCGGCCAGACGCCTGTCGGCCTGCCACCGCGATTGTTCGCATTCGGCTGCCAGAACGTCTCGCCCGATGTACTGCGCGTGATTGCTTCGGTCGCCCGCGCGGGCACCCTGCATTTTTATTTTCTGTCCCCGGTCGCGGGTTGGTGGGGCGATCTGGTCACCGCCCGCGAGCGGCGGCGCCAGCAAGCCGAGGTGCTGGCTGACGGCGACGAGGAAAATCCGCTGCTCGCCGCCAACGGGGGCGCCGGCCGCGACTTCGTGAACCTGCTATTCGCCGACGAACAACTCCAGCCGAGTTCGGAACAGGCCGTGTATGAGCCTCCAGATCCAATCCGGCGCACCGGCCTGCTGCATCGCCTGCAACGCGAACTGCTCGCGCGCCAGGCGCCGTCGCTCGAACTCGCGCCACTCGATCCAGCCGATCGCTCCTTGCAAGTACATAGCTGCCACACCCGCCTGCGCGAAGTGCAGGTGTTGCACGAACAACTGCGCGATCTGCTGGAAAAAAATCCCGGATTGGCGCCGCGCGAGATTGCCGTGCTCACGCCAAGGATCGACGACTACGCGCCGCACGTGCATGCGGTATTTGGTGGCGATGCCGCCGGCACATTGGCGATCCCTTACTCCTTGTCCGACGGCAGCCCGATCGCCGGGCAAACCCTCGCCGATGCGTTCCTGCGCTTGCTCGCCTTGCCGAGCGCACGCTTCACTGCCAACGAAGTGCTGGAACTGTTGACGCTACCGGCAATCGCCGAGCGCTTCGGCCTCGAAGCCACCCACCTGCCGGCGCTACGCGAATGGCTGCATGCAGCGGGAGCACGCTGGGGTTTGAACGCGGAACATCGCGAATCGCTCGATGCGCCGGTAGAAGCCGCTTATACCTGGGCCTGGGCGCTGGATCGATTGCTGCTCGGCCACGCCAGCGGCGAAGACACGGACATCCTCGGGGTCGCGCCACTGGCACAGATCGAAGGCGCTGATCTCGACTTGCTCGATTCTCTACTGCAAGGCCTGCGCGCGCTTGCGCGCTGGCAGAAGCGGCTCGGCCGCCCGATGCCCGCCGATCGCTGGCAGGCGCAGTTGCAACAACTGATTGGCGAAATCTTCGCCGAGCGTCCAGGCTCGCGTGACGACCAGCGCGCAATCGAAACCTTGCGTGCGCAGGTCGAAGGTTTTGCCCGGCAGACACGCGAAGCCGGCAGCAACGACGCCATCGCGCCATCCGTGCTGCGTAGTTGGTTTCAGTCCGCATTGTCAGAAGCCGACCCGCGCCAGCCACTGCTCACCGGCGGCGTCACCTTCGCGCAAATGGTGCCGATGCGGCTGATTCCGTTCAAGGTGATCTGCCTGCTCGGCATGGACGCCACCGCTTTTCCACGCCGCGATCCGATGGGTAGTCTCAATCGCCTGAGCGCCGAGATCGGCACGCCGCAACGTCGGCGCGGTGACCGCTCGGTGCGCGACGACGATCGCCTGCTGTTCCTGCAATTGTTTGCCGCCGCCAGCCAGGTGTTCTACCTCAGTTATCTCGGCCGCGATCCGCGTAGCGACGAACGCCAACCGCCCTCGGTGGTGGTCGCCGAATTGCTTGAAATCGCCGCACGCCATGGCGCCGGCGACCTGCGGATCGAACACCCTTTGCAACCCTTCGCGCCGGAAGCGTTCGGTCGCGGCGATGCCCGCCGCATCAGTTACCACGCTGGTTGGCGCGCGGCGATCGGCAACGAAACATCTCGGCATGACCTGCCGCCCTTCACCTCGGCGCTGCCGGCAAATCCCGCCACGAATATCCTCACGCGCGACGAGTTGTTACGCGTCCTGGCAAATCCCGCACGCGCCTATCTGCAGCGACGGCTCGGCTTGCGCCTGCCGCAACTCGATGAACGCCTGCCCGACAGCGAACCGTTTGCCAACGACAATGGTTTGCTGCGCCATGCCCTGAATAACGAAGTGTTCTCGGCACTCGTGGTCGCCCCCGGCATTTCTGTGGACAGCTTGCGCGGCCGGCTGTTGGCGCGCGCGGTGATCGCGCCCGGCGCGGCGGGTGAGTTCGCGGTAGTCAAGGCGATGCGTGAGCTGCGCTCGTTTGCCAGGCAATGGCGCGAGTGGTCGAGTGGCGACGGAGAGCAGCGCCACTTCGAGATTGATCTCGACGGCACGACCATCACCGGCGCACTGGGTCCGATGCATGCCAACGGGCTACTGCAACTGCGGGTCGGCAAGCCGCATGGACGCCATCGACTCGCGCTCGGGATCGATCACATTATTTGGTCGGCTCTGGGCGAAACCCGGCCGTTGCATCGCCTGATCGCTGGCGAACGCGGCGCAGCCGAAGTCATCGCATCCTTGCCGAGGGAAACGGCGATCTCGGCATTGCGCGACTTGCTTGCCATCTACCGACGGGCGCTCGACGCACCGCTGCCGTTCATGCCGAAATCTGGTTTTGCCTACGCGCAGGCGATCGCCACCGACAAGGGCGAAGATAAGGCCTGGGCATCGGCACGCGAGGTATGGTGCCCCACACATCGTGATGGCGTCGGCGAAGGCGACGAGCCCGAGGTGAAACTGGCGCTGCGCGGCCGCGATCCGTTCGTTGATCCCAATGGCGAGAGTGCAGGGGAATTTCGCCAACTGTCGAAAGATATCTTCGCCACGATGCTATCGACGACCGCGGAGGCCAGCGATGACTGAGACCTCAAGCCTCGACGATCTTGGCCTGACCCTGCCACTGAACGGTGTGCAGTGGATCGAGGCCAGTGCCGGCACTGGCAAGACTTTCATCGTCGCGACGTTGTACGCGCGCCTGGTGATCGAGGCCGGGCTGCCGGTGTCGTCGGTGCTGGCGGTGACCTTCACCGAGGCCGCGACCGGCGAATTGCGCGAACGGTTGCGCTCACGACTGGCGCTGGCGCAGTCGATCGCCGAGGGCCGCAGTAATGCCGAAACGCCAGAACAGCGCGTGACCGCGCCGCTGGTAGCGGCGGCCATCGAACGCGAAGGACTCGCGCCCTTGCAGCGCCGATTGCGGTTGGCGGTCGAGGCGATGGATCTCGCGCCGATCCACACCATCCATGCTTTCTGCCGGCGGGCGCTGGCCGACCACGCCCTGGAAGCGGGGCAGCCGTTGGTGGAACGCGCAATCATCGAGAACGAAGCGCTGTTGCGCGAGGAAGTCGCGACCGATTTCTGGCGCGCCTGCACGACTGATGCCGCGCGCACCGACACGTTGATGTCATTGTGGGTCTCGCCGGCCAAGCTCGCCCACGACCTGCGCGATCTGCTGGCACTGGACGTGCTCTTGCCCGAGGCGATCCCGTTCGAGTCCGAAGGCTCCGTGGATGCGGCGTTGCGCGCGGCACGGCAGGCCCTTGCCGAGTCTTTCAAGACGCACGGCGACGATGCCCGCGCCAAGTTGCAGGAGGCGCTGGTCGCGGGGCAGGTCATCAAGACTTACGTGAAAGATGAGTCGGTGGGTCCGGTCTGGCAAGCGCTCGCGGAGTGGCAGACATCCAACACCGACCCGGCGACCGACAAGCTGGGCTACTACTCCCGCGCGCACCTGGCACTGCGCACCAACAAGAACAAATCGACGCCGGCATCGCCGCTGTTCGATGCCATCGATACCTGGGTCGTCGCCACGCAGGCGATCGCCGCGCGAGACCACCAGCGCAAGATCGCATTGGTGCACGAAGTGCGCGATTTCGCCTGGAAACGGCTCGATGCGTTCAAGCGCGAACGCGGCCTGATCGGCTACGACGACATGATTCGCGGCGTGGCCGAGGCGTTGTCCGGAACGCAAGGCGAGCTTTTCGCAACGCGCCTGCGCAAGCAATATCGCGTGGCACTGGTGGACGAGTTCCAGGATACCGATCCGCACCAATGGTCGATTTTCAAGCACCTGTTCGTCGACGCCGGCGACCAGGAGCGCGCCCTGTTCCTGATCGGCGATCCCAAACAGGCCATCTACCGCTTCCGCGGCGGCGACGTCTACACCTATCTGGCCGCGCGTCGCAGCGCCGACCAGCAGCATGCGCTGGCGAGCAATTTCCGCTCGCGGCCTTCGGCGCTGACGGCGGTCGCAAGCCTGTTCGACGCAGCCGATTCCTTCGCACAACCGGGCATCGAGTTTCATCCGATTGCGGCGGGCGGAGCGGTTCACGATGATGATTTGCACCACGATGGCGCAACTCTCCCGGCGCTCAACTTCGAACTGCTGCCTGCCCTTGAAGAAAGGAATATCGAAATAGCACGCGCAGCAGCAACAATCGCCTGTGTGGCGCGCATCCATGCCCTGTTGGCCGCCGGGATCGACGGCCGCGCGATCCGTCGTGGTCGCGATGGCAAGACGCAATCACTTGTGCCCGGCGATATCGCCGTGCTTGTGGCGAAAAACAACGACGCCGAGCGCATCCGGCGCGCTTTAACGGGAGCCGGCATTCCCTGCGTTGCCGCTGGCCGCAGCAGCCTGTACGAGAGTGATGAAGCGGGCGAGCTGCGGGTCTTGCTGCATGCCCTGCTCGAACCGGCCGACGACCGCCGCCTGCGTGCAGCGCTGGCCATGCCCTTGCTCGGTGCGAATGCCACCGATCTACTTGCACTGGATGGCGACGAGGCCGCGCATCGGCATTGGCAGGATCGCTTCCAGCATTGGCGTGGGCAATGCGAGCGCTTCGGCCCGCTGGCGTTGGTGAGCACGCTATGCGCGGAAAATGCAGCGCGCCTGCTCGGCCTGCATGATGGCGAGCGCCGACTTACCAACCTGTTGCAGCTAGCCGAAGAATTGCAGGCCACGCGCGCCGACCGGCTCGGCCTGGCCGGCCTGCTGGATGAACTCGAACGGCGCATCCTCGCTGCCGACGACAAGAATGATGGCGAATTGCTGCGGCTCGAATCGGATGCGGCGCGGGTCAAGATCCTGACCTTGCACAAGAGCAAGGGCCTGGAATTCGAACTGGTGTTCTTGCCCTACGCCGCCACTGATGGCACCAGCGGCAACACCCAGGGCAAACTCAAGCTGGCTCGCTATCACGACGATGAACGCCGCGTCGCCGAATTGTTCGCCGACAAGTCGGCCGCGACGGTGAAAGAGGCCGAGGAAAAGCACGCCGAGCAGCTGCGCCTGCTCTACGTCGGCCTGACCCGCGCGCGCCTCGCGACTTGGGTCTGCTGGGGCGCCGCCAAGGATGCGAACAAGACACCGTTGGCCTGGCTGTTGCACCGGGATGCCGATGGTCAATTTCCGAAGAAGCTCGACGATGCCGCGTGCGAGAAAGCATTGCGGCAGATCGCTTCGCCTGCCATCGCCGTAGTGGCAGCGGCCACGAGTAGCCCAACGCAGCGGCTGTCTTTCGCGCCGCCCGACGCCACGCCAGCCGCGGCGATTGCCAAGCGCCATTTCGATCGCGACTGGTGGGTCTACAGTTTTTCCCAACTCGCGCACGAAGACGATGGCGCTGACACCCCTGGTGCCCGCGACGAGATCGAACCCATTCGCGATACGCTGGTTTCGCGTTTCTCCGGCGCTCGTTTCGGCAATGCCTTGCACAGTGTATTGGAGGCCACCGATTTCACCGCCTGGCGCGATTGGACGCTCGAATTGCCGCCAACCGGCGAATACGAACACGTGGCCGGCGCATTGCGCGGGCAAGGTTACGCCAGCGAAGCCGACCAGCTCGAAGGCTTGCCGCTGCTCACCGGGCTGGTTGCAGCCACGCTCAATGCCCGCATGCCCGAAGGCGCGGTGCTGTCGCGATTGCCACGCGAGGCCCGTTGCCCGGAGCTGGAATTCCATCTCGCCTTTGCACCGGTCGCGGTACCGGCGTTGATCGAAACGCTGCATGCGCATGGCATTATCCGTGATCGTCAGGGCTTCGGCTTGCGACGGCGCATCGAAGGCTTGCTCACCGGTTTCATCGATCTGGTCTACGAACACTCGGGGCGCTACTACGTGCTCGACTACAAATCGAATCGCCTGCCGGACTACGCGCCGGCAACATTGGCACAATCGGTGCGCGATAACGAATACGACTTGCAGTACACGCTGTACACGCTGGCGCTGCATCGCTGGTTGCGTTTTCGCTGGGGCGCGGCCTACGACTACGGCACGCACATGGGCGGCGTGCGCTACCTGTATTGCCGCGGTCTTGACGCTGAAGATGGCGGTATCCACGCGTTGACGCTACCGCGCGCGTTGATCGAAAGCCTTGACGTGTTGCTGACCCCCGCACAGCCGCAGGCGCGTTCCCCATGAGCCTGTTCGCAAGCCTGTTCCGCAGTGGCTACCTGCGCGCCGTCGATCATGCACTGGCGCAGAGCCTGCTGCACCTGCGCCCGGACACACCCGACGATGTGCTCGCCGCCATCGCGCTCGCCAGCCGCGCCGTCGCCGAAGGGCATAGCTGTTTGCCGTTAACGCATGCTGGTGAATTCCTGGCCGACCTTCTGCCGGATCGCGATACACCCCGCTTGCCTGCGCTGGCCGACTGGCTGGAACTGCTGCGCGCCTCGTCCTGGATCGTCGAAGGACAAGTCGCCTTGCTCGAAGGCGAATCACTATCGCTGCGCCGTTACTGGCTGCATGAAACCCGACTGGCGACGGCGCTGCTCGCCCGGCTCGGTTCGGGCGAGCACCTGCAACTGTTGACCGGCGGTCCCGGCACCGGCAAGACCACGCGCGCCGCACAACGGATCGTCGAACTTTCGGCACGTTCGCCGCAACCATTGCGCATCGCACTGGCCGCGCCGACCGGCAAGGCGGCCAGCCGATTGGGCGAAGTCGTCAATGCGCGACTTGTCGAGATGGAAACCGAGGCTGTCCCTGGCGCGGCATTGGCGCGTAGCCAACCGATCCAGGCGTGCACCCTGCATCGACTGCTCGGCTGGCGCCATGGCGGCGGCGTTGGCCACCATGCCGGCGCACCACTGCCCTACGACGTAGTGGTGGTGGATGAAGCCTCCATGATCGACCTGCCGATGATGGCGCGCCTGCTCGATGCGGTTGCGCCCGATGCTTGCCTGATCCTGATCGGCGATCGCGACCAACTGCCTTCGGTGGATACCGGCGATGTGCTCGCCGCGTTATGCGATGCCGCCGAACGCAATCCGCGCTTGGCCGCGCGACACACACAACTGACGACGGTGCACCGTCAAGGCGAGTCCAGTGAAGTCGGGAAGTTGGCGCGGCTGATCCGTAGCGGCGATGTTGATACCGTCATGACCGGCTTGCGTGGAAGCGGGTTTGCCGGTGTGCGCTGGCGGGAAGCGCGCGACGAATTGTTCGCGCCGTTCTGCCTCGAACACGCGTTGCCCGCCTATCGCGCCGTGCAGGCGGCCGCAACACCAGCGCTCGCGCTGGCGTTGGCATCGCGCTTTCGCGTGCTGACCGCCGTGCGTGAAGGTCCGGCCGGCAGCCAGACCTTGAATGCGCTTATCGCTTCTGCACTTGATCCCGCGCATCGTGGCGACGGCATGTTCCAGGGCCGGCTGGTGCTGGTCACCGAGAACAGCCAGCGGCACGGCCTGTACAACGGCGATGTCGGCATCGCCTGGCCGGATGAAGACGGCGAACCGCGCGTGTGGTTCGACGGCCGCACCGGTCTGCGTGCCTGGTTGCCGAGCGCATTGCCCGCGCACGAATCGGCTTTCGCACTGACCGTGCACAAAGCGCAGGGTTCGGAATTCGATCAGGTCTTGCTGGCCTTGCCCGAGCGCGGCGCCCGCGTGCTTGCGCGCGAACTGCTCTACACCGGCCTCACCCGCTGCCGTAACGAGATCGTGTTGTGGGCCAGCGAAACCGCACTGCGCGAAGCCATCGCCAAGCGCGCGCAGCGCTGGAGCGGATTGGCCGAGCGGTTGAGCCAAGCCGGGAATTCTAGGTAGGTCTTGACTCCGCGAACAGCGACGTCGCGCAACACACATTGCTCGCCGCGGCGTTGCCTGGGTGACGATTGTGATCACGTTGCCGGGATGCGGCCGTGAGGCAGTCGCGTTGAACAAACAGGACGGATGGGCAGTTCATGCCATCACCCATGTCATGGAAATGCAGGGTCGGGCCACTGAAGGAGCAGATTTTCTCGCGGTCGTCGATCGCCTGGTCGTAGACCGCGCCGAGGACCAGAAGCGCAAGCCCGATGACAAGCGTGGCCAGCTTCCAGGGGCGAAGGTACTCTTGCATCCGGATGATTGCGGCAATCTACGGCGCCGTCTTCGCTGTCTCCAGCAGCGCCTTCAAGGCAGCTGGGTCGAGGTTCGCATCGATTCCCGCCATGTACTTGCTTACATTGGCGTCGGCCATGAGTCCCTGCATCGCGACCTTGCCAAGAACCTCGAAGCTCGAACTGATTGCCCCGGCGCCTTCGTACTTGATCGCGTCTTTCGTTTCGGCTCCGCAGCGATCGGAAATAAGGCTCCAGAAGAGCGTGGCGGTATCCTTGTTCAATTTGTCGCCTTGCTCTTTCGTGATATTGCCGAGGTCCTTGACGGCGGGATGGCTTGCCATCGCCGCGAATATCCAGCGCATCAGCACGATCTTGTCGGCTTCGGTCGTCGACTTGACGAGGCAAATGGAAAGCTTGTCGTTGAAAGGGCCGGCGACGGCGCTTGAGGAAAAACCCGCCAGCGCCAGCAAGAACGCGAATCGAAGTTTCATTGGAGTCTCCACATGGTTTAGTCCGCAGTATGGTACTTGCCGCCGGGGGAAGACACACTTGGCCTGATTTCCGCGAACAGCGTCGGGTCGCTTGCCGCGACATTGCCGATATCGATCAGTTCGACCTGAAGTTCCAGTGCCTTGAGCAGGATCCGGACCTTGCGCGAGAAATAGGCGGCACCGAATTGCTGGCGCATGAAGCGTTCCCCATAGGTCAGCATGCGCCAGAACGACACTGCCGCCAGGGCAACGCCACATAGTCGAATTGCCCATTCATGGCATTACTCCGTGGCAGGGGAGGCACGCCGCCGGCGCCACTTGAACCACGCGCCAAGGTCGTCGAGCACGGTGTAGGCGGCCGGGATCACGATCAAGCTCAGTAATGTCGAGGTAATCAGGCCGCCGATCACCGAGATCGCCATCGGCGCGCGAAAACTCGAGTCGCCGGAAAAACCGAGCGCGATCGGCAGCATGCCGGCGCCCATCGCCAACGAAGTCATGATCACCGGTTGCGCGCGCTTGCGGCAGGCGTCGATCAGCGCATCGTGCTGGCTCATATGGCCTTCGCCCTCGGCCATCACCGCATAGTCGACCAGCAGAATGGAGTTTTTCGTGGCGATGCCGATCAGCATCAACAGGCCGATCAGCGCCGGCAACGACAGAGCGTTGCCGGTCAGCAGCAACGCACCGAAGGCGCCGCCGGCGCACAGCGGCACCGCGGTCAGGATGGTCAGCGGCTGCAGGGCGTGGTTGAACAGCAGCAACAGGACCATGTAGATGCAGGCGATACCCGCAGTCATCGCCATCAGGAATCCGATGAACAATTCGACGTAAACCTCGGCATCGCCGGTGTTGAGGAAACTCACGCCAGTCGGCAGCTGTTTCACACTCGGCAACTTCTGCACCTCGGTCATCACGTCGCCCAGCGGTCGACCATTAAGTTCGGCGGTGAAGGCGATGTTGCGTTGCCGCTGGTAGCGCGAGATCAGCGACGGGCCGCTACCCATGCGGATGTCGGCCACCGCAGCCAGCGGCACCGGCCCATTCTTACCGGGCACCATCAAGCCGCCGACCAGCGTTGGATCGGCCAGCGTGGTTTCGGCAAAGCCGACCCGGATCGGTACCTGTCGCTCCGGCAGGTTGAGTTTGGCCAGGCGCTGGCTGTAGTCGCCCGCGGTGGCGATGCGCGTAGCTTCGGCGATATCGGCCGTGGCAACACCGAGGTCGGCGGCGCGGGCCGGATCCGGGACGATCACGATCTCCGGGCGCAGCAACGATGCTGACGAAGTAATACTGCCCAGCCCCTTGAGCGTACGCAGGTCACGGTCGAGCGCTTGTGCGGTGTCGAGCAGGCGTTGCGGATCATCACCAGCGAGCACCAGCTGCATCAGTTCACCCGGCTCGGAACTGATGTAACTCATTCGCACACCGGGCAAATCGGCCAGGCGCGCGCGCGCCACGCGCTCCAGTTCGGTCTGACTGCGCGTGCGATCGCGGGCCTTGCCCCAGTCGAGGATCAGAGTCGCCTTGCGCGACTCACCGACGCCGGTCTTGGTTGGATCGCCGATGTCCACCACGCTGCCGATGGTGGTGTACACCTGCTTGAGTTCGGGGATGCCCGCGAGCAGGTAGCGTGCCTGTTCGGTCACCGCCTCGGTATCCTGCAAGCGGGTGCCCGGCGGCAGTTCCAGGCTGAGGTTGCTGCGGCCCAGATCGGAAATCGGGATGAAGGTCTTGGGGATGAAATACGGAATAGCGAGGGAGCCAAGAAAAAACACCGTGGCCGTGACCAGGGTAAGCCAGCGGTGGCGCAAAGCCGCATCCACCCAGCCCAGGTAACGGGTCATCAACTGCGACTGCACCGGCTTCAGGTGGTGCGGCTTGAGCTGGTAGGCGGCCATCATCGGCGTGAGCAGGCGCGCCACCAGCAATGAGAACAGCACCGCCGTGGCCGCAGTCCAGCCGAATTCACGAAAGAATTTGCCGGCGATGCCGGGCATGAATGCCACCGGCACGAACACCGCCGCCAACGTGAATGACGTCGCGATCACTGCGGTGCCGATCTCGTCGGCGGCGTCACGGGCGGCGTCGAGCGGCAACTTGCCCATGCGCAAATGCCGGACGATGTTCTCGATCTCGACGATCGCGTCATCGACCAAAATTCCCACCACCACCGACAGCGCCAGCAAGGTGATCAGATTGAGGGTGAAACCGAACCAGTGCATCACCGCGAAGGTCGGGATGATCGACAGCGGCAACGCCACCGCCGACACCCAGGTGGCGCGCCAGTCGCGCAGGAACAACCAGACCACCAGCAGCGCCAGCACCGCGCCTTCCCAGAGCATGGTCATGGACGAATCGTAGGAGCGCTCGGCTTCCTCGACCGTGGAAGCGACCAGGCGAAATTGCAGGCCCGGATGCGCGGCTTCGATTTTGGCGAGCGCGGCACGGACATTTTTCGCGACTTCGATTTCACTCGATCCACGCGTACGCGACAGCGAGAACGCCACCACCGGTTTGCCGTCGAGCAGCGCAACCTGGCTCGGATCGGCAGCGCCGTCGGTGATTTTCGCCAGGGCCGAGAGGCGGGTACTGCGCCCGTCCGGCAGGCTGATGGTGAAATCACCCAAGGCGGCGGCATCGGCGATCGTTCCAACCGTGCGAATGGCCTGTTGCACGCCAAACAGTTCCGCCTTTCCCGAAGGTCGTTCAGACTGGATGCGCGAGAGCTGCTGCGAGACCTGGCCGGCGGTGACGCCCCAGGCCCGTAGCGCCTGTGGATCGAGGTCCACCCGCACCTGCCGGTCGATACCACCCGCGCGCGCCACCAAGGCCACGCCAGGCACGCCGTACAAGGCCTTACTGACGTCGCGATCGACGAACCAGCTCAACTCGTCGGCGGGCATCGTCGGCGAATCGACCGCGTAAGTCATCAGCGAACCACCGATGTTGACCTTGGCGACAATCGGCTCCTGGATGTCCTGCGGCAGGTCGGCGCGAATGCGTGTAACCGCATCGCGGGTGTCGTCGAGCGCGGAGGCAAGATCGGTATCGAGCAGGAATTCGATTGCGGTCGAACTTCCGCCTTCGGTGACCGTGGACATCACCCGCTTGATCCCGGGAATGGTGGCCACGGCATCCTCGACCTTGCGCGTGACTTCGGTTTCCAGCTGGCTTGGCGACGCGCCCGGCAGCGGCACGGTCACCGTCACCATCGGGAAAGTCACGTCCGGATAACGTGCAATCGGCAACTTGTGGAAACCCCACAAGCCGGCCACGCACAGAACGAAAAAGATCAGCAACGCCGGCAGCGGGCGCTTGATCGCCCAAGCGGAAACATTCATGGCGATGGCGCCGCCTCGACCACGCGGACACGATCGCCGTCACTGAGGAATCCGGCGCCATTGGCGACCACGGCAGCACCAGCCGCGAGGCCTTCAACTACTTCCACCTGGCCATCGCGGGTCGCGCCGATGCGCACGCGCAGCCGGTGCACGAGCTTGCCGGCATCAACGGTGTAGACCACGTTGTAGCCGTCGCGCTGGACGACCGCAGTGGCCGGAACCACCAGCACCCGGGCGGTGCCGAGAACAATATGACCCTCGACGAAAGCACCCGCCGCTAGCGAACCGGGTGCAGGCAGGTCGACGTAAATCGTACCGGTGCGCGTGCTGGTGTCCACGCCTGGCGACACCGCGCGCACTTTCCCGGCGACCAGGCCGCTGCTCGCGGCCAGTGTCACTGCCATGCCCGGGTGGACCCAGGCGAGTTCGGCTGCGGTCAATTCAGCGCGCCATTCCAGCCGGCCCTGGCGGATCATCCGCAGCAATTCGCTGCCGGCCACGACCACTTGCCCCGGCTGCACCATGCGCTTGGAAATGATGCCGTCGTCGGGCGCGCGCAATTCGGCGAAGTCGCGGCGCAATTTCACGCCATCGTATTGGGCGCGCGTGGTGGCCGCGCGTGCCTGCGCCTGCACCAGCGCCGCATGCAATTCGTCGAAAGCGCTGGCACTGATCAATTTGTCGTTGACCATTTTTTGCCCGCGTTGCAGGCTCACCTGCGCCAATTGCACGCCGGCATTTGCTTCATCGAGCACTGCCTGGGCCTGGCGCAAGTCGCTGTCGACCATGCGGTGGTCGAGTTCAAGCAACACCTGCCCTTTTTTAACGTGGTCGCCGACTTCCACGTTCAGTGCGGTGACACGCTGACCGCTGACTTCAACACCGAGCAACATTTCCTCCCAGGCCGAGACCGGCCCCGAGGCAATCACCTCACGACTGAGCTCGCGTTCGCTGGCAGGCACCAGGGTGACCGCCAGGCTGGCGGCGGTCGCCGCATCGGCGGCAGCGGGACCGGTGGCCGGTGGTTTACCGCAAGCGGCGAGTACGCAGGCGACAACAAGCAACAGCGGCGAACGAAAGGTCATGGCAGGCTCCGGGGCGCCCGGGATTGTCTCGCAGCCAGTCGCGAATGCCCACCACCACGATGCGTTGCGCGTGATCGGCTAAGTGGTCATGTGCTCGGCCAATCGCGCCCTCAACCTCGGCGTGGCGAAATCGAGGAAGGCACGCACTTTCAGCGGCAGTCGACCTTGGCGCTGGTAGACCAGACTCACTGGCGCGGGCGCCGATTCGTAGTCGCCGAGCACGATCTTGAGCTTGCCGGCGCGGCGTGCGTCCTCCACCTGATAGCAGAGCACGCGGGTCAGGCCGAGGCCGACGATGGCCGCTTCGATCGCAGCGTCGGCGGAATTCACCACCAGGCGCGAACGCACCTGTGCGCTGATCTCGGTTCCGTTCTTGCGAAAGCGCCAGGCGTCTGCCGAAGAAATCGCCTCGAAGGTGAGGCATTGGTGCTGCGCCAGCTCCCCCGGAGTCGTCGGCTCGCCGTGCGCAGCCAGATAGGCCGGGCTGGCGCAGACCACGCGTCGGGTCGTGCCCAGGCGCGTGGCCACCAGTGTGCTGTCGGGCAGTTCGCCGATCCGCAGGGCGAGGTCGACGTGTTCTTCGAGCAGGTTGAGCACGCGATCGCCAAAGGCCAGACGCACATCCACGTCTGGGTAGGCGCGCAGGAAATCGGTGGTGACCGGAAGCACATGCAAGCGCCCGAACAGGATCGGCGCGGTGATCACCAACTCGCCCTTGGGCGCATTGAATTCGCCGGCAACGCCACGCTCGGTTTCTTCGATGTCATCGAGGATGCGCTTGCAGGCAATCAGGTACGCCTGCCCGGCATCAGTGAGCGTGAGTTTGCGGGTCGAGCGATTGAGCAAGCGCGCCTTCAAGTGCGCCTCGAGATCGGCGAGCTTGCGACTCACCGTGGCCAGCGGCATGCCCAGCTTGCGTCCAGCCGCCGACAGACTGCCGGTGTCGACGGCGGCGCGAAACACGGTCATCGCATCGAGGCGGTCCATCTGTTATTCCATTTTTTGGGAGACTTATTCCATAGATTACCGTCTAGTTACCGAAATCGGGAGTCTCTAGTCTTTCTCGCACCGGGCCCACTTGGCCCGTCCACCCACCATGAGAAGGAATCGCCATGTCCCGCCTGTCCATCCCCGCCACGATCGAAGCCGCCCCCGCCGCCTCCCAGCCCTTGCTTCAGGCCGTCAAGAAAATGATCGGCTCGGTGCCCAACCTGTTCCGCCTGGTTTCGACCAGTCCGGCAGCGCTTGAGGGCTACCTGGGAATGTCCGGCGCGCTCGGCAAGGGCGAACTGCCCGCCGCCACCCGCGAACGCATCGCCCTGGCCGTGGCCGAAATCAACGGCTGCAACTATTGCCTGTCGGCGCACACTTACCTCGGCAAGCACGTGGCCAAGCTCGACGACGCCGAGATGACTGCGAATCGCAACGGCGCCTCAAATGATCCGTTCGCCGACGCCGCCGTGCGTTTCGCGGCGAAAGTGGTCGAGCAGCGCGGAAAGGTCAGCAACGACGACGTGCTAGCGGTGCGCAACGCCGGTTACAGCGACGCGCAGATCATCGAGATCATCCAGCACGTGGCGCTCAACACCTGGACAAACTACATCAACGAAGTGGCCAAGACCGAGATCGATTTCCCGGTCATTAATGCCCGCCTCGCCGCATAACAGGAGAGTCCCATGTCCCGGCCACCGTTACCGCCGTTCGATCACGCCAGCGCGACGCTGAAGGTGCGGCTGGCCGAGGACGCCTGGAATTCGCGCGATCCGACGCGGGTCGCGCTTGCCTACACGCCCGACAGCCATTGGCGAAATCGCGCGGAATTCCTGCAAGGCCACGAAGCGATCGCGGCCTTCCTCGCGCGCAAATGGCAGCGCGAGTACGAGTATCGCCTGGCGAAGGAGTTGTGGGCGTTCGCCGGCGATCGCATCGCCGTGCGCTTCGCCTACGAATGGCACGACGACACCGGCCAGTGGTGGCGTAGCTACGGTAACGAAAACTGGGAGTTCGACGCCGAGGGCTTGATGAAAACGCGATACGCCAGCATCAATGATCTCGCGATCGACGAACGGGAAAGGATCTTTCGTTGGCCGCAAGGCCGCCGACCCGACGACCAGCCATCGCTGGCCGCACTCGGCCTGTGATGCCATGGCCAGCGGATTCGCCAGCGATATCGCGTTCACGCCCGCAGTCAAAGCGTTGCAGTCGCGCAAGGGATCGCGCCGCGCTTATGCGCACATGGAGCAGGCCGGCTCCTGGCGAACCACGATCACGCCCGAGCTCGCAGCCTTCATCGCCGAGCAGCGCAGCGTGTTCCTGGCGACCGCGAATGCCGATGGCCAACCCTACATCCAGCATCGCGGTGGACCGCCGGGATTCCTGCGCGTACTCGACGAGCGCACGCTGGCATTCGTGGACTTCGCCGGCAACCGGCAATTCATCAGCACCGGCAATCTTTCCGAGAATCCCAAGGCGCATTTGTTCCTGATCGACTACCGGCAACGCAAGCGGGTGAAGGTGTGGGGCGAGGCGCGCACGGTCGAGGCCAGCGACGAATGGCTGGCGCGGCTCATGCCCGACGGCTACAAGGCCAGCCCCGAGCAAGTATTGCTGTTCACGGTGGCGGCGTGGGATGCCAATTGCCCGCAGCATATTCCGGCGCGCTTCGAAGCCGAGGACGTGCTGGCCGCGCTCAAGGCCAAAGAAGTACGCATCGCCGATTTGGAAGCAGAGTTGCAGGCGCTGCGCGCGCGTTGAGACGACTCAATCGCGCGCGTGTTTTTGCGAAAACATCTCGGCATCGGCATCATCGAGCAACTGGCCGATGGTTGAATGCCGCTCGGCGTCGAATTCGGCGCCACCGATGCTGAAATCGAGCAGCTCACCGTATCCGGAAGCCGCACTGGCCAGTGCCAGTGCCGTGCGCAGTCGCGCCAGCACGTACGGTGTCGCCGCGGCACTGCAATCAATGAGCAGCGCGGCAAACACGCCGCCGCCCCGATGGCAAAGGATGTCGCTGCCGCGCAACACCTTGCGCATCGCTTCGGCAAAAGTAACCAGGGCCTGGTCGGCCGCAGTGTCACCCAGGGCCTCGCGTATTGCCGCGGGCTGTTTCAGGCCAAGGAACAGCAAGGTCACCGGCATGCGCATCCGCCGACAGACCA
Source organism: Gammaproteobacteria bacterium (assembly GCA_025356635.1). GTDB lineage: Bacteria > Pseudomonadota > Gammaproteobacteria > Xanthomonadales > Xanthomonadaceae > Arenimonas. The sequence goes on from JANXRY010000121.1 coordinate 18,907, forward strand.
CCAACGCATGACGCGCCTGGATTTCAAATCCGTCGCGGTTGGCCAGTTGGGTCACGGTGTCAGTGGTCGCCCGTTCGAACCCGGCGTCCTCGGCACTGCCTCTGTCTGGTGTTGCCATGCCTGTCCCTTCGTCTGCCCGTCCCAGCCTCCCACCCTACGCCGGCCTTCCGGTTTTCGAAACCGGTGGCCGTCTCGAAGCCTGATACTGCGTATAGCCAAGATAGATCCCTCCGCTCTCGTCGCCTGGACACCATGGACACCCTCGAACTGCCCCGCCTGATCGCCGCGCTGCACTACGCGGCCCACCAACACCGCGACCAGCGGCGCAAGGACGAGGATGAAACGCCCTACATCAATCATCCGATCGCGTTGCTGCATATCCTCAACGTCGAAGCCGGCGTGACCGATGCCGACGTGCTGATCGGCGCAGTACTGCACGACGTGATCGAGGATTGTTCCGGCCCGCACCAGATGTACATCGAGGATCGCCGCGAGGAGATCCGGGCCCGATTCGGCGAGTCTGTATTGGTGTTGGTCGAAGCCGTCACCGACGACAAGACGCAGACCAGGGACGAACGCAAGCAACGCCAGGTCGAGCATGCCGCGCATATTCCGCACGGCGCGAAGCTGATCAAATTGGCCGACAAGACCGCCAATTTGCGCGATATCGCCTCGATGCCGCCGGCAGGCTGGTCGCCGGAGAAAATCGAGGACTACGCGGACTGGTCAGCGCGCGTGGTCGCTGGCCTGCGCGGCAGTCATGCCGGCCTGGAAGAGTTGTTCGACGAGGCTTGGGCGGCACAGACTCGGGCCAACCCCGGGTAAAACGGCACAATTTGCCGAAAAATCGCGTCCCCGGTTGCCATGCGGGCACGTGTTTGTATTAGTCTTTGCCGTCGGCGCAGTATTCGCGCGACAGCCCCCATCCCAACATAAAGTCAGAACCCCATGAGCACAGCCAAGAAAGCCGCCAAGAAAGCCCCAGCCAAAGCCGCCCCGAAGTCGATCAAGACTGCACTGAGCAAATCCGCTCTGGTCGCGCACTTGGCCGAAGCCGCCAAGGTTACTGCCAAGGACGTGCGCAACATGCTCGCCGCCCTGGAAGGCGCCGTCACCGCTTCGCTCAGCAAGAAGGGCTCCGGCTCCTTCACCCTGCCGGGCCTGCTGAAAATCACCGCCGTCAGCGTGGCGGCCAAGCCCAAGCGCAAGGGCGTGAATCCGTTCACCAAGGTTGAGCAGTGGTTCGCCGCCAAGCCGGCGAGCACCAAGGTCAAAGTGCGTCCGCTGAAGAAGCTCAAAGACGCCGCCAAGTAATCGCTTCCCGCACGCGCCGGCAGTTCATCGCCGGCGCCGTGTATCGCCGAGCGCATGGCCAGGTGTAAGCCTATTTCTTACCATCAGGACACCGCCACTGCCTCCGGCCCCGCCACGGGACTGACACGAGCCCGCGCGACCATGGGCATGCGCGACCTGGTGCTGTTCTGCGTGGTCACCGGCATCAGCGTGCGCTGGATCGGCACGGCGGCGATCGCCGGCCCCGCCGCCATCACCATCTGGCTGGGCGCGTGGCTGCTGTTCTATTTGCCTTTGCTCGCGGCGGTGCTGGAACTGTCGTCGCGCTTCACCGACGGCGACGGCGGCATCTACCACTGGAGCCAGCGCGCGCACGGCAAGTGGGCTGGCTTCATGACCGGCTGGACCTATTGGACCTGCAACCTGCCCTACTACCCGTCGATCCTGCTGTTCGCCGCCGGCGCGGCGGCCTATCTGTTCAGCGCCGATCCGCTGGCGCTTGCCGCCAATCCCGTTTACATCGTGGCCTTCTCGGTGGCGGCGATGTGGGGCGCGACCTTGCTCAACATGTTCGGCCTGCACCTGGGCAAATGGCTGCACAACCTCGGCGCGCTCGGCAACTGGCTGCCGATCCTGATCCTGTTCGTGTTGGCGCCGATCGCCTGGAGTCGTTACGGCTCAGCCACGCACTGGACGCCGCGCGCCTTCATTCCACACAGCAATCTGCGCGAGATGATTTTCTGGACCAGCCTGGTGTTCGCGCTGTCCGGTTCGGAAGCCTCGGCCTTCCTGCGCAGCCAGGTGACCGATTTCAATCGCCTGTTCCCGAAGGCGCTGATCATCGGCGGCGCCCTGGTCGTGACCGGCTACATCTTCGGCACCGTCGCCATCCTGATGATCCTGCCGCCGGAGCAAGTCTCCAACCTCGGCGGCATCATGGCGACCGTGGTCGCCGGCACCACGCGCATCGGTTGGAGCGGCCTGGTGCCGGTGATGGCCGGACTGTTGGTGCTGGCCAATGTCGGCGCGGTTGGCGCCTGGCTCACGGCGTCGGCGCGGCTACCGTTTCTTGCCGGGATCGACCGCTATCTCCCTGAACGCTTCGGCCGCATCCATCCGCGCTGGGGCACGCCACACGTCGCCTTCGTCTGGCAGGCGATCTTCGCGACCGGTTTCATCCTGCTGGCGCAAGCCGGTTCGACCGTGGCCGGCGCCTACCAGATCCTGATCAGCATGAGCATCATTTCCTACTTCATGCCCTACCTGTTCACGTTTACCGCGGTGTTACGCGTGCAGGGCCAGCCGGCCGGCCCCGGCGTGATCCGCCCGCCCGGCGGCCGCGTCACCGCGACGGTGTTGGCCGTGGTCGGATTCACGGTGACTCTGGCTTCGATGATTTTGGCCTGCGTGCCGGATCTGGCCGAACCGAACAAACCGCTGGCGGTGTTCAAGGTGGTCGGCAGCATGGTTTTGCTCGTTGCCATCGGCCAGCTCGTGTATTGGCATGGCGAACGTCGGCGCCGGACTGAGCCATGAACAAGACGCGCTACTCGGCCTGGTCGCTGTTCCGCGAAGGCCTGCGCGGACAACGCGGCTGGACGCCGGCCTGGCGCGACCGCGATCCCGATCCTGCCTACGACGTGGTGATCATCGGCGGCGGCGGCCACGGCCTGGCCACCGCGTATTACTTGGCCAAGCAACATGGCATCAGCCGCGTCGCGGTGATCGAAAAAGGCTGGGTCGGCGGCGGCAATACCGGTCGCAACACCACCATCATCCGCTCCAATTATTTTCATCCGCCGAGCGCTGCGCTGTACGACCTGTCGGTCAGCCTGTACGAAGGCCTGAGCCGAGAGCTCAACTACAACATCATGTTCTCGCAGCGCGGCCTGATCGAAATCGCGCATACCGATGCCGAACTCGAGTCGATGGCGCGCGCCGCCAACGCCATGCGCATCAACGGCATCCCGATCGAGTTGATCGACCGCGAACAGGTGCTGCGGCTGGCGCCGCTGCTCGACCCTTCGCCGCAATCGCGCTGGCCGGTGCGCGGCGCGCTGCAGCAGCGGCGCGCGGGCACGGCGCGCCACGACGCGGTGGCCTGGGGCTACGCCCGCGCCGCCGATGCGCTCGGCGTGCACATCATCCAGGACTGCGAAGTCACCGGCTTCCAGATTTCCGACGGCAGACTGCGCGCGATCACCACCACGCGCGGCACGATCCGCGCCGAACGCTTCGGCATGGCGGTGGCCGGCAATTCCTCGGCGCTGGCGCGGCTGGCTGGATTCGAATTGCCGATCCAGAGCTACACCCTGCAGGCCATGGTCAGCGAGCCGGTCAAGCCCTGCCTCGACCTGGTCGTGCTGTCCTCGGCCAACGGCACCTACGTCAGCCAGTCCGACAAGGGTGAACTCGTGCTCGGCGGTAATCTCGATCGTTGTCCGTCGTATGCTCAGCGAGGCAGTTTTGGGGTCACACAATCGGTGATCGCGCCGCTGCTGGCGATGTTCCCGGCCTTCGCCAGCCTCAAGCTGATGCGGCAATGGGGTGGCGTGGTCGATACCGCGCCGGACAACTCGCCGATCATCGGGCCCTCGCCGCTGCCCGGGCTGTTCCTCAACTGCGGCTGGGGCACCGGCGGCTTCAAGGCCATCCCGGCCGGCGGCACGCTGTTCGCGCACGTGCTCGCCACCGGCGCGCACCATCCCCTGTCGGGCCCCTTCGATCTGTCGCGTTTCGCCAGCGGCGAGCTGATCGATGAAGGCCACGCCGGCGTGGTGCACTGACGCATGCAGCAATTCCCCTGCCCCTGGTGCGGACTGCGTGGCGATGGCGAGTTCCGCTATGGCGGCGATGCTGGCAAGCGTCGCCCCGAAGGCAGTGTCAGCGCCGAGCAATGGGCGGCGTATCGTTTCTATCGCGCCAATGGCAAGGGGCGAGCGCACGAACTGTGGCTGCACGCCGACGGCTGCGGGCGCTGGCTGGAGATCGAGCGCGACACGCTCAGCCACGAGGTGATCGCGGCGAGGCCCTTGAACCCATGAGCGGCCCCTCGCGCGTCGAAGGTGGCAGCGAACTTGATCGCGGGCAGTGCCTCGACTTCAGCTTCGATGGCCGGTCGCTGGCGGGATTCGCCGGCGACACGATCGCCTCGGCCCTGCTGGCCAACGGAGTGCGCATCGTCGGCCGCAGTTTCAAATACCATCGCCCGCGCGGCGTGTTCAGCGCCGGCGGCGAAGAGCCCAATGCCATCGTCGACCTGCGCGATGGCGCGCGTCATGATCCGAATGCTCGCGCCACCATCGAGCCGCTGCGCGCCGGGATGGAAATTACCTCCACGCATGCCCGCGGCAGCGCGGCGCGCGATTCATTTTCTTTCCTGGACCGGTTCGCGCGCTTTATTCCCGCCGGCTTCTACTACAAGACCTTCATGTGGCCGGGGTTTCGCGTTTACGAGGCGATGATCCGGAAGCTGGCCGGGATCGGCCGCGTCGACGCCAATGCGCGCGCCGAAACATCGTGCCAGCAATTCCTCAATGTCGAGGTCTGCGTGATCGGCGGCGGGCCGGCCGGCATCGCGGCGGCGCTGGCCGCCGCGCATTCCGGTCGGCAAGTGTTGCTGGTGGATGACCGCGCGAAACTCGGCGGCGGCCTGCGCTGGCGTGAAGTGGGTGGTGGCGACTGGGCCGACGCGTGCGAACGCGAATTGCGCGTCGCGGGCGTGCGCCTCCTGGCCAGCACCACCGCACTCGGTCTGTACGACCACAACGCACTGGTTTTAGTCGAGAAAGGCCTGGTCGAGAAAGGTCTGCCGGCAACGCGAAGCGGCAACGGCGAATGCCTTTGGCGGCTGCGCGCGCAGGAAATTATCCTCGCCAGCGGCGCGATCGAGCGGCCGCTGCTGTTCGAAAACAACGACCGCCCCGGCGTGATGCTGGCCGACGCCGCGCTGTCCTACCTGCGCCAACACGGCGTGCGTTGCGGCGAGCGCGCGGTGATCGCCACCAACAACGATTCGGCCTATGAACTCGCGCATGCGCTGCGCGATGCCGGCGCGGACTGCGTTGTCGTCGACGCCCGCGCGCATTCCGAGTGCGCGGTCGCGGCGCGCGCGGCCGGCATCGAGGTGCATCTCGGCGAGACCGTCGTCGCGGCGCTCGGCCAGCCCTGCGTCGAAGCGGCGCAGCTGGCATCGGGCAAGCGATTGAACGCGGACCTGATCGCCGTGTCGGGCGGCTGGACGCCGCTGATCCACCTGTACTGCCACGCCCGCGGCAAGCCGCGCTGGGACGAGCGCATCGGCACGATGGTGCCGGGCAGCGCGGTGCCGGGACTGCGCGTTGTTGGCGCCGCCAATGGCGAACTCACGTCGCGGCCACTCGCGGCCTGGGGCAGCGCGCCGGATCTCAGTGCGACCGACGCGCAGCGCCGCGTCTGGGTCGACCTGCAGCACGACGTCACCAGCAAGGACATCGACCTGGCGGTGCGCGAGAACTTCGCCTCGGTCGAGCACCTGAAGCGTTACACGACGCTGGGCATGGCCACCGATCAGGGCAAGACTTCCAACCTCAATGGCCTGGCCTTGCTGGCGGCGCGCACCGGCCGCGACATTGCCGCCGTCGGCATTACCACGTTCCGGCCGCCGTTCCTGCCGGTGTCGATGGCCACGGTCGCCGGCAAGAACCTGGGCGAATTGCAGGCGCCGATCCGTCGCCTACCGGCGGAAAATGCGCATCGCGCAGAAGGCGCGTACCTGCGCGATTACGGTAATCTCTTGCGCCCCGCGTGGTACGGCGACGAGGCAGGCTCGGTGCTGCGTGAATGCGAGCGTGCACGCAGCGGCGCTGTCGTGTTTGACGCCTCGTCGCTTGGCAAGATCGAAGTGCTAGGCCCGAACGCGGCGGCGCTGCTCGATTTCATCTACTACACGCGGATGTCGACGCTGGCACCCGGACGCCTGCGCTATGGCATCGCGCTGGACGAAGGCGGCGCGGTCTGGGACGACGGCGTGGTGCTGCGACTGGCGCCGCAACACTTCGTCGTCTCGTGTTCGAGCAGCCACGTCGCGGCGATGGTCACGCACCTGGAAGAATGGCGCGAAGACCGCTTCGCCCTCGGCAGCGTCTTTGTCCACGACGCCAGCGCGCATTGGGCGACGCTGGCGATCTCCGGCCCGCAATGCAAGCGTGTGATCGCGGCGCTCGAACTCGGTATCGCGCTCGACGACGCGGCCTTGCCGCATATGGCCGCGGTCGAAGGCCGCTTCGGCGGACGCGCGGCGCGCATCGCCCGGGTCAGTTTCACCGGCGAGCGCTGCTACGAAGTCTCGGTGCCGGCGCGGCTCGCCATGGAACTCTGGCGGCAGGCGCGCGCCGCCGGCGCCGGGCCGCTCGGCCTGGAAGCGCTGGGAGTATTGCGCGCCGAGAAGGGCTACATCTTCGTCGGCCAGGACACCGACAGCGAAACGATGCCGCAGGACCTCGGCCTGGGCGGACCGCGCGAGAAACGCAAGGACGCCTACCTCGGCGATCGCTCGCTGTTCACGGCCGCGGCGATTCGCGAAGGCCGCAAACAACTGGTCGGCATCGCCGCCAGCGGCGCGCAGCCGATCCCGGTCGGCGCGCATCCGGTGGAAACCACCCGCGGCAAGTTGCGTAGCGTCGGATTCGTCACCAGCAGCGGCTGGAGCCCCTCGCTGTCGAGGCCCATCGCATTGGGCTTGGTCGAAGATGGCCGGCGGCGTCTGGGCGAGACGCTCATCTTCGAACATCTGGGCACGCGCTTCCACGGCACGCTGGTGGCGCCCTGTTTCCTCGATCCGGAAGGAGCGCGCCTGCATGTTTGATCGCGCGCAGTTCTGGTCGCCGGTGCCCGACTGGTCGCAAGCGGTGTTGCGCGGCGAGCGCGTCACGGTGACGCCGGTGCCGGTAGCGGCAGCATACTGGCTCAGCGGTGCAGCGACGGCATTCGGACCGCGCGAGCTTGTCGCCGACGACGCATACGCGCTGCGGATCGCGCCGGACCGGGTGCTGTTCATCGGCCCCTCCTTCGTGCCCGAGGATTTTCGCAACGTCGTTGCCAGTAGCGATATCAGCGACGGCATCGTGGTGTTCGATATCGCCGGCGAGGGCGCGGCGGAGCTGATGGCGCAGGGCGGCGAATATCCGTTCGCGTCCGCGCCGGGTCTTCCGACCGAATCGGCCTCGCTGCGCTTCGCCGGTTTTCGGCTCGCAGTGATGCGTCGCCCGGCTGGCTGGCGCCTGCATATCGAGCGACCCTGGGCGCCGGCCCTGTGGCAATGGCTGCAAGCGCATGTCGACTGAGGCTTCTGCATGAAATCGCATTACCGCGTGGTGATCGTCGGCGGTGGCATCGTTGGCTGCAGCGTGCTTTACCACCTGGCCAAGTTCGGCTGGAAGGACGTGGCACTGATCGAGCGGGCCGAGCTGACCTCGGGCTCGACCTGGCACGCGGCCGGCGGCTTCCACGCGCTCAACGACGATCCCAATATCGCCGCGCTCCAGGGCTACACCATCCGGCTGTACGAGGAAATCGAACGCGAGAGCGGCATCAGCGTCGGCATGCACATGACCGGCGGCGTCAGCCTGGCCGCGTCGAAGGAGCGCATGGCCATGCTCAAGGCCGAGCGCGCCATGTACGAGACCATGGACATGGAAACGCGGCTGGTGACGCCGGAGGAAATCCGCGCGCTTTGCCCGATCGTCGACGTGCGCAACCTCGAAGGCGGGCTATACGACGCCCACGAAGGCTATATGGACCCGCACGGCACCACCCACGCCTACGCCGGCGCGGCGAAAAAGCTCGGCGCGGTAATCATCCTGCGCAATCGCGTGCTCGAACTGAATCAACTTGCCAACGGGCACTGGTCGGTGGTCACCGAGCAGGGCACGGTGATCGCCGAGCACGTGGTCAATGCCGCCGGCCTGTGGGCGCGCAAGGTCGGCGCGATGGTCGGCTTGAACCTGCCGGTAACGCCGATGCAACACCACTATTTGATCACCGAGGATGTGCCGGAGCTGGTGGCGCTGGATCGCGAGATAGCTTCGATTACGGACCTTGAGGGTTTCACTTACCTGCAGCCGGAACGCAAGGGCGTGCTGCTCGGCATCTACGAGCGCGACCCTCGCCATTGGCAGGTGGCAGGCGCCGAATGGGATTTCGGCATGGATCTGCTGCCGCCGGATGTCGACCGGATCCTGCCGGAATTGCTGATCGGATTCGAACGCTTTCCGGCCCTGCAGGAGGTCGGCATCCGCCGCTGGGTCAACGGCGCCTTCACCTTCACACCGGACGGCAATCCGCTGGTCGGGCCGGTGCCGGGCAAGAAGAACTACTGGGTCGCGTGCGGCTGCATGGGTGGCTTCTCGCAGGGCGGCGCGATCGGTTTGACCCTGGCGCAGTGGTTGATCCATGGCGATCCCGGTGCCGATATTTTCGGCATGGACGTGGCGCGCTACGGCGCTTTCGCCGCGAACGACGATTACCTGAAAGACATGACCCGGCAGTTCTACGCGCGTCGCTTCGTGATTTCCTATCCGAACGAAGAGTTGCCGGCTGGAAGGCCGCTCAAGACATCGCCGTGCTACGAAGCACTCAGGGCCGAAGGCGCGCTCTACGGCTGCACCTGGGGCATGGAGACGCCGCAATTCTTCACGCCCGGGCAGACCGACTTCATCGAGCAGCCGACCCTGCGCCGCTCCAATGCCTTCGATCACGTCGGCGCCGAAGTGCGCGCCACGCGCACGGCGGCCGGCATGTTCGAGAGCGCGGTCTACGCGCGCTACGAAGTCTCGGGCCCGGGCGCGGCAGCGTGGCTGGACGGGCTGCTGGCCGCGACACTGCCGCGCATCGGCCGCGTGCGCCTGGCGCCGATGCTCAGCCCGGCCGGCACGCTGATGGGCGATCTGACGGTCAGTCGGCTGGCCGCGGATCGGTTCTGGTTGATCGGTTCCTATTATCTGCAGACCTGGCACCAACGCTGGTTCGACCAGCACCTGCCGGCGAACGGCGTGCAACTGCGCAATCTTTCCGACGACTGGCTCGGCTTCGCGCTGTCGGGCCCAGCGGCGCGCGAAATCGTCTCGCAGCTGGCCGAGTGCGATCTGTCCAACGAAGCATTCCCGTTCCTGAGCTGCACGGAGACGACGGTCGCCGCGGCGCCGGCGATGCTGGCGCGCTTGTCGCTGACCGGCGAGCTCGGCTACGAAATCAACGTGCCGGCCGGCCACCAGCTCGCGCTGTACGAGGCGCTCGTGCGTGTCGGCAAACCGCTGGGCCTGCGCTCGATCGGCAATCGCGCGCTCGACAGCCTGCGCCTGGAAAAAAGCTACGGTATCTGGAGCACGGAGTTCACCCAGGCCTATACGCCGGGCATGTCGAACCTCGCGCGACACCTGGCTTTCGACAAGGGCGATTTCATCGGCCGCGACGCGGCGTTGCGCGAACGCGAGTCTGGCACCGCGACGACGCTGGTGACGCTGGCGATCGATGCCAGCGATGCCGACGCCTCCGGCTTCGAACCAATCAAATGCGATGGCCGCAAGGTCGGCTTCATCACCTCCGGTGCCTACGGGCATGTCGTTGGGCAAAGCCTGGCACTGGCCTATGTTGATCGCGACATCGTCGCTGCGGCGCCAGAACTGACCGTCGAAGTGGTCGGCGAAACCCGGGCAGCGCGTATCCTTGCCGAGCCAGCCTACGATCCGAAAAGTCTGCGGCTGCGCATTTGATCCAACATTCTTCTTACCCGGTGCCTTGTCCATGAAAATCCGCCACGCTCGTTTGTTCACTGCTTTGACGCTGGTCTTGGCCGCGAGCTCGAGCGCGCAGGACTCCGGATCCTATTCGCTGATCTTCCGCCAGGGAATGATTTACGACGGCTCGGGCAACGCGCCCTTCGTCGGCGACGTGGCGATCACCGATGGCCGCATTACTGCGGTCGCCGTGCACATCACCGGCCATGGCGTACGCGAGATTGATGCCCGCGGAATGGCGGTGGCGCCGGGCTTCATCAACATGCTGGCGCACCCGGAGCAATCGCTGCTGGTGGACGGCCGCGCGCAAAGCGACCTGCGCCAGGGCGTGACTCTGGAAGTGCTGGGCGAAGATTCGATGGGCCCGCTGTCGGCGACGATGCAGCAGCAAGGCGAAGCGCGGCAAGACGACATCAAGTACCACATCGACTGGGACACGCTCGACCAGTACCTGCAGCGCCTGCAACGCCAGGGCATTTCGGTGAACGTCGCGTCCTACGTCGGCGCCGGCACCGTGCGCAACGTCGTGCTTGGCGAAGGCAACGTGCAACCGACGCCGGAACAACTGGCGCAGATGCGCGGGCTCGTGCACGCGGCGATGGAGGACGGCGCGCTCGGCGTCACCACCGCCCTGATCTACGTGCCGAACACGTTTGCCAAGACACCGGAACTGATCGCGCTGGCGAGCGAGTCGGCGCGCTGCGGCGGCCTCTATTCGGCGCACGTTCGCAACGAAGGCGACCGCTTGTTGCCGTCGCTACAGGAATCGATCGATATTGCGGAAGCCTCGGGCGCACCGGCCGAGGTCTACCATTTCAAGCAGGCGGGGCACGACAACTGGGGCAAGCTCGATGCGACCGTCGCGCTGATCGAAGCCGCCCGCAAGCGCGGCGTGCGCATTACCGCCGACATGTACACCTACACCGCCGGCGCGACGGGTTTCGACGCGGCCATGCCGCCCTGGGTGCAGGACGGCGGCCTGGAAAAATGGATCGAACGATTGAAGGATCCGGCGACGCGCGCGCGCGTCGTGACCGAGATGCGCAATGCCCATCCGAGCGACTGGGAGAACCTGTTCACCGGCGCCGGGCCGGACGGCATCCTGTTCCTGAATTTCAAGAATCCCGCGCTCAAGCCGCTGATCGGCAAGACTCTGGCCGAAGTCGCCAAGCAACGCGGAACACTTCCCGAAGACACGGTGATCGACCTGATCATCGAGGACGGCTCGCGCGTCGAGGTCGCCTACTTCCTGATGGACGAAGCCAACGTGCAGCGAGAAGTGGCGCTGCCGTGGATGAGCTTCGATTCCGACGAAGCGGCGCCGTCGATCGAAGGCGTGTTCCTGCTCTCGAGCAATCATCCGCGCGCGTTCGGCAACTTCGCCCGCCTGCTGGCGAAATACGTGCGCGAGGAAAAACTCGTGGCGATGCAGGAAGCGATCCGCCGGCTGTC
>JANXRY010000005.1 GCA_025356635.1 Gammaproteobacteria bacterium
CTGGCCTTGTGAGAATCCTTCGGTGCGGCGATCGAGAAAATCCGCCATGCCCAGCGCAACTGAAAGTTCCTCGGTGCGTCTTGCGATGTCGGCCTCGCCCATGCCGTGCAGGCGGCCGAAGTAGGCGATGTTCTCGCGCGCCGTCAGGCGCTTGTAGACGCCGCGGGCATCGGGCAACACACCGAGCCGGCGGCGCACGGTTTCGGCATCGCCAACGCTGTCGAAACCATCGACTCGCACGCTGCCGGCATCGGGCGCCATCAGGGTATAGAGCATGCGCAGCGTGGTGGTCTTGCCGGCGCCGTTGGGCCCGAGCAGGCCGGTGATCTGGCCGTCGAGGGCGCTGAAGCCGACGCCTTGGACGGCGCGCACCGGGCCGGTCTTGCTCGGAAACGATTTGTGCAGGTCGGAAACTTCAATCACGTCAGGGCTCCCATCCATAGAATCCGGTGAACGGCGGCGAATACGGCACGGTCTTGAGGCAACTGGCATCAAGCGATTTGCCATCCGCCTGGTCGAGGAAGCGCGCGAACAAGCGCGGCATGCAACCGACCGGCAGGACGTTATGGCCTTGTCCACGCACGACCAGATGGCGCGCGTTCGATAGCGATTTCGCCACGGCGTCGCCATAACGCGGCGGCGTGACCGGATCGAACTCGCCGGACAGCAGCAGCACCGGGACCGCGCCGGTCAATGGCGCGCGAAAGTCCGGCGGTCGTGTTCCGTGCGGCCAGACCGGACACTGCGCCTGCAGTGATTCGACCAGGACATTGCCGAGCAGGCTGCCGGCATCGGCCGGGTTCGGCCTCAGTTCGTCGGCATCTTCGGTACAGATCACCGAAAGCTGCATGCCCTGGGTAATCTCGTCGCTGATCGTGCCGGACAACAAATGCGACAAGGCCATCAATGGCTCGTAGCGCCCTTGTGATGCTTCGTTGAGCACCAGTGGCAGCAATGCCGCGGCCTGCGGGGCGTAGGCGAACATCCGTGCCAACACAGCGACATGGCCTGAAGTGAGCGTCTCTTGGCGCGCTTCGCCGGTGATTGCATCACGGTAAGCCACGAGCGGCGGCGCGGTCTTGAGTCGCGCCAGCAAGGCATTCAGCCGTGCACGCGGATCGCCAAGCTTCCCGGCACAGGCCGTGTCGGCGACGCAACGCGCGAACTGACGATCCAGCGAACTCTCGAGATTGCCGGCAAACTCGTTGCCGAGCACCAGTGAATTGGGCACCACGCCATCCAGCGTGACGGTTCGCGTATGTGCGGGATAGCGCTTGGCGTATTGCTGGGCAACGCGCGTGCCGTAGGACACGCCGATCAGGTTGATCTTGTCGGCGCCGATCGCACTACGCACGGCATCCAGGTCCTGGATTGCCTCGGTGGTGCTGTAGAAGCGCACATCGGCGCGCGCAGACACGTCCTTCAGGCAGCGCTCGGCGAAGGCGCGGCTCGCGCCGGGGCTGTCGTCGTCGGCAGCGGCAGCTGCGGTTGCCGGCCCGACGCTGGGGGTGTTTTCCGGCCGGTCATGGCAGAGCAACTTGTTCGAGCCACCGGTACCACGCTGGTCCACCAGAACCACGTTGCGGTGTTTGCGTGCTTCTTCGAAGGCTGGGGCAATGCCGGGAAAAGACTCGAGTGCCGATTGGCCCGGGCCGCCGGCGAGCATGAAAATAGGATCGGGCTGGGCTTCGTTCTTGGCCGGCACCCAGGCGATCGCCAGGGTGATCTTGCGTCCGCCCGGCAGCGCGCGATTTTCAGGCACGGCGAGCGAGCTGCATTGTGCTTCGACCGTTTGCGTACCGAACTCCGGCGCAAGCGTGCAAGGCGAGAAAGCCAGCTGGCCGAGACGGCGAACCACGACCGGCGCTGCGGCTTCCGTCGAATGTTGGCCGGGCGAAGTTTTTGGCTGGGCGGCATACCACTTCCAGCCGAATGCGGTGAGCACGGCGACCGCCACCAGGGCAAGGCGTCGCGAGCGGTTCAACATGGCAGGTTCCTCATAAAAGCACTCATGGCTGTGTTCATGTCAGTCCTCGAAAATCGTTTCGATGCGCAGCCCGAACAAGCGGGCGATCTTGAACGCCAGCGGCAGGCTCGGGTCGTATTTCTCGGTCTCGATGGCGTTCACGGTCTGGCGGGAGACATCGAGCTGCTCGGCCAGTTCGGCCTGCGACCAGCCGCGCTTCTCGCGCAATTCCCGGATCCGGCTCTTCATCCTTGGTAGCGCCGCGATGCCCAGGCCCGGGCTAGGCCGTAGGTGCCGCACAGGATGGGGAAGACCCAGATTGCCACGGCGCTGCCTTCGAGTGCGATCACCTTTGCTGCCGCCAGCAGGCCCACGCTGAAGAAGCCCACGCCGACCAGCAAGCCGGCGATCCCCGCCGCTTCCAGCGCGACCTGCCGTTCCAGCTCGTCGCTGGCGCGGATCGAGCGGGTGATAGCGCGGGCGACGAAGGAGATCGGCAGCACTGGCAGCAAGGCCAGCAAGGACCGGAACCAGAGAGCAAAGCCGGCGCCGTGCGTCTTGAGCAACCAGATCGAGCCGAACAGCACGACGACGTAGCCGAACATGGCGATGGCGAATTCACGCTGATAACGTTTTTGGATAGGGCGCATGGTGGCTATGTCAAGGGTGCTTGACAGGCAGGATGCCCGAGCGAAAACGCCTTGTCAAGCGTCCTTTACATTCGGGCTATTTGCTGCTGACGTACTTCTCGCGGCGGATGTGTGGAATTGGCAGGCCGGCGCCCTTGAGGGCCTCATAACAGGCATCAACCATGTTCGGGTTGCCGCACAAGTAGGCGATGTCGTGCGCGCCATCCGGAACCAGGGCAGCGAGTGCTTCCTGCACGTAGCCGGGACGCAGGTCGGTCGAATCCGCCGCCGGCATTTCCCGCGACACGCAGCCGATGAAATGGAAGCCCGGATGGCTCGCGGCGAAGGCGCGGAAGTCCTCCGCGTACAGCAGTTCGGCGGCCATGCGCGCGCCGAGCACCAGGACTACTTCGACGCCGCGCTTCTCGATCATCTGCGCCAGCTGCGGCAGCATCGCGCGATAGGGGGTGACGCCAGTGCCGGTGCCGACCAGCAGGTAGCGACGATTGCTGTCGCTGGCATTGAGGCAGAAGCGCCCATACGGGCCGCTGGCCTGGATCTGCTGGCCTTCGTCGAGCGCAGTGAACAGGGCCGTCGCGGCGCCACCGGGCACGTAACTGACCGCGATTTCGACGGTGTCGCCCGCGCCAAGCGCGTGGTCGTGCATGGTCGCCAGCGAATAGCTGCGCTTGGTCGCGGTGCCGTCGGGATAGTTGAAGTGCACCTGGATGAACTGGCCGGGGATGAAATCCAGTGGCTCGCCGTCGTCACGGGCGAACACGAGATGGCGCACGCTGGCCGCGAGCATGCGGCTGCTGACCAGGCGCAGCGGGAACAAGTGAGCCACAAACACTCCGGCGGGGTGGGATCGCGACGCCTATAATAAACGTTCGCCCCGCTTACCGGACTTTGCACCCCTCATGACGGAACCCGCGCTGGCTATCACCGACCTTCACAAGACCTACGACACCGGTGTCGTGGCGCTCAAGGGTGTTTCCCTGGAAGTACTTCCAGGCGATTTCTTCGCCCTGCTCGGCCCGAACGGCGCCGGCAAGTCGACCCTGATCGGGGTGGTCAGCTCGCTGGTCAACGCCAGCGCCGGTTCGGTGAAGGTGTTCGGCGTCGACCTGCTAGCCCGACGCAGCGATGCCATGCGCCTGATCGGCCTGGTGCCGCAGGAAATCAATTTCAACATGTTCGAGCAGCCTTTCGACATCTGCGTGAACTACGCTGGTTTCTACGGTATCCCGCGCGCCGAGGCGCAAGTGCGCGCCGAAGAGGAACTCAAGCGCGCGCAGCTGTGGGACAAGGCGCGCTCGATGTCGCGCACGCTCTCGGGCGGCATGAAGCGCCGGCTGATGATCGCCCGCGCCATGATGACCCGGCCACGCCTGCTGATCCTCGACGAACCGACCGCCGGCGTCGATATCGAAATTCGCCGAGGCATGTGGAAGACGCTCAAGGAAGTCAACGCCGCCGGCACGACCGTGATCCTGACCACGCACTATCTTGAAGAAGCCGAAAGCCTGTGCCGGAACCTGGCGATCATCGATCACGGCCGGATTATCGAACGCGGCCCGATGAAAGCCCTGCTGGCCAAGCTCGACGTCGAGGGCTTCGTACTCGACATCGACGGCGAATTGCCGGCCGTGTTGCCGAGCATCGACCAGATGAAACTTACCGCCGTCGATTCGCACACGCTTTCGATCGAGAAACCGCGCGAAATGGAACTCAACCAGGTGTTCGCCGCGCTGGTCGAGCGTGGCATCCGCGTGCGTTCGATGCGCAACCAGGTCAACCGGCTGGAAGAACTGTTCGTGCGCCTGACAGGCAAGGAAGCGGCATGAGCCCGAACATGGTCGCGCTGAAAACCATCGCCCGGCGCGAAGTCGCGCGGATACTGCGCATCTGGGGCCAGACCTTGGTGCCGCCGGCGATCACCATGACCCTGTACTTCCTGATCTTCGGCAGCCTGATCGGTTCGCGCATCGGCACCATGGGCGGATTTTCCTACATGGATTTCATCGTCCCCGGCCTGGTGATGATGGCGGTGATCCAGAACGCCTACGGCAACATCTCGTCGAGTTTCTTCGGCGCCAAGTTCGGCCGCCACGTCGAGGAACTGCTGGTCTCGCCGATGCCGAACTGGGTGATCCTCGGCGGCTACGTCAGCGGCGCCGTCCTGCGCGGGCTGATGGTCGGCGCAATCGTGCTGGTGATCGCCATGTTCTTCACCCACGTGCGCGTGCCGCACCCGTTCGTGACTTTCACCACGGTCCTGCTCGGCGCGACGATTTTTTCGCTGGCCGGTTTCGTCAACGCCGTCTACGCCAAGAAGTTCGACGATATCGCCATCATCCCGACCTTCATCCTGACGCCGCTGACCTACCTCGGCGGCGTGTTCTACTCGGTGCGCGTGCTGCCGGAATGGGCCAAGACCGCGACCCACGCCAACCCGATCTTCTACATGGTCAACGCCTTCCGCTACGGACTGCTTGGCGAAACCGCGATCGACATGCCGCTGTGGAGCGCCTACGCGGTGATGTTCGGCTTCGTCGCCGCGCTCACCTGGCTCGGCCTGCACCTGTTGACCAAGGGCGTGGGGCTGCGCAGCTGACGCGGCCCATGTCCGGACTGAACGCCCCGCAAAAACTCGCCGTCGAGTACGTCGACGGCCCCTTGCTCGTGCTCGCCGGTGCCGGCAGCGGCAAGACCAAGGTGATCACGGAAAAGATCGCGCACCTGATCGCGACCGGCCGGCACGAGGCGAAGCACGTCGCCGCGATCACCTTCACCAACAAGGCGGCGCGCGAAATGCGCGAGCGGGTGGCGCGGCGGGTGAAGGGCGACAAGGCCGAAGGCCTGACAATCTCCACGTTTCACTCGCTGGGTTTGAAGTTCCTGCAGATCGAGCACGAGCGCGCGCAACTCCGGCGTGGATTTTCAATTTTCGATAGCGACGACCAGCTCGCCATCGTCAAGGACCTGGCGCCGGCCGGATTGAAGAACGACGCCTTGTACGCGTTGCACAATCTGATTTCGGCGGCGAAGAACAACGGCCTCTCGCCCGAGCAGGCGGCCGAAGCAGCGCGTTCGCTGCGTGAGCGCGAGGCGGCCGGGTTGTACGCGCGTTACCAGGCGCGATTGCAGGCCTTCAACGCGGTCGATTTCGATGACCTGATCCGCCTGCCCTTGCTGTTGCTCGATGCCGATGCCGAGCTCGCCGCCGGGTGGCGTGAACGCATCCGGTACCTGCTGGTGGACGAATGCCAGGACACCAATGGCGCGCAATACCGGCTGTTGAAACACTTGGCGGGAACGCGCGGCGCGATGACCTGCGTAGGCGACGACGACCAGAGCATCTATGCCTGGCGCGGCGCCAATCCGGAAAACCTCGATCAGTTGGCGCAGGACTATCCGCGGATCAAGGTGGTGATGCTGGAACAGAACTATCGTTGCTCGGGGCGCATTTTGCGTAGTGCCAATGCGCTGATCGCGAAGAATGCGCACGCACATCCGAAGCAGTTGTGGAGCCAGCACGGCGATGGCGAGCCAGTGCGGGTCTGGGCTTGCAAGAACAACGAACACGAGGCCGAGCGCGTCGCTGCTGAAATTCATTATCTGGCGCAGGCCAAGGAGATTCTCTGGGGCGAATTCGCAGTGCTGTTCCGCGGCAATCACCAGTCGCGGCCGCTGGAAAAAGCGCTGCAACTGTTGCGCATTCCCTACCACCTGACCGGCGGCACGGCGTTTCTGGATCGTGGCGAAGTCAAAGACGCACTGTCCTGGCTGCGGGTGCTGGCCAACCCCGACGACGATGCGGCCTTCCTGCGCGCGATCGCTTCGCCCAAGCGTGAAGTCGGCGCAACCACGTTGGAAAAACTCGCCGGCCTGGCGCAGCAAGCGCAGCTATCGCTGTCGAAAGCCGCAGAGAATATTTCCCTGCTCAAGCAGCTCACGCCGCGCGCAGCGAACGGGCTCAATGAATTCACCGGGATTATTCATCGCCTGCGCGATGCCTCCGAGCGACTGACGCCGGCGGAGCTGACCCGGAAGCTGGTCGAACAATCAGGACTGTTGGCGATGATCCGCGCCCAGTGCAAGGACGAAGCCAGCTATCTGCGCCGCAAAGAAAACCTCGATGAGCTCGCGCTGTGGTTCGAGAACGCGCGCGGCGGTGGCGCCGGCGAGCTTGCGGCGCAACTCGCGTTACTGACCAATGCCGATCGCGGCGAGCCCGGTAACCAGGTGCGGTTGATGAGCCTGCATGCGGCCAAGGGCCTGGAATTCGCGGCAGTGTTCGTTATTGGCTGCGATGACGGCAACCTGCCGCATAGCGCGAGTATCGAGGAAGGCCGGCTGGAGGAAGAACGCCGGCTGATGTATGTCGGCATCACCCGCGCCAAGGCGCATTTGTATTTGTCGCACAACGCCGAGACCAAGCGCTGGGGTAGCGTCGAACACCTGCTGCCGAGCCGTTTCCTCGACGAATTGCCGGCGGGCGATCTACTCCGCGATGGCTCCGATCCCGAGCGCGAATCGGCGGAGAAAAAAATACGCGGTCGCGCGAGCATCAAAGAGATCGCTTCCTTGTTCGATCCGTGATGTTCGGGTAGGAGCGGCGTGAGCCGCGATCGCTTCAGTACGCCGAGCCGCCAGCTTGCGTCGAACTGAGCACGCCGGCGTTCGCCGACACCGAATAGTTGGTGCCGCCGGTGCGCAGCCAGGAAATCACATCGAAACCATCGCCGGCGCGGATGCGATCGACGGTGATGTTCAGATAGGTCAATGGCGTCTTGGCCTTGCAGGTCTGCGGCAGGCCCGGGGCCTTGAGGAAATACACGGTGCTGCTGCCGACCACGGTGCCGTGGCCTTGCGCGTCGATCAGCAATGCCGTCATCTCGTCGACCACGATGCTGCGCGGCGCGCTGCTCCAGCCAGCGGCGGCCACCCGGCACAGGAAGGCGAGGTCGCGACCCATGCGGTCGCGGGTCACGAAATGCGGGTCGCCGATGACGCCTTGCAGGATCGGCAAGAGCGAAAAATCCCGATCGAAGGTCATGTAGCGATTGAACGGATCGGCCAGCGATTGGCTGGAGGTCGCGCCCTGGCTGCCCTGCGCGGTGTAGACGAATTGCGTGAGCACATTCAGGCCGGCACTGGTGCCGCCGACGGGAACGCCCGCCGCGATTCGGGCATTCAGCGTGCTTTGCACTGGCGTGCCTTTCCAGAAGTTGATGTAGTTGGATTGATCGCCGCCGGCGATCCAGATCACTTCGGCCTTGGCGATGATCGCGGCAACGGCCGGATCGGCCGCAGCGGCGGCGCTGGGAATGATCAGGGTCGAGACTGAATTTTCGCCCGGGCACAGACTCTGGATATACGGGTTGTAGGCATCGGTGCCGGTGGCGCGAATCACCAGGAAGTCACCATTGCCAGAACGCTGGCACAGCCACTGGAAGGCGGCGTCTACATCGGTTCCGCCGCCCATCAATACGACGCCTGGCTGCGCGCTGGCCGCAAGATCGGCAGTGCTACCTACGCGAAAATAGCTGTAGGCAGGTGCCTTGCCGGCGAGGGCGGGACTGCTGGCAAGCAAGGCCAGCAACAAGATGAGCAATCGGTTCATAAGTATCCTGAGTATCGGGCGGGGCTGGCGGTCGCAGCGCTGGCGAGTGTTGCATACCGTGTCAGGGTTGGCAGGCGATGGCGGGAAAGTTTGCGACAATCGCGGCCCGAGCCTCCCACGGAATGCCCGATGTCCCTACGCCGATTGTTGCCCGCGCTCGCCCTTGCCGTTTTGCTGGGCGGATGCCAGCCACTTCCGACCCGACCGATCGCCGCCGCGCCGATCGAGGCACCTGCGGCGACCGAACCGGGGCCGTTGGGGGCCGACGACCGGCTCAATGCCGTGGCCTGGATGCAGGCATCCATCGAATACCGCCTGCTGGCGGGACAAACCTGGCGCAGCGCCCTGCTTCCGCTGGACCGGGCAATCAAAACGCCGGCCTGGGATGCGCTACCCAAGGAAGACCGCGCAACGCTGCCGGCCGGGCTGCCGCTGGCCGTGATCGTCGATATCGACGACACCGTGCTGGACGTCACCGGCGGCGATGTGATCGACCTTGAGCGGGGGCAACCGTTCGACCACGCGCGCTGGAATGCCTGGGCGGCCAAGGCCTCGGCACCGGCAATCCCCGGCGCGCTTGAATTCGCCCGGGCGGCAGCAGCGCGGGGCGTCACTCTTTATTACGTCACCAACCGGGTGCCGGAACTGGCCGCCGCGACGCTGGCGAACCTGCGTAGCCTGGGGTTCCCGGTCAAGGACGATACCCAGTTGCTGACCCGGGGCATGCACTTTGATGGCTGCGAAGAGCCCGGCGACAGCAAGGCCTGCCGCCGGCGCGAAGTGGGCAAGACCCATCGGGTGCTCTTGTTGTTTGGCGACAGCCTAGGGGATTTTGTCGCCCCGGCGGCCAATACCACTGAAGGGCGCGAGCAGGCAGTCCGGCCCTACCTGGGCTGGGTTGGCGAGCGCTGGTTTGCCTTGCCGAACCCGGTCTATGGCAGTTGGCTGCGGTCGCTGGAAGGCGAGGCCGGCGATGCGTCGCAGGAAGCGAAGCGCCAGCGCGTCCGGGCCAGTCTGCACGACTGACCCGCCCGGCCTGCCAGAGCGCGGGGGCCGATCTGCTAAATTGGCCGCCCCTGTCCCCCAATTCCCCCATGTTCCGAACACCCTTCCGAGGACTACTGCCCCTGTTGCTTTGCCTTGGTCTGCTGGCCTGCCACCGCGAGGTGCAGGCGCCGGGGGATCCAGTGGCGGCGGTCAAGGGTCTGGCGGCGGCGGTTCGGGACAATGATCTGGAACGCTTTTCCCGACTGTCGGTCCCACCGGCATTGTTCGAACGCCAGGCGCAGCGCTGGCAGGTAGCCGTGGCCGCCGCGCCACCGCCGACCGAGGCCGAACGCCGGGACTACGCCCGCTGGATGAACCGCCTGACCGAGCCCAAGGCCGAAGACAAGTTGTTCCGCTCGCTCAACAGCCGCCTGGGCAAGGTCGATCCCGAGCTCAAGGCACGTTGGCCCTTGATGAAAGCCAGCGCCGAGATCTTCCTCAAGGGTCTGATCCAGGCCAGCGACAGCTTCGGTCCGGATCAGAAGGCGCACGCCCAAGCCTTGGGCTCGGCCCTGCTCGCCGGCATCGATCCGGAACGGCTGGCCAATCGCGATCAGGCGCGGGCCGCCGTGAAAGTGATCGTCGCTACCTCGCGCGACGTGCAACTGCCGACCCTGGACAGCCAGCGGTCACTCGGAATGGTCGCGGCGATGGACAAGAGCAGCATTGCCCTGAAAGGACTCAAGCAGATTGCCCGGCTCTATGGCCTGGATGTCGACTCTGCGCTGGACAGGGTGCAGGCAAAGCTGGTGTCCGCCGACGGTGATCTGGTCACGATGGAGGTGAGTTATCCGCTACTCGGACAGAACGTGCAGTTCGAGCTGCAACTGATTCGCCGAAACGGCCGCTGGTACCGCGCCGATGCCGTCCACGAGGCCGAAACAGAGCTCGCCCAGCCACTGCCAACGGCCAGCAAGGTGACGCCGTGAGCCGGCCACCGTGGTGGGCGCGTTGGCTGGAAAAACTTCTGGCGCCGTGGATCGAAATCAAGCGCGAACCGACCATTCCGCCATTCACGCTGGAGCGTCCGGTCTGTTATGTACTTGAACACTATGGCTTATCGAATTCGCTGATCCTGGACCGCGCCTGTCGTGAAGCCGGTTTGCCTTCACCGCTGGCGCCGTTGCCCGGCGATCCGCTTGGCCGCAAGCGCGCTTATATCGCCTTGTCGCGGCGTAGCGGCGGCACCTTGAGCCGGCCGCGCAACAAGTCCCATTCCGACGGCCTGTCGCGCCTGTTGATGGCGCATCGCCTGTATCCCGACCAGGATGTGCAACTGGTGCCGGTGTCGATCTTCGTCGGCCGCGCGCCGACCCGGCAGTCCGGTTGGTTCTCGGTGTTGTTTGCAGAAAACTGGGCGCTGGTCGGCCGCTTTCGTCGCCTGCTGGCGATCCTGCTCAACGGCCGAGATACTGTCGTGCAGTTTTCGCCGAGTGTGCGCGTGCGCGACATCCTCGCCGAAGACCTGCCGCAGGAACGCACGGTGCGCCGTACCTCGCGCTTGTTGCGCGCGCACTTCCGGCGTATTCGCGCCGCGGTGATCGGGCCCGACCTGTCGACCCGCCGCTTACTGGTGGATCGTGTGCTCGACGCCGAGCCGGTGCGCAAGGCGATTACCGAACAGGCGCGTCGCGACAAGAGCGAATACCTGGAAGCCTGGAAGAAGGCGCACGGCTACGCCTGGGAAATCGCCGCCGATTATTCGCACCCGGTGGTGCGCTCGCTGTCGTTCGTACTGACCGGTTTCTGGAACCGCATTTTCGACGGCGTCTCGATTCACCATCTGGATAGCGTCAAACAAGCGGCGCCTGGCCACGAAGTCGTCTACGTGCCTTGTCACCGCAGCCACATGGATTATTTGTTGCTGAGCTACCTGCTCTACCAGCACGGCATCGTTCCGCCGCATATCGCTGCCGGCGTCAATCTGAATCTGCCCGTGATCGGTTCTCTTTTGCGTCGTGGCGGCGCGTTCTTCCTGAGGCGCAGCTTCAAGGCCAATGCGCTGTACTCGGCGGTATTTTCCGAATACGTCGCCCAGCTTGTTGGCGAGGGCTTCTCGATCGAGTACTTCATCGAGGGTGGCCGCTCGCGCACCGGCCGCCTGCTCGCGCCCAAGGGCGGCATGATTGCGTTGACCATGCGCGCGTTCCTGCGCGCGCCGCGCCGGCCGGTGCTGTTCCAGCCGGTTTATATCGGCTACGAAAAACTCATCGAAGGCAAGAGTTACCTGGATGAATTGACCGGCCAGCCCAAGCAGAAAGAAACCGTCTGGGCGCTGCTGCGCAGCGTCGCCGAAATCCTGCGCGAACGTCACGGCCGGGTCACGGTGAACTTCGGCGAGCCGGTGCGTCTGGACGACATATTGGCCACCCACGCGCCCAATTGGCGCGAACGGCTGGCCGACCCGGAGGACAAGCCGACCTGGATCGGCGACGCGGTCGACGATCTTGCCCAGCGCATCCAGGTCAACATCAACCGCGCGGCCGACGTCAATCCGATCAACCTGCTGGCAATCACCTTGCTGTCCACGCCCAAGCACGCGATGGGCGAAGCGGACCTACATGCCCAGCTGGCGCTGTCGAAAATCTTGCTCGCGGCGCTGCCATATTCGGATCGGGTAACCGTCACGGCACTGCTGCCGGCCGAGATCATCGCCTATGGCGAACAGATCGGCGTGCTTACACGGACCCGCCATCCACTTGGCGACGTGCTCTCGTTTGAAGGCGAAACTGCGGTACTGCAAAGTTATTACCGCAACAATGTGCTGCATCTGTTCGCCGCTGCGGCTTGGGTGGCGCTGTGTTTCCAGAACAACCGGCGGCTTTCGCGTGCCGGAGTGTTGCTGTTGGGGCGCGCGATCTATCCGTTCATCCGCGAGGAGCTGTTCCTGCCCTGGAGCGACGACGAATTCGCCGCGCGGCTCGACGCGACCATCGGTCTGTTCATCGCCCAAGGCCTGCTCTCGGTCGCCAACGAAGACGACGGCGGCATCCTCTCGCGCGGGCCCGGCCAGACCGACGAAGTCTTCCGCCTGCGCGCGATCGCGCACAGCCTGCAACAGGCGTTCGAACGCTACTTCATCGCCATCACGACCTTGGTCAAGAATGGGCCGCGCGTGGTCTCGGCGAGCGAGTTGGAAACACTGTGCCAGCTGGCCGCGCAGCGGTTGTCGTTGCTGTACGCGCCGGCGGCGCCGGAGTTCTTCGACAAGTCCTTGTTTCGCAGCTTCATCGGAAAATTGCGCGAACTCAAATTGGTTTGGCTATGCCCGAATGGCAAGCTCGATTTCGACGAGCGCCTCAACGCGTGGGAAAAGGACGCCAAACTCGTGCTCAGTCGCGAACTGCGCGCGACGATTTCGAAAATCTCGCCCGAAGCGGTCAGCAAAGTGGCTGCGAAAGACTCTTGACGTCGTGGCAGGCGTCGAGGCCCCGCCGCTCGCGCCATCAGGCGTCGAGGTCGGGGATCAGCCGGCTCTCAAGGCTGGCGATCATGTCGCGGATCTTCAGCTTGCGTTTTTTCAGGCGCTTGGTCGCCAACTCGTCGACGGCCGGATCGCCGGTAAAACGCTCGATTGCGGCATCGAGGTCGCGATGCTCGGTACGCAATTCGATCAGCTGGCGGGCGATCTTCGCGGGGTCGGGTGGTTGCGGCATGGGTTTCTCCGTCGCCATCAGCTTACACGCGCAGCCGGGTCGGCACCGGCTAAACTTACGAACCGAGGATCATCCTCGATCAATGCATTGGATGCCCGCCACGCGGGCATGACGAGGTGAAAGCCATGGAGTTTCGATGTTCTTCCGCAATCTGAGTTTTTTCCGCTTTCCGCTCGCGCAAAACAAGACCTTCGAACAACTCGATGAAGCTCTGGCTGATTGCCGGCTCAAACCGGTGGGTCCGCTCGATGCGCTCTCGCGCGGCTTCGTCTCGCCGTTCGGGCGCGACGAGCCCGTGCTCTCGCATCGCATCGGTCACGCAATCTGGTTGACCCTCGGCGGCGAAGATCGCTTGCTTCCCGCCGCCGTGGTCAACGATGCGCTTGGCAAGAAGATCGCCGACATCGAAGCCAAGGATGGGCGCAAGCTCGGCGGTCGCGCGCGCAAACGGCTCAAGGAAGACCTGGTGCACGAATTGCTGCCCAAGGCCTTCATCAAGCCGATGCGCTGCGACGGCATGCTCGATCTGCAACATGGCGTGGTGGCGATCGATACTTCCTCGCGCAAGGTCGCCGAAGGTTTCGTTACCGAACTGCGGCATGCGCTCGGAAGCTTTCCCGCAGTGCCGCTCAATGTTGAAGCCTCGGCGCGTATCGTGCTCACCGGTTGGATCGCTGGCGAATTTTTGCCCGATGGATTGGCGCTCGGCGACGAATGCGAACTCAAGGACCCCAGCGAGCGCGGCGCGGTGGTGCGTTGCACGCGCCAGGATCTGGCCGGCGAAGAGATCGCCAAGCATCTGGAATCGGGCAAGCAAGTGACGCGCCTGGCGCTGACGCTGGAGGATCGCCTCAGCTTCGTACTGGGCGACGATCTGGTGGTGCGCAAGCTCAAGTTCCTCGAAGGCGCCGTGGAATCGCTCGAAGGCAGCGAGCGTGATTCATTGCGTGCCGAACTCGACGCCCGCTTCGCCTTGATGGCCGGGGAAGTGTCACGGCTGTTCGCGTTGCTCGAACAAACCTTCAAGCTCAGCAAGCCGGAGTAGACTCCCGGCCATGAGCCACCCGAATGCCGAACTCATCGCGCGCTTCTACACCGCTTTCGCCGCGCTCGACGATGCCGCCATAGCCGAATGCTATGGCGCCGACGCCCACTTCCAGGACGAAGTTTTCCTGCTTCGTGGTCGCGATCAAGTGGCCGGGATGTGGCGAATGCTATGCGCGACGACCCGCGCGAAAGGTCGTGACGCCTGGTCGCTGACCTTCAGCGGAGTCGAAGCCGACGATCGCCACGGTAAAGCGTGCTGGGAGGCGCACTATCGGTTCAGCACCACAGGCCGATTGGTGCACAACGTGATCGCCGCCGAGTTCGAATTCCGCGATGGCCGGATCGTGACGCATCGCGACCGTTTCAATTTCTGGCGTTGGTCCCGGCAAGCGCTGGGCGCACCAGGCTGGCTGCTCGGCGGGACGCCGTTGCTGCGCCGCAAAGTGCAGGCACAAGCCGCTGCCAACTTGCGCGCATTCCTGGGCTTGCCCGCTGGCGCCGCCGACCGATGATCGGGCTGCGCTCTCTGCTGGCGCCGCAACCGCCACAGGAGGAACGCCGCGAATTCGTGCTCGAAGACGGAACCAGCACGTCCGTGCGTTGGGTGCGTGATACCCGTGCCCGCCGACTGCGTTTGATCGTCAACGAACGAGGAGTCCGGCTGACCTTGCCGCGTCGTGCATCGGCCAAGCTGGCCGAAGCCTTCCTGGTCGAACATCGCGCCTGGCTGGCCATGCAACTCACTCAGCGGCAAGTCCAGGAGCGGCCGGCCTTTGTGCCTGGCACTGCAACGGCATTGCTGCTACGGGGCGAGGAGCTGCCTCTGACCTGGCGGGACGGGCGCTACGCCCGGATCGAACGGGATCTGGCCGGGATCAGCATTACCCGCCCGGCCCGCGGAACTGACCGGCAGTTCCGGGCGGCCCTGCTCGACTTCTATAAGCGGGAAGCCCGCGCCGACCTCGGCACCTGGCTGCCAAAGTACCTGCCCAGCCTGCCGCGAGCGCCGCTGGCGTTCCGGTTGCGGCCGCTGTCCTCGCTGTGGGGATCGCTGAGTCCGAAAGATGCCCTGTCGCTGGACCTGTCACTGGTCCTGGGCCGGCCATCGGCCTTCGAATACGTGCTCGTTCACGAGCTTTGCCATTTGCTTCACCGGGACCATTCCCGCCGGTTTTGGCGCGAAGTCGAGGCTAGAGCGCCGTATTGGCGGGCTGAGCGTGATTATCTGCATGGTCAGGGGCTGGCTCTGAAACGGGAACTGGCCCGGCTTCTGGGCTGAAAAATCTGGCATGTCGGGGAACTTTTAGGGTTCTGTCACAAATTAGGGCTTGACGGCGATTGCCGACCCCGCCTACATTGACCCTAGGTTAATACCGGGTTAACCCTCGGTAATTGTTCACTAAATGAGTCAAGAATGACCGATCAGCAAGTAATTAATTCCCAAACTGGCGGAAATTCAGTGGTTTGCGTCACAAGTCGACGACGATGACGTCATCGTTGTCCGGTTTTGCCTCGCCTTTGCGTTAGCACAGGTTCTGGCATTGGTTTCTTTAACGTAATTGCAACTTCAGTTTTAGTCCTCAGGGGGACATTCGTCATGACCAACAAGTCCAAGGCTCGCCACGGTATTCGCGGCTCTTATCGTTTCAAACTCAATCCCACCACGCGTGCGATCCGCAACGCGTTCGCCTTGGGCTTGGCCCTCGCGGCCGGCAGCCAGCAGGCAGCGGCAAGCATCTGCACGCCGAGCATCTACGGCTACCAGGGCTATCTGAATTGCGACGGCGCCGGCGCTGCCAGCGAGAATTGGAGTGGGTACGGGTTTGACGATGTCACGGTCGTCCTGGGCGGCAACTCGCCGACGGTGATCTTCGGTACCGCGGGCCTGGATGCGTTCTCCATTTACGCGGACGTAGGCAACATTCACGTCACCAGCGATGCCGACCTGTTCTCCTACGGCGGTGACGGCATTGATGCGTTCGCGCCGAACGGCAATGTGGACGTCAGCAGTTCGGGTGACATCACCTCCTTCTACGGCACCGGCATCGATGCCGCGAGTGTGTATGGCAACGTCGATGTCACCAACAGCGGCAATGTCTCGGCGTTGTCGGTGTTCGGCTACAACGACAACATCACCGGCATCAGCGCCAGCACCACCTTCGGCGACAGCTACGTCAACAGCACTGCCAACTCCTCCGTGTCCGCCGTCTCCCTGTACGGCTACGACGCGGTTGCGACTGGCATCAACGCCTTTTCCCAGTATGGCTCCGCGACGGTCAACAATGGCGGCGACGTCGAAGCCAGCAGCATCGACGGTTCTGCCTACGGCATCGTCGCGGTGGGTTACAGCGGCGCCTCGGTAACGGTCGGCGCAGGCGGCACGGTCACCGCCGAAGTCACTGGCAATGAGTATTTCAGCGGCAACGCCGCCGGCGTGGTCGCGGCTTCCTACAACGGCAACGCCAGCGTCACCAACTACGGCGACGTCTCCGCCTCGGCGGCCGGCAAGTATTACGGCAACGCCGCTGGTATCGTCGCTTCCAGCTATTACGGCAATAGCTCGGTCGCCAACTACGGCACCGTTTCTGCCACCGCCACCGGCAAGTACGGCGATGCCTACGGAGTCATCTCCGCGTCCGTCAATGGCAACAGCTACAACTATAACAATGGCGATATCAGCGCCACGGCTTCCGGCAAGTACGGCACGGCCACCGGCATGGAATCCACCTCCGTGTTCGGCGATGCCTACGCCAGCAATGGCCCGGACGGCAGCGTCTCGGCCTACGCCAGCGGCAAGTACGGCAAAGCCACCGGCATTCAGGCGCGCTCCTACACTGGCTACGCCGGCATCAGCAACTACGGCGACGTAACCGCGACCACGACCGGCAAGTACGGCACCGCGATCGGCGCAGTTGCTTACGGCGGTTTCTCGGCCGGCGTCTACAATGCCGGCTCGATCAGCGCCTCGGCCACGTCCTTCAGCGGATATTTTTCCGATGTCCACGCCTACGGCGCCGCCGCAATTGGTGGTTTCTCAGCGGGCGTCTACAACGCCGAGGGCGGCAGCATCAACGCCTTCGCCTACGCCTATTACGGCTACGCCACGGCGGTCGGCTCCCTGGTGGAAGCGGGCTACTACGCCTCCACCACCAACAATGGCGACATCAGCGCCACCGCTATCGTGGTGTACGGCGGTTCCACCGCCCCCTTGCTTGAAGGTTCTGGCGATGCCCGCGCGATCGGCAGCACCACGACTGCCCTGGGCGGCCAGGGCGGCGAATACAACCCCGGCCTGATTGCTGCTGCCGGCTACGCCAGCCTGTACAACAACGGCAGCATCGATGCTTACGCCGCCACGTACATGGGTACTGCCTACGCGACTGGCAGCCTGGTGATCGGCGACTATGCCTATACCAGCAACACGGGTTCGATTTCGGCCGAAGCCTACACCTACATCGGTAACGCCGTCGCGGTCGGCAGCGTGACCGTCGGCAAGTACGCCAGCGTCAACAACGGCGAGTACGGCTCGATTTCCGCCTACGCCTATAGTTACAGCGGCAACGCGGGCGCCGTCGGTGCCTATACCATCGGCAGTTACGGCGCCGAAGTCGACAACAGCGGCTCGATTACGGCCGGCGCCTACGCCTTCGTCGGCAATGCCAGTGCCTTGGGTGCGGTGGTCGCCGGCGATTACTACGCCGTCCTGAACAACAACGGCTACATCGGCGCCGGCGCGACAGCGGTCTTCGGTGACGCCCAGGCCATCGGCAGCGAAGTCATCGGCGGTCTATACGCCTACACCTACAACGACGGCAGCATTTCCGCCTACGCCTACTCCTACGTCGGTGACGCCCAGGCCTTCGGCAGCGTGACGGAGGCGAACTACTCGGCCTCCCTGAACAACCCGGGCGACATTTCCGCCACGGCGGTGGCCATTAACGGCGACTCAACGGCCTTTGGATCGATCGTGGACGCGTACAACGCCTACACCCATAACAGTGGCAACAGCATTACCGCCTACGCGTATTCGTATGTCGGTGATGCCACGGCGGTGGCCAGCCAGACGAATGGTTTCTTCGCCCTGCTCAACAACACGGGCGATATCAGCGCCACTGCGATCGCGATCTACGGCGACGCCTTGGCCTACGGCAGTTTGGTGACTGGCGTCCTCAGCGAAACCTACAACGGCTACTACGGATCCATCGACGCCTTTGCTTACAGCTATGTTGGCAATGCGGTGGCGGTTGGTTCAGCGACCCTTGGCTACGTCGCGGTAACCGACAACAATGGCTCGATCTCTGCCCAGGCGGTGGTCGGCTACGGCGCGGCCTACGCAAGCGGAGCGGTGACCACCGGCACCTATTCCTACCTGTCCAATTACTACGACGGCAGCATCAGTGGTTCGGCCTACGCTTTCAACGGCCTGGCAGTAGCTTACGGTTCGCTGACCACCGGCTACGACGCGACCACCTACAACAACGGCTCGATCTCGGCCGACGCTGAAGTGGGCGACGGCTACGCCTACGCCTTCGGTGCGGTGAACATCGGCGATCGTTTCTCGACCCTGACCAACGGCTACTACGGCTCTATCGATGCCTACGCCTATGCTCAGGAAGGCTACGCCACCTCGATCGGCTCCTACGTTGGCGGCGGCTCAGCGCTGACCACCAACTATGGTTCGATCTCGGCTGAATCTCGCGTGATTCTGGGCGTCGCCCAGGCCACCGGCAGCGAGACCATCGCCTATTACGGCTTCGCCTCTCTGGTGAACTACGGCGACATCAGTGCCAGCGCGCATTCCTATGCGGGCTATGCGGTCGCGACCGGCTCGATCAGCGGTACCTACTCGGGCAAGTACGCCGCTACTACGACCAACTACGGCGACATCTCGGCCGACGCCTCGGTGCACTTCGGTGGCGCCTACGCCACTGGCGCCGTGACTGCCGCCAAGTATGCCGCGCAGTACAACTACGGTGACATCTCGGCTACCGCCTACGCGTATGACGGCATTGCCGTTGCAACCGGCTCGTATGTCGGTGGCAAGTACGACACGCTTGACGTCAATGCCGGCAACATCACTGCCGACGCCACCGCCTATTACGGCGGCGTGGCTATCGCCACCGGCGCCAGCGACTACAGCCTGCTCGGCACCTCCACGATGCACAACTACGGCGACATTGGTGCTACTGCCAATGCCTACGCCGGTTACGCGCGCGCCACCGGTGTGTCTTCGGTCGGCAACAAGTACTCGATCGTCTACAACGAAGGCTCGATCAGCGCGGTTGCAACTGCCAATTACGGCGCCGCGATTGCCATCGGTGATGCCCAGACCGGCAAGTACGGCTCGTTCCTGGTCAACGACGGCGGCAGCATCAGCGCGGTAGCCAATTCCTACGCCGGTTATGCGGTGGCGGCTGGCTCGGTCGTGAACAGTAAGTACTACTACGCTGGCACCTATAACTACGGCTCGATCAGCGCGGTGGCCAATGCCGATTACGGCGTCGCTCTGGCTTACGGCAGCATCACCTCGGCCGTGGATTATTACGGCGGCGGTTACGCCACGCTGGTCAACGCCGGCTACATCACCGCCGAGGCCAATGCCTACGCGGGTGTTGCCTATGCGGTAGGTTCGGATGTTGAAGGCGGCTACTACGCGCTGACCTACAATGTGGGCATCATTGATGCCACGGCCAACGCCGATTACGGTCTGGCCGAAGCGATTGGCAGCAAGACCAACTCCGACTACGGCGCGGCGTACCTGGTCAACGGCTACTACATCACTGCCGAGGCCAATGCCTACGGCGGCGTGGCGATCGCGATCGGTTCCGAGGTGTCGGGCAAGTACTATGCCGAGACCCAGAACTTCGGCGGGATCTATGCCACGGCCTACGCCGGTTACTCGGGTTTGGCTGAGGCGGTGGGTTCGATCACCGCGTCGAATGGTTTCGCGGGCTTGTACAACGCCGGCGCGATCGTGACCTACGCCACCGGTTACCAGGCCGAGTCGATCGGCGCGGTGGTGAGCGGCGACTACGGCGCCGGGGTGGTGAACTACGGGGCCATCGACGCGGTGGCCTATGGCTACTACACGCTGGCGATTGGTCTGGAGGCGTATTCCGCGAATGGCGATGTGAACATCTACAACGCCGGCACGATTGCCTCGTACTCCTACGGTTACTACGGTTCGACCTCGATCGCGGTGGAGATGGGCGCGGACGGCGGTACCGCCACGCTGGTCAATGTCGGCACGATCAAGGCCAACGGCACCGGTGCGCGGGTGGCGATCTACTCGAGCGAGTACGCGACGGCCAACATCTACAACTACGGCCTGATCACCGGCTCGATCCAGACCGGCAACTACAGTGACTACCTGCTCAATGACGGCACGTGGAACGCGCTGCAGGCCTCGCACTTCAACGGCGGCGATGACGAGATCATCAACACCGGCACGATCAACATGAACAATTCGTTGATCTCGCTGGGCAGCTTTGAGGACGGCAACAGCTTCTACAACTACGGCCTGATCAACGTGCGCGGCCATAGCGTCATCGACATGGGTGTCAACGTCTCGCTGATCTACAGCCCGAACCCGTATGCGTTCTACCAGGGTGGCACGGTCAGCTTCCTGGACGGCCATGCCGATGACACGCTGACGATCTTCGGCGACCTCACCGGCACCGGGTCGTTGGTGGTAGACCTGGATGCGCTGAACCAGGTCGGTGACATCGTGTACGTGGAAGGCGACATCATCGAGCCGACCAAGCAGACGATCAACGGCATCCTGCGCACGCAGCCGACCAGCGAGTTCACCGAGATTCCGGTGGTGACGGTGGACGGCACGAGCCAGGCCGGGGACGTGGTGCTGGGTACGATCGGAACGCCGAGCGACCTGTTCTACACGCTGGACTTCAGCATCATCAGCCACATCAACACGGCCAACACCGCCGATGACGTGTTCGCGGTCGGCATTGACGTGTCGGGCCTGAGCGCCCGCGGCGTGATGGCCAGCACGGTGGCGCCGGCGGTGTCGAACCTGTGGAATGACGGGATCGGTACGGTGTTCCAGCGCGAAGGCACGGTGCGCGACCTGGTTGAGACCGGCCCGGCGCTGTGGGTGCGGACCTTCTACTCGGACGGCTCGATCAGTCCGGAAGGCGTGACCCGCAACTTTGGTGCCGGCGGCTCGCAGAACTTCGACCAGAAGAACTCGGGCACCGAGTTCGGGTTTGCGCTGCACTTCAACAGCCACTTTACCGGCGGCGTGCTGCTGGGCAAGTCGGACGCGGACTTTGACCCGGATGCGGGTGGTCATGGCCGGATCAAGAGCGACACCTACGGTGCGTACGTGACCTGGATGCCGGGCAACGGCTTCTACGGTGACCTGTCGTACCGGAAGATGAGCTTCACCAGCGACTCGACGGTCACCGGCGGCAACTTCTCCAACGATGGCGACGCTACCGGCTTCGCGCTGGAGATGGGCTACGGCTTTGATACGGCCAGTGGCTGGAAGGTGGAGCCGCAGTTGCAGTACTCGCAGATGAACCTGCACCTGATGGATCGGGTGGCGGACAGCACTTGGGGTAGCTTCAAGCTGCTCGATGGCGATTCGCAGCGGACCCGCCTGGGCGTGTCGTTGCGCAAGACCTTCGCGTCGAGCGACGACCATTCCTGGACGCCGTACTTCTCGGTCAATGCGATCCACGAGACCAAGGGCAACAACGACTACTCGATCGACAACCACTTCTTCGGCAGCAACGACATGAGTGGCACCAGTGGCCTGGTGGAAGCCGGCGCCACGGGTCAGTTCGGTTCGTGGACGGTGTTTGGTGGCCTGAACTACCACGACGGCGCCTCGTTCAACGGGGTGTTCGGTGGCCAGATCGGGGTGCGTTATGCGATCGGCAAGAAGGCTCCGCCGCCAGTCGTGGCACCTGCCCCGACCCCGCCACCGGAGAAGACCTGCGCGGATCTGGATGACGACGGCGACGGCGTCAACAACTGCAACGACAAGTGCCCGGACTCGGCCGCCGGTCAGGCGATTGGTCCGGACGGTTGCCCAGTGCCACTGACCATCGACCTGAAGGGCGTGAACTTCGACTTCGACAAGTCGACGCTGCGTCCGGACGCGGTGGCGATCCTGGACGAAGCGGTGTCCATCCTGGGCAAGTACCCGGAGCTGAAGGTGGAAGTGGCCGGTCATACCGACGCCATTGGCTCCGAGCAGTACAACCAGGGTCTGTCCGAGCGTCGGGCCAAGGCCGTGTACGACTACCTGACGGGTCATGGCATTGATGCCGGCCGCTTGGTGGGTCCGAACGGTTATGGCGAGAGCAAGCCGATCGATACGAACGACACCAAGGAAGGCCGTGCGCGCAATCGCCGGACCGAGTTGGACGTGCAGAACTAAGCCATCCGGCCACGGCCTGCGCTAACCCCGCAGGCCGATGGCCCCAGGCAAATCCTACCGGCGGGCTTCCCCGCCGGTTTTTTTTCGTAATGGCAATAGCGCCGGCCTACGAGCCTCGGGATCTATGCGACCATATTGCCCCGACCGATCACCGCACGGCCCTGCCGCGCCCGTCTTGCAGCAGCTTTGGAGAACACGCTTTGACTAATTCGAACCCGCCGGAATCCAAGCCCGGCCAGCAAAAATCCGTTGAACAGGTGGTACAGGTCACCAAGCCGGGAGACATTTCCGACGTCTCCACCCAGGCGACTCCGGCAGCAGCGCCGGCCGCTGGCACCAAGCCTCCACTTGACCTGACCAAGCTCAAGGTCGAGAAGAGCTGCTCGCGCGGTATGGGCGAATGGCTGCGCAGCAACCGGGTCTCATTAGCGCTGACGTCCTATCAGACCGGCCGTGTCTACATGGTCGGCTCCGATGCCCAGGGCCGCGTTTCCTTCTTTGAGCGCATTTTCGAACGCGCCATGGGCATTGTTGGCAATGCCGACCGCGTCTATCTCGGTGGCCTCTACCAGTTGTGGCGTTTCGAAAACATCCTTCGCAAGAACCAGGTGATCCACAAGGTGTTCGATCGTTGCTACGTGCCGCGCAATGCGCAAACGATCGGTGACCTTGATATCCACGAACTGGGCATTCGCAAGAACGGTCGCGTGGTTTTCGTCAACACCAAGTATTCCTGCCTTTCCGAATTGAGCCTGACCCACAGCTTCAAGGCGATCTGGAAGCCGCCATTCATCAGCAAACTGGCGCCCGAAGACCGGTGTCACCTGAACGGCCTGGCCATGAAAGACGGCGAACCCAAGTACGTGACTGCTGTCTGCAAGAGCGATGCGGTGGATGGCTGGCGTGACCGTCGCCACAACGGTGGCGTGGTCATCGATGTGGACACCAATGAGATCGTCTGTGAAGGCCTGTCCATGCCGCACTCGCCGCGCTGGGCCAATGGCAAGCTTTGGGTGCTCAACGCCGGTACCGGCTACCTGGGCTGGGTTGATTTCGAAAAGAAGGCGTTCGTACCACACGTCTTTTGCCCGGGCTTCCTGCGTGGACTTTCGATTCACGGGAACGTTGCCGCGATTGGCTTGTCCAAGCCGCGCAACAAACGTTTCGAAGGCCTCGAACTGGATGCCGAACTGACCAAGCGCGATGCTGATCCATGGTGTGGCGTGCAAATCGTCTCACTCACCAACGGCGACGTGCTGCAGTGGATCCGCTTCGAGGGTGACATTACCGAGTTGTTCGATATCAGCTTCCTGCCTGGCGTGCACAATCCGATGATGGTTGGACTACGTACTCCGGAGATCCGCGAGCTGATCACTTTTGAATCCGATATTCCCGAAGGAGCTCCCGCATGATTACCCGCACGAACCTGTTCTTCGCCATGGCCCTGGGCCTGACCGTCGCCGCTTCCGCGCAAGCGCGCCCAGCCGCCGCGCCCGCTGCTGCTGCCCCTGCAGCCGTAGCTGAAACGCCGGAAGCCATGTTCCAGAACATGGACAAGAACAATGACAAGATGCTCAGCCTGGATGAGTTCAAGGCCGGCATCGAAGCTCGCAACCGTGCCATGATCGTGGCGAGACTACACGCGCAGTTCAAATCGATGGACAAGAACAATAGCGGCGCCTTGGAGCCGACCGAGTTCTATGAGCTGCCGATGGTCAAGTCAGGTGGTAGCAACGCGCCCACCTTTACATCGGCCGACACCGACAAAGACCAGAAATTGAACTTCAAGGAATACGTGGCGCTGGTGGCGAAATACGCTGAAAGTCGCGCCACTGCTGCTCCTTCGAAGCCCTGAGCTGGTCGCAATTCGACCCGCCAGGTCGAAGTTCCCAAGACGTAAAACAAAAACGCCGCCGGCTATTGATGCCGGCGGCGTTTCTATTTCAGGTTGGTTACCCGCGCTGCTGGCGGCGCTGCCCGCCCTGGCCCTGGCCGCCTTGGCGGCGCTGACCACGTTGGCCGGGGCCGGGCAGCCGCCCACCGGCGGCAATGACAGCCGCTTTGACTTGCTCGGGTGTCTGCAGATCGACGCCATCGAAATAACTCAGGCGCTGGTCCATGCCCTTGGGCGAAAAGCCGACGAAAGTGAACTTGCTGGCAGCGTCGTAGGCCATGCGGTACGCCGTACCAAGGCCCTTGTTCTCGAACTCGATCAGAATGCCGATGCACTCGGGCTGAGACAACGAAAGCGTGTACTCCTGCAGCGCCTTGCGGGCCTCCATCATCATCGGGTAGACCAGCTTCGAATTGCGGTGTTCGGCCCCGACAAAGGTGCGGTAGAAATACAGGCGCTGGCGCAGGCGCGGCACGAGCTTGGCCTGCACGGAACAAACGGCAATCAGCTTGCCTTCGTCGTTGCGGGCGATGCAGACAGCCTGCTTGGCACGCAAGGTCGCCGCCGCTTCGTTGGGCAGCGCTTTTTCGGCGACCCAGAACTTGGCAATTTCCAATTCCAGTTCAGGAGTGGTCTTTTTCCAGACGGCTTCAATCTTATGTGTCACGGCTACCTCGGCGGCTTGAAAGTTGCGGGAATTCGGAGCCGGAATCCTAGCATTTTTGGCGTGCCGGCGGACCCTTCTGTAGACCTTCCAGGAAGCTGCGCAAGAGTTCGCCCAGCTGCTCCGGCTGCTCCATGTGCAGGTGGTGGCCGCCGGCAATGACCTCAAGCCGCCCATCCTGCAAACGCTCCATGCGGCCATCACGGATGTCCGGGCTGAAGTAGGCCGGTGCGGGCTCTGCGGCGATGACCAAGGTGGGTGCCTGGATCGCTGCGATCCAACTAAGCACGAAGTCTTCGTGGCTGCGCACATGGGTTGGCAGAGTCAGGCGTGGATCGCTGCGCCATGCGAAACCACCCTCGACCCGGCGCAGGTTTCGTTCGACGATCAGTCGCGCGGCATCGCGGCTCATGGCCGACACGGCCAGGCGCGCATCCACCGCGGTCTCCAGGTCCTTGATGACCCGCGGCGTCCGTACGGGATCAAGGGCGCGCCGGGCTGTCACCGCCTGACGCAGGCGCGACCCTGCCTCGGCCGCTACGCCGGACAAGGGCCCGAGCGCCTCGATCACCGCCAGCCGCTTGACCCGTTCTGGCGCACCGGCGGCGACCACGCAGGCAATGGCGCCGCCCATCGAGTGGCCGAGCAGGTTCGCGCTGGCCCAGCCCAGTGCATCGAGGGCGTCGAGCACGTCGTGGATCCAGTCAACGAACACATAGTCGTAGCCAGGCAGGCGATGCGCGCTCGCGCCATGACCGGGAAGGTCGAGGGCGATGAAATCAAATCCAGACAGTTGCGGCATCAGCGGTATGAAACTGGCGGCGTTGTCGAGCCAGCCATGCAGGGCCAGCAAGCGGGGGCCGTCGGAATCGCCATAGCGCAATCCAGCGATCGGGCCACGGGGCGTTTCCAAAGTGATCTCGCGCATCAATGCGGCCAACCCTGCAGCTGGCGGCGGGCGATCATGGCCAAGGCTGCGGCGTGTCGGGGTGCGGCATTGAGCGCGACGATGTAGCGCAGTTCGCCACCGCGTGTCCGGAAGTGCCCGGCGTTCTCCACGGCGATTTCTTCCAGCGTTTCCAGGCAATCCACCGCGAAGCCGGGGCAGATCACGTCGACGCGGCGAATGCCGCTGTCGGCGAGTGCGTCCAGCGTCGCATCAGTAGCCGGCTGCAGCCACGGCTCACGACCGAATCGGGACTGGTAGCTGAGACGCCATTGTTCCGCACCCAAGCCCAGTCGCCCTGCCAGGGCACGGGCGCCGGCCTCGCACTGCCGGGCATAAGGATCGCCGGCACGGATAAAGCGCTCGGGCAGTCCGTGGAAGGACATCAGCAACAGCTCGCCACGGCCATGCAGGTCCCAATGCTCGAGCACGCTTGCCTCAAGTGCATCGAGCCAGTTGTCATCAAGATGGTAGTCGGCAATCAAGCGCAGCTCCGGAACGCAGCGCCAGGTCGAAAGCTCCGCCAGGACGGCATCGTGCACGGCAGCGACCGTGCTGGCCGAGTATTGCGGATACAGCGGCAGTACCAGCACTCGGGCCATGCCCGCCTCTTGCCGCTGACGCAGCACCGTTGCCACCGCGGGCTGGCCGTAGCGCATCGCCAGGCAGACATCGATGTCCGGGAGCTGCGCCTGCAGGACGACGGCCAGCTCTTGGCTCAAGGCGAGCAGGGGTGAGCCGTTCTCTCCCCAGATACTGGCGTACTTGCGCGCCACCTTGCGCGCACGCAAGGGCAGGATCACGCCGTGCAGCAACGGGCACCAGAGCCAGCGAGTCAGGTCGACCACGCGATAGTCGTGAAGGAATTCGGCGAGGTAACGGCGGACCGCCCGCGGGGTTGGCGCGTCCGGCGTGCCGAGATTGACCAGCAACAGGACGGTCCGGGTCGGTGGCGTCAGCGGGCCGTTGCGAAAACGCACTGGCATGGGAACTGTTCCTGATCGGGAAACTCAATCTATCATTCCCGTCATCTCCGCTGGCTCATGACCGATTCGTGCCGACGGCCCATACTTCCAACATTGACCCTCCCGGAGACTCAGGATGACCCGACTTCTGCTGCCCCTTGTTGCGCTGCTGCTGGTCGCCATGGTCGTGCCGGCAAACGCTGGCCAGGTCGAAAACGCACGCGCCGAGAACGCCAGCCGCGTACTTACCGAGATCCTGCGCATTCCCGAGGAGTCCATTCCCTCGCGCCTGCTCGAAAACGCCCAGGCTATCGCGGTCATTCCGAATGTAATCAAGGTCGGCTTCGTCGCTGGCGGTCGTCGCGGCCGTGGCGTGATCGCAATCCGCGGTCAGGACGGCACTTGGACGCCGCCCTCTTTCATCACCCTCACCGGCGGCAGCTTCGGCTTCCAGGCGGGCGTGCAATCGGCGGACGTGATCCTGGTGTTCCGTAGCGCCCAGGGCGTGGACTCCATCATCAAAGGCAAATTCACCCTTGGCGGCGATGCCAGTGTGGCCGCCGGCCCGGTCGGACGCAGCGCCCAGGCCAGCACCGACGAGCGGCTCAAGGCCGAGATCTACAGTTACTCGCGCGCTCGCGGCCTGTTCGCCGGCGTGGCCCTTGATGGCACCCGCCTGGCGATCGACAACCGTTCCAATGAAGCGGCTTACGGCGCTGGCACAACGCCGCGGGCGATCTTCGAAGGCCGCGCCGGCCGCGGCTCCGACGCCCTGGTGGCGTTCCGCGACCGGCTCGAGGAAGCGACCGTCAAGCAACCGGAACCGGCGAAATAACGCCGCTTCGGCGACGACGCGCTATCATTTCACAGACGTCCGTTTTGTTCGGGAACCGCCATGGGTAGTTTCTCCCTCATCCACTGGATCATCGTGCTGGTGATCGTAGTGCTGATTTTCGGCACCAAGCGCCTGCCCGGTGTCGGCAAGGACCTCGGCGATGCCGTGCGCGGTTTCAAGAAGGGCCTTCAGGGCGATGAAGCGCCGCCGGCCGAGCCCAAGAAACTCGACAGCGACGCGGCCGACGTCAAGAACGACAAGCCTGCCGGCGAGTAAGCCGGAGACACCGCCATGTTCGACGTCGGCTTCAGCGAAATGCTGGTGATCGCCGTCGTGGCCTTGCTCGTGCTCGGCCCCGAACGCCTGCCCAAGGCGGCGCGCCTGGCCGGGCTGTGGGTGCGCAAGGCCCGCGCGCAATGGTATTCGGTGAAGGCTGAGCTGGATGCGGAACTGGCCAACGAGCAGTTTCGCCGCGAATTGCAGGCGCCCCTCGAGGAAGTCAGGAAGTCGCTCGATGGCGCCGTCGCCTCTGCGGACGAGTTGATGCGTGCAAAGACACCGCCGCCAACTAGCGATAAATCCGAAGACAATTCGTCATGAGCAGCGACGATTTCGGCTTGCCGGACAGCCTGATCGGACACTTGCTGGAACTGCGCTCGCGTTTGTTGCGCGCGGTGGTCGCCCTGTTGCTGGTATTTTTCGCCCTGCTGCCGTTCGCAAACCGGTTGTATTCCTGGTTGGCGAAACCGCTGCTCGCGACCCTGCCCGTCGGCACACACTTGGTCGCGATCGAAGTGGCCTCGCCATTTTTCACGCCGGTCAAGCTCGCCTTCTTCGCCGCACTGATGTTGGCGATGCCCTACCTGCTCTACCAGGCTTGGGCGTTCGTGGCGCCGGGCTTGTACCGACACGAGAAACGGATGGCCCGGCCCCTGCTCGCGGCGGCGGTACTGCTGTTTTACCTCGGCTGCGCGTTCGCCTATTTCCTGGTGTTGCCGATGGTGTTCGCGTTCCTCAACCGGGTGACACCGGCGGGTGTGACCATGATGACCGACATCAGCCACTACCTCGATTTCGTCCTGGTGATGTTCGTCGCCTTCGGCACCAGTTTCGAAGTGCCGGTGGCGGTGGTGATCCTGGTGCTATTGCGATTGGTGACGCCGGCGCAACTGGCGCAGGCGCGCGGCTATGTCATCGTCGGCATCTTCGTGGTGGCGGCGGTGCTCACGCCGCCGGACGCGATCTCGCAACTGCTGCTGGCGCTCCCGATGATGGTGCTCTACGAGCTGGGCCTGATCGCCGCGCGGCTGGTGGCGCGCCCCAAGGCCGTGGCGAATTCCTGATGGCGGCGCTGCCGATGCCGGGGAAACCGGCTGGATTCTGGCGCCGCAGTGCCGCCTGGTGCCTGGACTGGCTGCTGCTCTCGCCCTTGCTCTACGTCGCCTTGCGACCGGGCCTGAGCGACGCGGCGGCGCAGCTCCAGAGCTTGCGCGTGCAACTCGAAAACTGGATGCTCGCGCAATCCTGGCAAGCGGATTCAGCGCTCGGCCTGTGGCTGGACCTAAGCACCAGGATGCTTGCCGATCCGGCATTGCAAGCGCAGCTCACGCAGGCCACGTTGCGACTGTGCGCCGGGCTGACCGGGACGCTAGTCCTGGCATCGTTGCTGGCGGCGGTGTATTTCATTCCTTTTGAAGCCAGCCGCTGGCAGGCCACGCCCGGAAAGCGATTACTCGGCCTGCGCGTGGTCGCGATCGATGGCCAGGCGATGACCTTGGCGCGCGCCGCGGCACGCTACTTCGCGGGCAGCCTGAGTTGGCTTAGCCTGAACCTCGGCCACGCGCTGGCCATGTTTCGTCGCGATGGCCGTGCGCTGCACGACCTGATCGCCGGAACCGCCATCGTTGTTTTCCGCCCGGTAGCCTGAAGCAGTCAGACAACCAGTTGGTTGGGTGACGCCGTGCCGGCGTCGCCAAGAGTGTCTCGCCAGGCGTAGTAGGTGAATGCAAAGGTCAGTGCGTACATGGTCACCATCAACGCCAGATAGACGGGCATCAGCACGACCATCGCGACGACGCTGCTGAGTTTGACCAACACCACTGCCACCAGGGCGATCACGACAACGAAGATCAGCATCAACACGATTCCCACGAACAGCATCGCCAGATAGAACAACAGGAACGCGCCCAGGTTGCGCAAGGTGGCGGCAAAGGCAGCACCGA
Organism: Gammaproteobacteria bacterium; assembly: GCA_025356635.1. Lineage (GTDB taxonomy): Bacteria > Pseudomonadota > Gammaproteobacteria > Xanthomonadales > Xanthomonadaceae > Arenimonas. The sequence continues at coordinate 29,908 of JANXRY010000005.1, forward strand.
CCACTTCGATGGGATTGCGCTCGGTCAGTGCCGCGTGGACTTGCGAAAGCCCCTGGGCGGTGGCGAAGATCAGTCCGACCAGGAAGAAAACGAGAAGCCAGGGCAGGAAACCGGCCGGCAAGGGTGGCAGCGTCGGCGGTTGTCCCGGCGTCGCGGTCATGGCGGCCTTGAACAAGTCGATCAGATAACCGGCGCCAGCGGCGAAAGCCAAGCCACCAAAAACGATGATCGCGATGACCAGGAAAGTCAGGCTGGTGAAAATCAATCGCCAGGCGCGATTCGCGTCGCCATAGACCGCAAAGACATCGATAGACGAAGCGGGTCGGCCACCGACGACGGCGTCCACCATGCGGTAATAGCCGCCGAACAGCGGTGGGAACAGCACGATGGAAATGAGCGCGCCGGCTAGCTGGATCCCGAGGGAGACGCTTGCAGACGGGTTGAAGGCGGCAACAACCGATAGCTCGATCAGGCTCGGCAGCAGAATGGCCACCATCAGCAGCGCGGATGCGCCGAATAGCGGCCGAGGTTGCAACCGGCAGAGCGCCAAGGCATCGGTCAGCCAGCGAAAGGGCGTGCCAAGGGAGATCGATTTCGAGAGCATCCAGGTGTCCTTTGGGGTAGCGGCAGAGGGCAAGCTCGCCGCGCTTGTGCGCCTATAATAACCGCATTGTTCTCAACGAAATTCCGGATTCGAGCATGACCGCGCCAAGCTTCCAGGACCTCATCCTTCGACTCAACCAATACTGGGCGAGCCAAGGCTGCGTGCTGATCCAGTCGCTTGATCTGGAAGTCGGCGCCGGCACCTTTCATCCCGCCACGTTCCTGCGCGCGCTTGGCCCCGAGCCGTGGAACGCCGCCTACGTGCAGCCGTGTCGTCGCCCGACCGATGGCCGCTACGGCGAGAATCCGAATCGCCTGCAGCGTTACTACCAGTACCAGGTGGTGATGAAGCCCAACCCCGACAACATCCTTGATCTGTATCTGGAGTCGCTCAAGGCGCTGGGCGTGGATCCGCTGGTGCACGACCTGCGCTTCGTCGAGGACAACTGGGAATCGCCGACGCTCGGCGCCTGGGGCCTGGGTTGGGAAGTGTGGTTGAACGGCATGGAAGTCACCCAGTTCACCTACTTCCAGCAAGCCGGCGGTTTGGAATGCCGGCCGGTTACCGGCGAGATTACTTACGGCCTGGAACGTCTGGCCATGTATTTGCAGAACGTCGATAGCGTCTACGATCTGGTCTGGACGGTCGGGCCGCAAGGGCCGGTGACGTATCGCGATGTCTACCACCAGAACGAAGTCGAGCAAAGCGCTTACAACTTCGAACATGCCGATGTCGCCGAACTATTCCATCGCTTCGATGCCTGCGAAAAAGAAGCGCTGAAACTGGTTGAACTCGGCCTTCCCTTGCCCGCCTACGACCAGGTCTGCAAAGCCTCGCATTCGTTCAACCTGCTCGATGCCCGTCGTGCGATCTCGGTGACCGAACGCCAGCGCTACATCCTGCGCGTGCGCACCTTGTCGCGCGCGGTCGCCGAGGCCTATTACGCGCAGCGCGAGAAGCTCGGCTTCCCCAACCTGAAGCGTGAGGTGGCGTGATGGCGACGCCCGCATCCCTGCTGGTGGAAATCGGCACCGAGGAACTGCCGCCAAAGGCGTTGCCGGATCTGGCGCGTGCTTTTTTCGACGGCGTGCTCGCTGGACTCGACAAACGCGGCATTGCTTACCAACGCGAGGGCGCACGGCCGTGGTATTCGCCGCGACGGTTGGCGGTATTCGTGCCCGGTGTCGCCAGCGAACAACCGACGCAAACGCTGGAAGTGTTGGGGCCGACGCTCAACATCGGCCTCAGTGCCGACGGTCAACCGACGCCGGCATTACTTGGGTTCGCCAACAAGAACGGCGTAACGATCGAGCAGTTGGCGAAAATCACCGATGGCAAGGGCGAGCGTTTCGTTGCCCGCCGCGAAAAGCCCGGTGCGGCCACAGCGATGTTGTTGCCCGAGATCGTAAGCGAGGCATTGAAGGTCTTGCCGGTGCCGAAACCGATGCGTTGGGGCAGTCGAGACTACGCTTTCGTACGGCCGGCGCATTGGCTGGTGCTGATGCTGGGCGACCAAGTGGTGGAAGCCGAGATCCTCGGCCTGAAGGCCGACCGCATGAGTCGCGGCCATCGCTTCCACGCGCCCAAGCCAGTGTGGCTATCGCGCCCGGAAGATTATGTTGACGCGTTGCGCAGCGCCTTTGTGCTGGTCGATCCGGACGAACGTCGTGCCCGCATAAGCGCCGAAATCGCTGCGGCAGCAGCGCGCGCCGAGGGCATCGCCCAGGTTCCTGCCGCGCTGCTCGAAGAAGTAAATGGCCTGGTCGAGTGGCCGAAAGCGGTGCTGTGCTCGTTCGAGTCCGAATTCCTGCGCGTGCCGCAGGAAGCGCTGATCTCGACGATGGAAGCGAACCAGAAATTCTTCCCGGTGATCAATCGCGAGCATCGCCTGAGCGAACACTTCATCGGTATCGCCAATATCGAATCGAAAGACGAAGCGGAGGTGCGCAAGGGCTACGAGCGGGTGATCCGCCCGCGCTTCGCCGATGCGCAATTCTTCTTCGACGAGGATTGCAAGCAGGGACTGGAGTCGATGCGCGCCGGGCTGGCATCGGTGACCTATCAGCAGAAACTGGGCAGTTATGCCGACAAGTCGGCGCGCGTGGCGAATCTGGCCGAAACGATTGCGACACAACTGGGCATCGATCCTGTGCAGGCACGCCGCGCTGCGGAGTTGTCGAAAGCCGATCTGCAATCACGGCTGGTCGGCGAATTTCCGGAATTGCAAGGCATCGCCGGCCGCTACTACGCCAGCCATGCTGGCCTGAGCGGTGAGATTGCCGATGCCATCGACCATGCCTACATGCCGCGTTTTTCCGGCGACGCGATCGCGCCGTCGAAACTCGGGCAAGTGCTGGCGATTGCGGAGCGCCTCGATACCTTGGCCGGCGGTTTTGCGGCTGGCCTGAAACCGACCGGCAGCAAGGATCCGTTCGCGCTGCGCCGGCATGCCCTGGGCTTGGCGCGTACGCTGATCGAGGGTGAGTTCGAACTCGATCTTCACGCCCGTCTTGATCTTGCCATTCGCCAATTGCCAGTCGGACTTATGGCCGACGCGCGTGAAACCCATGATTTCGTGCTTGACCGCCTGCGTGGCTACTATGCCGAACGCGGATTCACCGGCGCGCAGTTCGATGCCGTTGCCGAATTCAAGCCAGCTTCGCTGCTCGACTTCGACCGTCGCCTCAAGGCGATCGGCGAGTTCGCGAATTTGCCCGAAGCCGAAGCACTGGCCGCGGCCAACAAGCGCATCCGCAATATCCTGAAGAAAGTCGAAGGCGGAATTCCGGCGCAGGTAGAAGCCGGGTTACTCGCTGAAACTGCCGAGCGTGACCTCAACACCGCCGTGGACGCGGCCATCGCCGACACCGACCCAATGCTCGCCGCGCGCGATTATATCGGCGTGCTCAAACGCCTGGCCGCGTTGCGCCTGCCGGTGGATGCCTTCTTCGATGGCGTAATGGTGATGGCCGAAGACCCCGCCGTGCGCGGTAATCGCCTGGCCCTGCTCAAGCGCCTGGCCGATCGTTTCGCCGCCGTCGCGGAAGTGGCCTTGCTCGCCCAGGCCTGAGTTCGAAAGCGATGGCACAAAGAAAAACGCCGCCCGAAGGCGGCGTTTTTTTATTGCTAGTGCTTGCGATCAGTTCTGCACGTCCAGCTCGGTCCGGCGATTGCGTGCGCGGCCTTCCTTGGTGTCGTTGCTGTCGATCGGCTTGCTTTCGCCAAAACCTTGCGGACCTACCAGGCGACCGGCACCGATGCCATGGCCGGTCAGGTAGTCGTACACGGTACGGGCGCGACGCTCAGACAGGCCTTGGTTGTAGGCTTCGTCACCGATCGAATCGGTGTGACCTGCCACGGCCACTTTCAACTCCGGATACTTTCCGAGGATCGAGATGGCTTCGTCCAGGATCGCCACGGCGTCAGGACGCAGCGTCGACTTGTCGAAGTCGAAGTTCACGCCTTTCAGGTCGATGGTCAGTGGCACTGGGCAACCATCCGGACCAATCGCCTGGCCGGCGGCCGAATCCGTGCACTTGTCGTCGCAGTTGTTGACGCCGTCGCCGTCGTCATCCATGTCGGCGCAGGTCTTCTGTGGTTCTGGCATCGGCTCGGCTTCTGGTGCCGGGGCAGGTGCCGCCTTGCCGAGCTGGGTCATCACGGCGAAGCTCAACGCGCCTCGGCTTTGGCTGCTGTCACTGAAGCGGCCGCCGTAGCTGAACAGCAGGTCAGTGCTGTCATTGGCGCTGTAACGGAAGCCGAGCTCAGCTTCGCCCCAATGGTCTGAAGGCGTGAAACCATTCATCGTGAAATGGCCGTTCAAGGTATTGGAGCCAGCCTGCACACGGGTTGCGTCGGACTTGTTCTCGTGGGCATAGGCGATGCGGGCGAAGGGCTTGAAGCTGCCGGAGTTGCCCTGCAACTGATAGCCGATCCGGCCGACCAGGGACTTGCGCTCGAAATCACCGAACCACATCGACGTGCTGTCGAGACCGTCTTCGGCATAGCCGTCGACGTTGACCTTCTGCCAGGCAATCGACACGAATGGGCCATGGTGGAAATCTTCGGAGCCGAAGGCAAGGCCGCCACCGAGTTCAAAGCCCAGGTGCCTGGCGTTGGTCGTGCCGCGCTCGATCCGGGTGGACGGGCCGAGCACGATGCTGCGCTTGATGTCGATATTACTGCCGCCCGCGGAAACGATGGCGTCGATGTAACCCGCATCACCCACGTTCAAGGAGGCATAGGCCGAAGCCAGCAATTCGCGCGAGCGCAGGTTGGCGCCGCCGGTACTGCTATTGGCGCCGCCGAACGAGGCCGCGGCACCCAGCGTCACGTTGTCGCTGGCCATGTAGTCAGCGCCAAAGGTGGCAGTGATCTGGTTGAAATCCATGGCGCCGGTATTGGCGGCAGCGTCGAACTTCTGCTTGCCGTACTGGATGCGGGCATAGGCGTTGGCTTCGTTGTTGCTGCGGTCAGTGCGGCGTTCGTTGAACAGTTCGTTGTTGATCGTGCCACTGTGGGTGTCATACACCTGCAGCGGCAGTTCGCCCGCAAACGAGACCTGGCCGGGAGCAGCGAGGGTAGCCATCACGGCATGGGCAATCAGCCGATGCGCACCGCCGGTGGGATGCACGCCATCGGCGAACAAATAAGTTTCATTGGCGCCGGCCGAAACATAGGTGGCCGGGGTGCAGAACAGCGAGCTGACCGTACAGGCAGTGCCGGTGGTGTTGGTGAACCCGTAAGTAGCGGGGTCGGCCAACACTTCGTTGACCAGGGCATAGGCGTTGATCGGAATGATGCCGTCGGCGAGCGTGGCGAGGCCGGCATTGAGGGTTTCGTTGTAGACGAAGACCAGGCCGGACACGCCGGCGGAACCTGCGGCGCCCAAGCTGGTACCGAAGGGTGACTTGCCGATGTCGGGCAGGTTCAGCACGACGATGTAATTGGCGCCTGCGGCTTGCAGGGCGCCGACTTCGCCAACGGCGGTGATCGCCGAGGCGCCGGTGAATGCCTGTGCCTGCGCGCTGCTGATGTAGTGCGCGTTGACATAACCGAGGTAGTTGAAGATGTCGTTGGCGCCGGCCCAATAGGTGTAAAGGGCTTCGCCATCTGCGTGGCCGCCATTGGCGGTCAAGTAGGCGCCAATCTGCTGCGCTACCGACTTGCAGGGCAAGGTGCTGGGAACGCATTGCAGTGGCACAGTAACGCCGCCGACCGAGAACGACGTTGGTGCGCCACCCCAGGCGTAGTCGGTTCCGCCGGCCATGGAAGCCGTCTGGTTGTAGCCGTAGGCGTTCGACAGGATCTGGGTCCAGACGTCATCCGGATTGGTGGTAAAGCTGCCGGCGCCGAAGGAGTAGGGCCCCAGCGCGGCGTACTGGCCTGCATCTGACAGGCTGTCGCCAAAGGAAATCACATTGGAGAACGATTGGGCCTGGGCGGCCGAAGTGCCGGCCAAGGCTAACGCAAGCGCGCTGGCGAGAGTGGAAATACGAGGCATGACGAACTCCTGGATCGGTTGGACGACGTGTGGGGCAGAAAATGTAAAGAACACATTAAACCAAGTCCGGGCTCCATACCATAGGGAATGGCTGATCAGGGTCTCCGTCCTCTCAGGCCACCCGGCGACGTTTGCTCAACTGGACCAGCAACAGGGAAACGGCGGCCGGGGTCATGCCGGGAATGCGCTGGGCCTGGCCGATGGTTTCCGGACGGACCTGGGCCAGCTTGCCCTGCAGTTCGGCGGACAGGCCGGCCAAGCCGCTGAATTCGAAATTGGCAGGGATGGTCGTTTGCTCATGCCGGCGCTGCTTTTCGATCTCCTCGTTCTGGCGATCGAGGTAGCCGGAATACTTGGCGGTGATCTCCACCTGTTCGGCGACCTTGGGATCGGCGACAGCGGGGCCAAAGCCTTCAATGGCGCTGAGCCGGGCGTAATCGAGCTCCGGCCGGCGGATCAAATCCAGGACCGTCGCTTCTCGACTCAAGACAATGCCGGTGCTTGCGTTGAGGGCTAGTCCGAGTCGGCTGTTCGGTGAAACCCAGAGCTTGGCCAGACGCTCCGTTTCCGCTGCAACGGCTTCGGACTTGCGCGAGAAAATTTCCCAGCGGGTGTCGTCGACCAAATCCAGCGTTCGTCCGATTTCGGTCAGTCGCGCATCGGCGTTGTCTTCGCGCAGTTGCAGCCGGTACTCGGCGCGTGAGGTGAACATGCGGTAGGGCTCGGTGGTGCCGCGCGTGATCAGGTCGTCGATCAGCACGCCGATATAGGCCTGGTCGCGGCGCGGCGACCAGGCGTCCTTGCCCTGCACGCCCCGCGCGGCGTTGAGGCCCGCGATCAGGCCTTGCGCGGCCGCTTCTTCGTAACCGGTGGTGCCATTGATCTGGCCAGCGAAAAACAAGCCGGCGACCGACTTGGTTTCCAGCGACGCCTTCAGCCCGCGTGGATCGAAATAATCGTACTCGATCGCGTAGCCGGGCCGGGTGATGTGCGCGTTCTCGAAGCCCTTGATCGAGTGCACGAGTTCCAGCTGCACGTCAAAGGGCAGCGAGGTCGAGATGCCGTTCGGATAGATTTCGAACGTGTCCAATCCTTCCGGCTCGATGAAGATCTGGTGCGAAGACTTGTCGGCAAAGCGCACGACCTTGTCCTCGATGCTCGGGCAGTAGCGTGGGCCGACACCCTCGATCACCCCCGAATACATCGGCGAACGGTCGAGCGCACCACGGATGATCTCGTGCGTTCGTTCGGAAGTGTGGGTGATCCAGCAACTTACTTGGCGCGGATGTTCGGCTTGCGAGCCAACGAAACTGAAGGTCGGAATGGGCGCGTCGCCGGGCTGTTCGTCGAGGCCATCGAAGTTGATCGTGCGGGCGTCGATGCGCGGCGGTGTGCCGGTCTTGAGGCGATCGACCACGAACGGACCTTCGCGCAGGCGCTGCGCCAGCGTGGTGGCGGGCGGATCGCCAGCGCGGCCACCGGCGTAATTCGTGAGGCCGACGTGGATCTTGCCGGCCAGAAAAGTGCCGGCGGTCAGCACCACGGCGCGGGCGTCGAAGCGCAGGCCCGATTGCGTGATCACGCCGCGCACGCGCTCGCCTTCGATGACGATATCGTCCACCGCTTGCTGGAACAGCGACAGGTTCGGCTCGGTTTCGACGATGCGCCGGATCGCCGCCTTGTACAGCGCGCGATCGGCCTGGGCGCGGGTGGCGCGCACCGCCGGACCTTTCGAGGCATTGAGCGTGCGCCACTGGATGCCGGCGCGGTCGGCCGCGCGCGCCATGGCGCCGCCGAGTGCGTCGATCTCTTTCACAAGATGACCCTTGCCGATGCCGCCGATGGCCGGGTTGCAGCTCATCTGCCCGATCGTCTCGATGCTGTGGGTCAGCAGCAACGTGCGCGCGCCAGCCCGTGCCGAGGCCAGCGCGGCTTCGGTGCCGGCGTGGCCGCCCCCGATCACAATTACATCGAAGTCGTAGCTGGAAAGATTCATGTCTGGCTATTGGCATGGTTTCTGCATTGGCATTATCGCACCCGCCGCGGCAAACGCCGGGGGGCGTTGACCCTGGTCCTTACGGATACCGGTCAAGCCGGCGGAGGGAATGCTAGCCGGAAGCTCCGGGGGGAGCTTCCGGCTTTTTTTCGCCTGAAGAAAGCCGGGCCCTGGTCATAAAGCGACGCTCTGCGTCAGTCAGTCGGCATAAGGGCTTCAATTCGGGGGTGTCGGGTCGCCATTGCTGCGATCGCGGCTGCGCGCTTGCGGCATCGATATCGATGGCTGTTCGTGCGCTTCTCGGCGTTCCATTGCCGGAACCGGGGATCTCGGCTGCGGGCGATCAGGCAACGATGCCGTGTGCTGCCGAGGGTGCGGGTGACCGTTCCCTTGGTCTGTTGCCAGTGGCGGCGTGCTGGCGGGAGGTATGCCGGGGCTGGGCGCCAGGTATCCGGGCGGAAACGGGCCGCCTGAAAACCCCCAGTAACTGTAGCCGTAGCCGCAGTCTGTTGGGCGCCAGGAACAGTAACCGTAAGGGAACATCCAGCCGTAAAAGCCAAAATTACTGGTGTAAAAATCGTCGCGCGGCGCCGGGGCAAGGTAGTAATCGCCGCCCTGTTCGTTACCGGAAACGTAATAACGATCCTTCGACGTTGTGGCGCACGCGCCAAGGCCGATCAGCAGCGCCGTCAACGCTATCGTGCGTACTTGTCTCATGACCCACCCCCTTGTTGCCGCCAGTTTGATCCGAAGCCGTGAATTGCTGCTTAACCCGTCGCCACTCAAGGCGAGTGGGTGCTAAGGTCCGCCCTCCGTACCTGAGGATAGCTCATGGCGCTGCACCAAGCTTCCGGCCGTTGGCGACGCGGGCTCCTGCTGGCGGGAGTGACGGCGGCCTGTTGGGCAACGCTGCCGGTGGCACTCAAGCTCACGCTCGAACAACTCGACCCGATCACGCTCACCTGGTTCCGTTTTGTCATAGCCGCCGCGGTAGTAGGCGGTTGGCTCGCAGCGGGCGGCGGCCTGCGCCAATTCGCGGCGCTCAATCGTCGTGGCTGGGTGCTACTGGTGGTCGCGGCTTTCATGTTGATCGGCAACTACGTGTTCTATCTGATCGGCGTTCAGCACACTTCGCCGGCGAATGCGCAATTGCTGATCCAGCTCGCGCCGCTGTTGATGGCGCTCGGCGGGATCTTCGTGTTCGGCGAACCTTATCGCCTCGGGCAGTGGTGCGGTATGGCGATTACCGCATTCGGGCTGGGCTTGTTCTTTCGCGATCAACTGGTCGGCCACACGATTCCGCTGCACGCCTATCTGGTCGGTTCCGGCGCGGTGATCGTGGCCGCGATGGTCTGGGCCACCTACGCGCTGATCCAGAAGCAGCTGCTGCTGCGCCTGAGTTCGCCGGCGATCCTGTTGGCGATCTACGTCATCGCCAGCATCGTATTGTTGCCGCTCGCGCATCCAGCGGCATTGCCGGCCATGGATTTCCGCCATTGGCTGCTGCTTGGCTATTGCGCGCTCAACACCTTGGTTGCCTACGGCGCATTCGCCGAAGCGCTCGAACACTGGCAAGCCTCGCGGGTCTCGGCGATCCTCGCGGTCACGCCCTTGCTGACGATCATGGTCGTCGCCAGCGTGCGTCTGCTATGGCCCGATGTGATCGCGTTGGAGCACGTCTCGGCCTGGGGTTACGCCGGTGCCGGGTTAGTGGTGGCCGGTTCGGCGATGAGCAGCTTGCTCGGCGCCGCACGCAAGGAACCCAGTGATGGCGAATGAACTTCCGAATTTCGCTGATGTGCTCGCCGCTGCCGCGCGAATCGCGCCGCATGCGCAGGTGACGCCGGTGCTGCGCTCACGCTCACTGGATGCGCTCGTTGGCGCCGAACTGCATTTCAAATGCGAAAATTTCCAGCGTGTCGGCGCATTCAAGTTTCGCGGTGCCTGCAACGCGGTTTGGGCATTGACCGATGATGAAGCCGCACGCGGCGTGGTGACGCATTCCTCCGGCAATCATGGCGCCGCGCTGGCGCTGGCAGCACGCACGCGTGACATTCGCGCGCACGTGGTCGTACCCGAAGGCGCGGTGAAATCTAAGTTGGCCGCGATTGAAGCCTACGGCGCCACCCTGCATCGCTGCGCGCCGACCATGGCCGCGCGCGATGCGATGGCCGCGCAAGTACAGGCCGACACCGGCGCCCGCCTGGTGCATCCGTTCACCGATCCGCGGGTGATCGCCGGCCAGGGCACGGCGGCGCTGGAATTGCTTCGCGAAGTGGCCGCATTGGATGCCGTGTTCACGCCAGTCGGTGGCGGTGGCCTAATCGGTGGCACCGCGATTGCGGTGGCCGGCATCGCGGCGCAGACACGCGTGCTTGGCGCAGAGCCGGCCGGTGCGGCCGATGCCTACGAATCTCTGCACCGCGGCGAGCGCGTTACTGATCTTGTGCCCGATACCGTTTGCGATGGCCTGCGCGGCACCATCGGTGCAATCAACTTCGACTTGCTGCGTCGCTACAACGTCGAAGTGCTGACGGTGGACGATGACGAGACGCTCGCAGCGATGCGGCTTATCTGGCAGCGCCTGAAAATCCTGGTCGAGCCGTCCGGCGCGACGGTGCTGGCGGTGCTGCTGCGGTATCGCGAGCGTTTCGCCGGCCAGCGCCTGGGCTTGATCCTGTCGGGCGGCAATATCGACCTTGACGACCTGCCTGTGTAGGCTGGCACCAACGTCATCACCCTTGGAGCAAACAAATGAGCGACGAACATCTGCAGTGGACCGGCGGCCCCTCGCAATGGCAGAACTTGGGCTGGTGGGTGCTGTGCTTGCTGGTGCTGCCGATTCCGTATGCCTTGTGGAAATGGCTGCTCACCCGCAACACCGTTTATACGTTGACCGACCAGCGCCTGAAATTCACTCGTGGCGTATTCAGCAAGGTTACCGAGGACCTCGAGCTGTACCGGGTGCGCGATACCAAGTTCCAGCAGAACTTCTGCGAACGCATGGTCGGGCTCGGCGAGATCGTGTTGTTTACGACCGACGAAACCTCGCCAGAGATCTCGCTCGCCTACATCCGTGATGCCGAAGCGGTGCGCGAGCAGATGCGCGGCCTGGTCGAGGCGCGGCGTGACGCCAAGCGGGTTCGCTACCTCGACGCCGAGTGATCAGCGCCGGCGCGGAATCCGATCGGCCGGGAATACCGCGACATCCATGTCGCCTTCGCGCCGCGGCGCGCCGGGCGCGGGCGCCCAAGCCATCGCCGTGATCACTTCCCAGGTGCTCGGCAGCACGCCATCACAGCGCAAGTTTTCGTAGGCGGCGAGCATGCGCGCCTGCCGGCCCTTGCCGCCCAATCCGCGCGCGCGTTGCCGGCGGGCATCGCCGGCACCGATGCTGCGCAGCTCGCGCAGCAACGCCATCGGATCGGAGTACGTCAGGTTGAACTGGTCGCGGTCGAGCACCGGATTGCGGAAACCGGACGCCAGCAGCGCGTCACCAATCGGCTGGATCGCGGCAAACGGTGACAACGGCGGATGTTTTTCCCCGGCGAGCTGGTAAGCCTCGCGCAATTCGATCAGCGTGTCCGGGCCGAAGGTGGAAAACAACAGCAGGCCGTCTTCGCGCAACACGCGTCGAAATTCCGATAGCGCTGCCGGCAAATCCGGCACCCATTGCAGGCACAGGCTGGAAAAAATCAGGTTAACACTACCGTCGGCGAGCGGTAGTTGCGTGGCCTCCGCGCAAACGCGCCGGATCGGCCGCCAGAAGCGCGTCAGCTTCGGTACTTCACGCAGCATCGGCAAGGCCAGGTCGAGCGCGATCACCTCGCTCTTGGGCCAGCGTTTTTTCATTGCGCCGCTGGCCCGGCCCGGGCCAGAGCCGACATCAAGAATTCGCGCGGGGACTTTTTCTTCGAGCACGCCGAGTTGTTCGAGCAAGCGCGCTTCCACTTCCCGTTGCAGCACCGCGACTTCGGCATAGCGCCCGGCGGCACGGCCAAAATTGCGGCGCAACTGGCGATGGTCGAAGCTAGGTGGCCCATTCATGCGGGCAAGCCTTGGCAGAAGTCGATGATCGCCTGCGCCACCGGTTCGGCATGGGTGAGGAAAGGCGCGTGGCCCGCACCAGCGATTTCGAGAGATCGCGCTGCCGGCGCCAGCGCGGCAGCGGCCTGCATTGCCGCCGGCGCCACCAGCCGATCGCGACGTCCGGCCAACCACAGGCTGGGCATCGGCAGTCGTGGCAATTCGTTACGTAGGTCAGACTCGCGCAGCAACGCCAGCCCGCGCGCCAACGCGCCCGGCGTCGGTTCGCCTTGCGCAAATACAATCGCGCGCAGCAAGCGAATTTCTTCGCGCAGGTGCTCCGAGCCTTGTGCTTCGAGCATCAGGAAACGGTCGATCGCAGCGCGGTAGTCGTTGCCAAGATCACGGGCGAAACCGGCGAACACGGCATCGTCCATACCTTGCGGCCAATCAGTGCTGCGAACGAAGCGCGGGCTGGCGGCGAGCATCACCAGGCCACGCACGGTTGCCGGAAAATTTTGCGCCGCGTGCAGCGCCAGCAACCCGCCCAGCGACCAGCCCAACCACGGCGCCGGTGGCGTTTGTGCGGAGATCGCTTTCGCCATCGCATCAAGCGTCAGAGGCACGAGGCTGTCGCGACTGTGACCGTGGCCGGGAAGATCGACGAGATGCAAGCTGAAGTGATCCTGCAGGCGCACGGCCAGTGGCTCGAACACGCCGCCGTGCATCGCCCAGCCATGGATCATCACCAGCGCCGGGCCGGTGCCGCGAACCGCCACCTGCATCTCAAGCCTCGACAGAGAAACGTTGGCAGACGCGGATCAAGGCCGCCGCCAGGGCATCGACATCGGCTTCGGTATGCAAGGCGCTCAAGGTGATGCGTAACCGTGCCTGGCCATCCGCCACCGTCGGCGGGCGAATCGCCCCGACCAGGAAACCTTCTTCTTCCAATGCGGCTGACACCGCCAGTGCGCGGGCGTTGTCGCCCACTACCAGCGGCTGGATCGGTGAATACGATTCGAGCAGGGGCAGGCCTTCATTCAAGGTCAGGCGACGCAGCCGCATGACCAAGGAAATAAGTTTGGCGCGGCGCCAGGATTCAGAGCGGGCCACGCGCAGAGAAACCCGCATTGCCGCGGCCATCGCCGGTGGCGGCGCGGTGGTGAACAGATACGGGCGCGCGGTTTCGGCGATATGGCCGATCAGTGCATTACTGCCGAGCACGATGGCACCCTGGCCGCCGAAGGCCTTGCCCAGAGGCAGCACCAGCAGCGGTACTTCGCGCGCACCGAGATTGGCGACGGAAATACTGCCGCGACCTTCCGGGCCGATCACGCCGATGCCATGGGCGTCGTCAACGTAAAGCAGTGCATCCTGGGCACGCGCCAGCAGGGCCAGGTCGCGCAGCGGGGCAAGGTCGCCGTCCATGCTGAACACGCCGTCGGTGGCGAGTATGGCAGCGGCGTCGGGTTCGCTCATCAATTGCCGCAGCGCGGCTTCGGCATCGCGGTGCGGATAGCGTTTCAGATCGCAGAAAGACAGGCGCGCGCCGTCAAGCAGGCAGGCATGGTTGAGTTTGTCCTGCACGCACAGATCGCCTGGGCCGAGCAGTGATTGCATCGCCGCCAGGTTGGCGAGATAGCCGCTGCCGAAATACAGCGCGCGCTCGTAACCCATCCAGGAAGCGAATTCGGATTCGAGCGCGGCATGTTCGTCGTGATAGCCGCAGACCAGGGCCGAGGCACTGCTGCCAATGCCGTGGTGGGCACTGGCTTCCTGCAGTGCGCTCACTACTTCCAGGTGTTGCGACAAGCCCAGGTAATCGTTGCTGCAAAAGTTGACCAGCTCGCGGCCGTCGATCCTTACGTGGGCGCCTTCGCGGGATTCAATCCGCCGTCGAACCCGGCGCGTGGACGCGGCGTCGCGCGCAGCAAGCGCGGCTGCGATCCGATCGCCGAGGCGGGGACGGGGAGTCATGGCCGGAGTCTACGCCGCGCAGGCGGGGGGATTTGTTTCGCGGGTCACATCCGCATGCACGGTTCCGGGCTCGTGAACCACCGCCATTGGCACCAGGCCCAGGCGCTGGAACAGGGCCTGGTCGGCCGCGACATCCGGGTTGCCAGTGGTCAGCAGCTTCTCGCCATAGAAGATCGAATTGGCGCCGGCGAGGAAACACAGGGCCTGGAGTTCTTCGTTCATCTCAGCGCGACCGGCCGACAGGCGCACGACCGAACGCGGCATCAGCAGCCGCGCGGCAGCAATGGTGCGCACGAACTCGAATGGATCGAGCAAGGCGGTGCCGTGCAGCGGTGTGCCTTCGACTTGCACCAGCCGGTTGATCGGCACCGAGCCCGGGTGCTCCGGCAAGTTGGCCAGTGTTTGCAGCAAGCCAGCGCGTTGCTCGCGCGTTTCGCCCATGCCGACGATGCCACCACAGCAGGTTTTCAATCCGGCGTCACGCACGTGTTCGAGCGTGTCCAGGCGATCCTGGTATTCGCGGGTCTTGATCACGTCGCCGTAGAACTCCGGCGCAGTGTCGAGGTTGTGGTTGTAGTAGTCGAGCCCGGCCGATTTCAGCGTCTGCGCTTGTTCGCCACTGAGCATGCCGAGCGTGGCGCAGGCTTCCAGGCCGAGCGCCTTGACCGCGCCGACCATTTCCGCCACTTGCGCCACGTCCTTGTCTTTGGGCGAACGCCAGGCGGCGCCCATGCAGAAGCGCGAGGCGCCGGCGGCTTTCGCGGCCGTGGCTTTCTCGATGACTTCTTCAACGGTGAGCAATTTGTGCGCCTTCAGCCCGGTGTTGTAGCGCGCGCTTTGCGGGCAGTAGGCGCAATCCTCGGGGCAGCCGCCGGTCTTGATCGAAAGCAGGGTCGAGACCTGTACTTCACGCGGGTCGAAATGCGCGCGATGCACCGTCGCGGCGCGCTGCATCAGGTCCGGGAACGGCAGTGCCAGTAGCGCCAGAACTTCGGGGCGGGACCAGTCATGACGGAGGACAGCAGGCATGGGAAAACTCCGACGGCGCGGGAACGGGAGAGACGGCAGTCTGGTCAGGCCACCCCACTCTGTCAACCGAGGACGCCATGGGAAAAGTTGACGGACACTTCGCCCGCTTCGGCCGCTGGCTGCTGGCCCCGCGTTGCCTGCTTTGCGCCGAGCCTGGCGTCGAGGGTCGGGACCTGTGCCGGCGCTGTACCGACGCCCTGCCCTGGAACCGCTCGGCTTGCGCGCGCTGCGGCCTGCCCCTGCCCACGCCCGCGGCGGCCTGTGGTGCCTGCCTACTGCATCCGCCGCCGTTCGCGGCGACTACGGCGGCATTCACCTATGCCTTTCCGGTGGATCGCTTGCTGCCACGCCTGAAATTCCATGCCGACCTCGCCGCCGGCGCGGTCTTGGCGGACGTGATGGCATCGACTTTCGCCACGGTCGACCGCCCCGACGCGCTGGTGCCGGTTCCGCTGCATCGGAGCCGGCTGCGGCAACGTGGCTACGATCAGGCGCTGGAACTGGCCAAGCCGTTGGCGCGTTCGCTCGGCTTGCCATTGCGCGCAGACTGGCTTCGTCGCGTGCGTGCCACCGACGCGCAATCGGAACTGGACGCCAAGCATCGTCATGACAACCTGCGCGATGCGTTTGCCTGCGCGCCCAATTGCGGCCTGCCGCCGCATGTCGCCCTGTTCGACGATGTGATGACCACCGGCAGTACGGTGCAGGAAGCCACGCGAGCCCTGCGCCGCGCTGGTGTGGAACGGGTTGATGTCTGGGTGCTGGCGCGCGTGCCTTAGTGCAACAACGCCAGCACGATGCCGAGGAATACCACCAGGCCGACCCACTGATTGTTGCGGAAGGCGGCGAAACAATGTTCGCGGCTGCGATCGCGCCCGAGCGCGAACTGGTAGCCGATGAAGCCCGCCGCCACCGCCAGGCCAACGTAGTAGTTGAAACCGAGTTCGGCACGTTGGCCGAACAGGACCATGGTCACCAGGAACCCGCCGTAGAGAATACCGAGTGCGATCAGATCGAGTTCGCCGAACAGGATCGCCGTGGATTTCGCGCCCAGGCGGCGGTCGTCGTCGCGATCAACCATCGCGTACCAAGTGTCGTAGCCGGTGGTCCACAGCAAGTTGCCGAGGAACAGCAGCCAGGCCAGTGGCGGCACGGTGTCCTGCACGGCGGCGTAGGCCATCGGAATGCCCCAGCCAAACGCGAGCCCGAGATAGACCTGCGGCAGATAGGTGTAGCGCTTGAGGAAGGGATAGCTCGCGGCCAGGAACAACCCGGCAACGCTCAGCAGGATCGTCAGCGGGTTGGTCAGGCAGACCAGGCCGAACGCCACTGCCATCATCGTCACGAACAGCCACAGCGCCTCGCGCGGCGAGACCGCGCCGGTCGCCAGCGGCCGCGCTTTGGTGCGCTCTACTTGCGGATCGAGCCAGCGGGCGGCGTAGTCGTTGACCACGCAGCCGGCCGAGCGCGTCAGCCACACGCCGATGCTGAAGATCGCCAGCGTGGAAAGTGGCGGCAGGCCATCAGCGGCCAGCCACAAGGCCCACCAGGTTGGCCAGAGCAGCAGCAACCAGCCGATCGGGCGATCGCCACGCACCAGCAACCAGTACACCGGCAGGCGTTCGCGCCAGTGCGGCGGCAGGTGATCCAGGAGGGAGGGACGGAATTCCGGCATGCGGCTAGCGTAGCAGCGCGACCAACCAACGGCACTTGAGGCTGCCCGCCTTCGCCACCATCCTGTCGGCGTCATCCCAGGAGTGAATACGATGAGCGCAGGACAAGGTTCCACCGGCAATGTCATCGCCGCGCTATGCAGCTTCTTCCTGCCCGGACTGGGTCAGTTGCTCCAGGGCCGCGTGCTGGCCGCGCTGTTCTTCTTCGTCATCACCGGCGTGCTCTGGGTGGTGACGTTCACGCTTGGTGGCTGGATCGGCCACGTCTGGGCCTGCGTCGACGCGGCCATGTACAAGGCCCGCAGCTAGGCGCGGCGCATGCGGATCCATGCCTCCAGATCGGCAGCAGGCATCGGCCTCGCCAACAGGTAGCCCTGGATCTCGTCGCAACCCTGGTTGCGCAAGGCGCGCATGGCCGCGTCGGTTTCCACGCCCTCGGCGACCACCTCCAGCCCAAGCGCGTGGCCGAGATGGACGATCGCCTGGGTCAGCACGGCAACGGTCAGGTCGTCGAGCATGTGGCTGATGAAGCTGCGGTCAATCTTCAGATGCTGCACCGGGAATCGGTGCAGGTAATGCAGGTTCGAGAAACCGGTGCCGAAATCGTCGACTGCCAAGCGGATGCCATGCGCCTCGAAAATCGCGAACGTACGGCGCAAGGTTTCGGTGTCGCGCATCAACGCCGATTCGGTGAGCTCGAGCACCAGCCGTTCGGGCGGCCAGCCGGTCTCCTCGCAGATCTCGATCACCTGCGCGGCAAACTGCGGATCGCGCAGTTGCACCGCCGATATGTTGACCGCCATCCGCGTCAAGCCCATGCCGGTCATGTCCCAGGCGACGCCCTGACGGCAGGCTTCGCGCAACACCCACAAACCGATCGGCACGATCTCGCCGCATTCCTCCGCGATCGGGATGAATTCGACCGGCGAGCACAATTCGCCATCGCTGCGCCGCCAGCGTAGCAGCGCCTCGACTCCGGACACCTGGTTGTCCGCCAGCGCCAGGGTCGGTTGGTAGGCCAGCGACAGTTCCTTGTGCGCCAAGGCCGTGCGCAGCTCGCGTTCAAGTTGGGTACGTCGCTGCACGCGCTGGTAGAAACTGTCGTTGTAGTATTGGAAGCAATTGCGCCCGGCTTCCTTGGCCGCGTACATCGCGGTGTCCGACGCGCGCATCAACGACTCCAGGTCCGGGCAGCTTTCGCTGAGTAGGGCGATGCCGACGCTGCAGCCGACTTGCGCTTCGCTGTCGCCGAGCGTGACCGGCTGGCCGAGCGCGGCGATGATCTTGCTCGCCACGATCGCGGCGTCTTCGGGGCGGCGCAGCTCGCACAGCATCACGACGAACTCATCGCCGCCCAGTCGGCCGACCAGGTCGCTGCCGCGCAAACAGCCCTTGAGTCGCCCGGAGATCTCCTGCAACAGCAGGTCGCCGGCTTCGTGGCCCAGGGTATCGTTGACATACTTGAAACGATCGAGATCGACGAACAGCAGCGCCAGCGAAACGCGCGACCGCTTGGCCAGCCGGATCGCCTGGGTACCGCGCTCGCGGAAGAGGACGCGGTTGGGCAGGCCGGTGAGCGTATCGTAGTGCGCCAGCTGTTCGATCCGTTCGCCAGCCTCGCGTTCCTCGGTAATGTCCTGCACCAGACCGGCGATTCGCCGCGACTCGCCGGCGCCGGCGTCGCTGCTGGCGGTGACGCGCAGGACCAGGCGGCGATCGTCCGACGTGAAGTAGTTGGCCTCGGTGGATTCCTCGTGGCTGATGCCGGAGCCAAGCCGATGCAGCGCCTGCTGCAGCCTGAGCCGCGACGGCTCGTCGTAGTTGGCGAACACGTTGGCCAGGCTGATCGGCGTGCCCGGATCGATGCCGTGTATGCGGTAGTTCTCGTCGGTCCAGTGCAACTCGCCGCTGTCCGGGTCGTAGTCGAAGCCGCCGATGCGGCCCATCGCCGCGATCCGGTCGAGCAACTTGCCGCGCCAGCGCGCGGCCTCGGTGGCGCGGCGTTCGTCGGTGAGGTCGCGCAGCACGCCGATCAGGCGGACGGTCTTCCCGGACGCGTCGCGGATCGCTTCGCCGACCGCCTCGACCGTGCGCTTGCTGCCGTCGTCGCGCTGGCGCAACTCGAGCTCGAGCACGTAACCGCTGCCGTCGGCCAGCGCCTTCTCCACCGCCTCGGCCAGCCGACGATACGATTCGGGCAGGTACAGCGCGCGGTGTTCCTGCCAACTGGCGGGCGCTTCGTCGCGCGGCCAGCCCATGATCCGGTAGAGCTCGTCGGACCACCAAACGCTATCGGTCGCCGGGTCCCAGGCCCAGCTGCCGATGTGGCCGATGCGCTGCGCCTCGGCGAGTAGGCGATCGTTCTCGCGCAGGCGTGCCTCGAGGTCCTTGTAGTCGGTGATGTCGGTGTGGGTGCCGACCACGCGCCGTGGTTGGCCATCGGCGCTCCAGGTGATCACCCGGCCGCGGTCGAGGATCCAGTGCCAGCGTCCCTGCTTGTCGCGCGCGCGGTATTCGACCCGGTACGACGAATGCCCGCCCTCGATGTGTTCGCGGATCGCGTTCGCCTGCGTCTCGCGATCGTCTGGGTGCACGAGCGGTTGCCAGGCCGCGACGCTCTCGGCCAGCTCGCCCGGTGCGAAACCGAGCATGGCCAGGCAGCGCGGTGAGCGGTAGACCACGCCGGTCTCGGCGCTCCAGTCCCACAAGCCGTCCTCGGCGTTTTCAAGCGCGTGGCGCCAGCGCGCCAATTCCGGCGCTTCGGCGTGTTGCGCGCGATCCTCGGCGCCGAGCAGGCTCAGCGTGTAGCCGAGCAACGCGCCATCCTCGTGCACGCCAAGCATGCGGCACTCAACGGCGCCATCGGGACCGGCATGGGTAAAGACGATGCTGCGCTCCGGGTGGGCGCGCAGCTGCTCGCGTGCCTGCGCCAATGCCGGCGCCAGGCTCGCCTCGAGTTCCGGCGACCACAGCTCGCGGGCGCGGTCGTTCTGCGCGGTCAGCATGCCGGTGGCATCGAACACGCGCATCGCCCGTCGGGTCGAATGATCGAGCACGCTCGCGAGGAACGGGTGGACGGCGTCGCTGCGCGGATCGATCTCGGTCATGGCCCGATTCTGCACCTTTTCCGCTGCGCAAGCCGTTACTGGGGCCAGACCGGGGTGATGTACAATGGCGATCGTAGTTTTCATGCGCCCGTAGCTCAGCTGGATAGAGTATTGCCCTCCGAAGGCAAGGGTCACAGGTTCGAATCCTGTCGGGCGCGCCAGTTCCGTTATTCGAGCGACGACAGCACGAAGTAGTAGAGAAGCAGTTTGTCGTTCCGGGAAATTTCGTTGAACACGAACCCGGTCTGGAATCCTTCTTCCGGGTTCGACTTCAGGCTACGGCAGATGGTCGCCGGGATAGTCAACGGCACGGGTTCGCCTTCGAACTCGATGGCGAACGCCAGGTTCAGTTGATCGCCGGCGCCGCCCAGCGGACCGGGCGAATTGACCAAGGCGCCAGTGACGCTCAAGTTCATCATCGAGGCCGTTGTCGCATTGCTGCCGTCGACGGCGGAAACCACCGCGGGCAAGGAAACCCGCGCGCGCAGGGCGCCACGCACCTGCTTGGCTCGCACCGTCTCGGGGTAGGTGAGCAAGGCATAGGCCAGCGGCGGATCGCGGAAGCTGTAATCGAAGATCCGGATCACCTTCGAGGCAAAGGTGAAATCGTACTGGCCGGTGAATCCGCGGATGGTGAAGTCTTCGCCGGCGTGCATGCCATTCTTCAGGCTCAGCACGCCGTGCGGCACGACCATCACGCCCTTGTCGTCGATGATGCCGAGGAATTGCGCGTCGTACTTGCGCGACTCGTCCATCACCGGCCAGCCGGTGTCGACCGGATGCACGGGCTTGGCCTGCAGGAACATGCCAGGGCGCAGCCGCAGGGCCTTGAACCCAACCTCTATCGCCTCGGCATCCGCCACTGATGGAACGGTGTGATCGGCGCTGTTGTTCATGCTCGGGCTCGCTTGTGACCTCGGGCCACTGTACAACCACGGCCCGATCATCGGTATTCACCAACGCGAACGCCATCCGTACTTGTACCTATCAAGCACGGCCAGCGCGGTGGCGACAACGATGACGCTTGGAGCGCTCGCGTCCGGACGCTACCCTGACGGTCCCGTTCCTGCAGGCTCCCGCCGATGCGTCAGGTCCCACTGGCTTCGCTGTTTGGCCTCGCCGTCTTCCCGACGCTCGTCAGTGCGAGCGAACCCTGGCTACCAATCGCGCCAGGGGCTGCGCACTGCGTCGTCAATGCGCGCGGCGCGGAGCTCGGCAACGCCGCGCTGCGTTTCGCCGTTGCCATCGATGGCAAGACGCTGAAACCGTCGGCGCTGGACAACCGCTTCGACGGTCGCGCGCGCAAACTCGACGGCGAACTGTTCGACCTGCAGCTGCGCGACAGCAAGACGCCGATGCCCGCCAGCGCGCTGCGACTCGACGGCGCGCCGTCCTGCGCGCCGATGGTCGCTAACATGGGCGCCGCGCGCGCCGCGGAACGCCATGCCGGCGTGCAACTGCAGGCGCGCCTGGCCGATGCCGCCAGTGGCCTGGTCGTGCAGTGGACGGCGCAGCTACGCGATGGCGGCAACTACGTGCGCGAACAATTCAAGCTGCAAGCGCCGAAGGACTACGATCTCGACCGCTTGACCCTGGTCGATCTTGCCCTGCCCACCGCGACCGTGGCCGGCATGACCGACGGCGCGCCGATCGTGGCCGACGATGCCTTCTTCGCCTTCGAGCATCCGATGGCGACTGCGCGCTCGATCGGCGGGCGCGCGACCATGCAATTGCGCCGCGCGCTGCCGTTGCGCGCCAACGTCGCCGCCGACTATGCGGCGGTGTTGGGGGTGGCGCCGACAGGGCAACTCCGCCGCGGCTTTATGGCCTATCTGGAAAACGAGCGCGCGCACCCGTTCCGCACCTTCCTGCACTACAACTCCTGGTACGACATCGGCTACTTCACCCCGTACTCGCAGGACGACGCGCTGCGCGTCATCAATGCCTACGGCGATGAGCTGGTGCAAA